>NZ_KB911797.1:46104-165466 GCF_000383655.1 Streptomyces sp. 351MFTsu5.1 | reverse complement strand
CACGCACCGCCGAGTCGTACAGCTCGGGGACCTCCTCCAGGGTGCGGGCGACCTTCAGGCCGCGTCCGCCACCGCCGAAGGCCGCCTTGATCGCGATCGGCAGGCCGTGCTCCTGGGCGAAGGCCACGACCTCCTCGGCGCCGGAGACCGGGTCGGAGGTGCCGGCCACCAGCGGGGCCCCGGCGCGCTGGGCGATGTGCCGGGCGGCCACCTTGTCACCCAGGTCACGGATCGCCTGCGGCGGCGGGCCGATCCAGATCAGACCCGCGTCCAGGACCGCCTGCGCGAACTCGGCGTTCTCCGAGAGGAACCCGTACCCCGGATGGACCGCGTCCGCGCCCGCCTCACGCGCGGCCCCCAACACCTTCCCGATATCGAGATAGCTGGTGGCCGGAGTGTCACCGCCCAGGGCGAACGCCTCATCCGCGGCGCGGACATGCAGAGCGTCCCGGTCCGGGTCGGCGTACACGGCCACGCTCGCGATACCGGCATCCCGGCAGGCCCGGGCCACGCGGACAGCGATTTCGCCACGGTTGGCGATGAGCACCTTGCGCACGATGCCTCACTTCTGCAGAGAGAACGGATACGTGGGCCAGCCTCCCCAGGCGCCACTTCAGCGTTCAAGACAGCCCGCTACAAACCTTCGTGAACCGGCGCGGCCGGTGCCGTGATCGAGCGGGTGCCGGTGCCGGCCTGGAGAGGGGCGCCGGTGCCGTCGTGGAGGCGGGTGCCTCCACGACGCGGTTCAACAGGAGCGCGTGCTCACCAGGCGTACGCCTCGGGCGCGGGCCTGGCCCCGTTCGGGCCGGGCGGGGGGAACAGCTCGTCCAGCCGGGCCAGCGTGGTGTCGTCGAGGCGGACCGTCAGTGCGCGCAGCGAGCCGTCGAGCTGCTCGACGGTGCGTGGTCCGATGATGGGCCCGGTCACGCCCTCCTGGGCCAGCAGCCACGCCAGTCCGACGTGCGCCGGGTCCTCCCCGATGTCGGCGCACAGCTTCTCGTAGGCCTCGACGGTGTCGCGGTGCTGGGCGAGCACGCCGACGGAGCGCCCTGTGCTGCCCCGGGAGGAACCGCCCTCCTTCTGCTTGCGCAGGACACCGCTGAGCACTCCGCCGTGCAGCGGCCCCCAGGGGATCAGGCCCAGTCCGTAGTGCCGGGCCGCGGGCAGCACCTCCAGCTCGACCCAGCGGGTCATCAGGTTGTACATCGACTGTTCACTGACCAGTCCGAGGAAGTGCCGTGAGCGAGCGGCCTCCTGGGCCTGCGCGATGTGCCAGCCGGCGAAGTTGGAGGACCCGAAGTAGAGGACCTTGCCCTGCTGCCGCAGGACGCTGAAGGCCTCCCAGATCTCCTCCCACGGCGTGTCCCGGTCGATGTGGTGCATCTGGTACACGTCGATGTGGTCGGTACCGAGCCGCTTGAGCGAGTCCTCGCAGGCGCGCCGGATGTTCAGCGCGGAAAGGAACGACTCGTTGGGCCATCCACCCGTGGGCAGATAGACCTTGGTGGCCAGCACGGTCCTCTCACGGCGGCCGCCGCCCTCGGCGAACCACCGGCCGATGATCCCCTCGGTCGAGGTCTCCCCCGGTCGGGTGCCGTAGACGTTCGCCGTGTCGAAGAAGTTGATGCCGTGCTCATGGGCACGGTTCATGATCGCGTGGCTGTCGGCCTCGGACGTCTGGGTCCCGAAGTTCATCGTGCCGAGCACGAGTCGGGACACGGACAGTCCGCTGCGGCCGAGCCTGGTGTATTCCATGGGTGCCATTCCTTGGGACGGTGCTGAATCGGTGGGGGGGTGAGAGGAGCGGGGAACGCGGGATCAGCCTGGGTACCACTCCCGCAGCCGGGCGAGGTCGGCCTGCCCGGACCGGTCGGGCGTCCGGCCCAGGTCGGACCAGACCGCCGTGCTGTCGAACCAGTGGTCGGTGGCGAGCATGTCCAGCGCGTGCGTGGCACCCGCCTGCCCCGTCACCAGCTCCCTGGCCCGGTCGGTCCCCAGGTCCCGCGTCGGCGGCGGCTGCACCATGCAGCCGGCCACGGCCCGGAGCAGCGCGGACGCCGTGACCGGGGTGGGATATGCGGCGTGATAGACGGACGAGGTCAGTCCGGATGCCGGGGCGAGCCCCAACTCCACGAGCAGCACGGCCAGTGCGGAGACCCCGATGACGGAGTGCTCGGTGTGCCACCGGGTCGGGACGGCGGAAAGGACCTCCAGCAGCCGGACCAGTCCGGGCACCACCCAGTCGTCGCCGCGTCCGTACACCAGGTGCGGGCGTACGACGATCCCGCCTGCAGCCAGGACGGCGTCCTCGGCCTCGACCCGCGTCCGGGACGTCGGAGAGCCCGGGGCGCGCACCGCCTCTCCGGGACGGGTGCCGCGGTAGGTGCCGCGTCCGTAGACGGAGGCAGTGCTGAGGTAGACGATCCGGGACACGCCCGCGCGACGCGCCTCGGCCACGAGGGCCGCGGTGCCCCGCGCATTGACGGCCTCGACGGTCTCGGGTGGGCCGCCGATCCGCGAGGCGCAGTGCAGCAGGACATCGACCCCGTCGCACAGTCCGCGCAGGGAGCCCGGTTCGGCCAGGTCCGCGCGGATGCCGCGGACCCCGCCGGCGCCCGGAGGTGTCGCCTGCCTGCGATGCGACACCAGGGTCAACTCCCCTGCGGCGCGGGCGGCTTCACGGGCCACATGGCTCCCGACGAAGCCGGCCGCGCCGGTGACAGCGATGTTCACCTGGTGCGGGTCCGCAGGGTGAGGCGGGCGGTGAAGACGGTCTGCCCGCACTGGAGCCCGCGCACCCGCACCTGTACGTCGCCGGTGTCGTCGACGCCGACCGGGTCCGCCTCGATGGAGCACGGCTCGTCGAGTTCGGCGTACCGGTCGAAGGAGCTGTCCACGTTCAGGACGAGAGCGTCGGGCATGCCGGTGGCGGCGTGCGCGGCCTGCCGGGCCGCCTCCAGGAGCACCATGCCGGGGACATGGTCGACCGGGTGGTCGAAGAAGATCGGGTGACCGCAGTCGACGCGCAGTTCCCAGCGGTTGCCGAAGCCACCCGTGGCCTCGGAGAGGACCACGTGGTCCGGGCTGGTACGACCGACCAGGGCCGGGTTTATCGGGAGGCCCGGAAGCCGGACCGCGCGGGTCGGGCGCTCCCCCCGCAGACGCTTGTAGACACCTGGGCCCGTGCAGTTGAAGGCCGCTCCGGCGGTCGCCAGGGCCACGCCGTCGACGGTCGCCGTCACGTCGTAGCGCATACCGGCGAGGACCTTGCCGCGGCGGACGACATCACGGCACACCGTGTGCAGTTCGACCTCAGTGGGAGCGGGCGTCGCAACGAACATGTCCCTCGTGGCGGTGAACCCTATGAACCGCATCAGGAACTGGTGCCCCAGGGGAACGTCGAACTCGGCGTGTGCGAGCAGTGAGCCGATCTGCCTGACCGACTCGATCAACAGCATCGGATCCTGGTAGCCGCCCGACTGGGCGAACAGAGCGTGCCCGCGCGGCCATTGGGCCCGCACGTCGAAGGTGTCGGCCTGAGCGGCCGGACGCCAACCGGTGAGCAGAACCTCGGAGACAGCGGCGCGGTGGACGTACTGGCGCGGGACGATCGTGGTCAGCCCCGAGTCTGCGTGGTCGAGCGTTGCGGTCATGCTGGTGAGCTCCCGTCTGTTTTTGAGCAGGGAGGAGCTGAGTGCTGCATGCTGCGCAGCGGCCCCCCGTTGACCAATCCATAAAATACAGACAGGTCTGTTGGGTAAATCAAGTAAAAACTTCGGCACATGCCTTCACAACCGCGCCCCGCCGCGATGTGGCGCGTGACACATCCTGTCCGTAATGGATGTATCACCCAACGACATCGAGTCAGCAGGCTACTTTGCCTGTTATTGCCAAAGATTACGGCAACGACCACCGGTCCGCGACCAGGTGAATCGGCCCGAACATATGCGGCAAAACCATTGTCTTGGCAGCTCAGACAGCACTTGGGCGCTACCACTCTCACCCCGCGAGCGCACATTGACAATCAGACAAGTCTGTTTGGTATCTTCCCGGAGTACCTGGATCTCCACTTGAACATCTGGCAGGGCGGTCAGGACGGCCCGAGTACAGGGGGAACAGATGAACCGGCAGGTAGCGGACCTACCCGAATCCCACACCGCGCGGCACCACACCGCGCCCCAGCCCACCCACCCGGGCGCCCCACGGGTGCACGTCCCCGTGGAACACCCGGCGCTGCGCATCCTGGTCGTCGAGAACGAGGAACGCTCCGCGAAGGCCCTGGTCCAGGACCTGATCCGACGCGGTTATCGCGCCGAGAGCGTGGCCACCGGGAGCCAGGCGCTCCAGGTCCACCACCAGGCCGACCTGATCCTGCTCGACCTCGACCTGACCGACCTCGACGGGTTGGAGGTCTGCCGGGGCATCCGGGCGACGAGCGACACCCCGATCATCGCCGTGACCGAACGCGGCAGCGAACTCGACCGCGTCCTCGGGCTCCAGGCCGGCTCGGACGACTACATGGTCAAGCCCTACGGCTTCCATGAACTGCTGGCCCGGATCGGCGCGGTGATGCGTCGGGTACGGCCCTCGCAGACGGCACGGACCATCGAGTACGGCCCGATGCGCATCGACGCGGTCACCCGCAAGGTCACCCTGCACGGCTGCCCGGTGGACCTCACCCGCAAGGAGTTCGACCTGCTGCACCTGCTGGCGATGCAGCCGGGTGCCGTCGTCTCACGGCGGCAGCTGATGACACAGGTCTGGGACGACGCCTGGTCGCACAAGGGCCGCACCATCGACACCCATGTCAGCAGCCTGCGCGGCAAGCTCGGCTCCAGCAACTGGATCGTCACGGTCCGGGGCGTCGGTTTCCGCCTGGGCAACCCTTGAGAAGAGACCGGGCGCCCGGCGCCGACACCCCTCGGCACCGGGCCCCGACCCGGTCCCGCGACGCGCTGACTCGCCGCCGGCCTTGCCATAGTATGCAGACAGGTCGGTACAATTTCATGGTCGAGCGAGCGCAAGGATCGAGTACATGGCAAAACAGGAACGCGGGACGCGATCGCGGCAAGCGATCCTGGAGGCCGCCGCCGAGGTGTTCGACCTGCGCGGCTTCGACGCCGCGAGCACGAACGAGATCCTTGCCCGCAGCGGCCTGACCCGTGGCGCCCTGTACCACCACTTCCCCTCCAAGGAAGCGATCGCCGTGGCGCTGCTCGAAGCGCACAGCGAGGCCCTCGTCGTCCCGGAGCACTCCACCCGCTTCCAGGCGATCATCGATCTGACCTTCGCCTTCGCCCAGCGGCTCCAGCACGACCCGGTCCTGCGGGCGAGTGTGCGGCTGGCCGTGGAGAAGACGTCTTTCCCGCGTCCGCTCAACACGCCTTACGACCAGTCCAGTGCCGCCATCCGGCAACTGCTGGAGCAGGCCCGCGCCCAGGGCGAGATCCTGCCCGGCCTCGACCTGGGTGAGGCCACCACCATGATCGTCGGGACGTTCACCGGCATGCAGGTGATGTCGCAGGTCTACACGGACCGCAAGGACCTGCCCGAGCGCATCACCACGATGTGGCGTCTCCTGCTCCCGGCCATGGTCGGCCCCGGCATGATCGGCAATCTGCGCATCACTCCGCCCCCGCCCCCGCCCTCCACCGACGCCGATCCGGCGTCCGCCGCGTAACACGGGCCGGGGAGCCTCCAGCGGAAGTCCTTGCCCGCCGACCCGGTCAGGAGTCGCCCCCCGACAGCCGGAGCCCCGGCGGTCGAGGGATGCATGAGTCCCGAAAGCCGCCGGGCCGCCCGGCTGCTGTCCGCAGCGGCCGGGCGGCCCGTCGCCAGGGGTCTGGCGGCGGCGCATCCCGCCGAAACCCGCCCCGGCCGGCCGCACCTGCCCCCGCCCACCGTCGCCCGAGGCCCGTCCGGCTTCACCGACCGACCCCCTAAGCAGGCTCGATACGCCCCGCGCGGGGCCCCGGGATCGTGCGCTTGGGCGGTTGCGACGGAAAGGGGTCCACGGGGGCGGCTCTCGTTCCCGGCCCCTCGCTCCCCTCGCCCGCGCCCGCCATGAGCGGCAGGACCCTGTCCCAGACGCGCCGGCCGCGCTCGGGGCTCCACCAGACCGCGTCGGCGTACCCGAGCGACTCCAGCCCCGCGGTGACCACGACGGCGAGGTCCGCCAGCACCTGACGCTCGGGACTGTCGGGGGCGTCGGCGAGGATGCGCTCGCGCAACCCGTCCAACGTCTCCTCCCGGAGTCGCGGTGGGTCGTCCGTGCCGTCGGCAGCCAACTTCAGTCCCGCACGGACCAGTTGGTCCTCCGCCAAGGCCTTGCCGAGGGCGATGCTGAAGCGCGCCGGCGCATCGGTTCCCGGCCCTTCGAAGCACTCCTCGGCCAGCGCGGCGACCCGCCCCCGAGCCTGGGCGTGGACCTCCGCCACCAACTCCGCGATGGACGAGAAGTGGTGATAGAGCGCGCCCCGGCTGACCCCGGCGGTGTTACAGATGTTGACCAGTCCGGCGTCGGTGATCCGCCCGTTCGCGACGAGTTCCACCGCGGCAGCCACAAGTGCCTGACGGGTCGACCGCGACCGCTTCTGCATCGCACATGCCCCTTGCTCAGTACGACTCGACAAAAAGAGAGGAGACGTCGTCCCGCCTCCTCTCCCCAAGAACCATACAACCATGTCTGTTTTCGAGAACAGTATCTGGGTGGATGCACATGGAGTTTGTCGTAGAACCGCCCCTCCATGGCACGACAAACAGGCCATTCCCCTGCAAGGTAACCCTGAAAACCTTCACAGGACCCGCCCTGCGTGACCGACTCGAAGCAGACAGTGCTGTTTGTTTCACTGACTCGCAGCCAATGAACGAGTCGCCCCACTGATTTCAGTCCTCAACGGTTCCTGACATGGCGTCAGTTCTGTAATCTGACAGAGCGTCAGTTATTAGCGCTGTCACACAGGAGCGGGCGGACCGATGCTTGGATCAACCCACGGCACCCTCACCACCGACTCCCGCCGGGCCCGGGTCATCGCGTGCGGCGAGCAACCCGGACCCGCCGTCCACGGCAGGCCCGCCGACGTCGACGACCTCGACGTCGGCGGCCGCCCGCTGTATACGGACGTCCCCGATCTGGACCGTTTCTTCCGGCCGGAGTCGGTCGCCGTGATCGGCGCCTCGGACGCCGAGGGGCGCCCGAACACCGGTGTCACCCGGCAGTTGATCGACTGGGCGGGACGGGTCGGGGCCCGGCTGCACCCGGTGCACCCGACCCGCCCGGCCGTCTTCGGCATCCCCTGCGTGACCTCCGTGGCCGACCTGCCCGAGCAGGTCGACCTGGCCGTCCTGCTGGTCGCGGACCCGCTGCCGGTGATCGAGCAACTGGCCGAGGCCAAGGTGAAGTTCGCGGTGGTCTTCGCCTCCGGCTTCGCCGAGACCGGCGAGCAGGGGGCGGCCGCGCAGGAACGGCTCGCGGCCGCCGTGGCCGAGTCCGGGATACGGCTGCTGGGCCCCAACACCAACCTGAACGCCTTCTCCTCCTTCCGCGAGGATCTCGAAGGACCCGGCATCGCCCTGATCACCCAGTCCGGCCACCAGGGCCGCCCGGTCTACGCCCTCCAGGAACTCGGCATCCGCCTCACCCACTGGGCGCCCACCGGCAACGAGGCCGACCTGGAGACCGCCGACTTCCTCTCCTGGTTCGCCGAGCGCCCCGAGGTCGGCGCGATCGCCTGTTACGTCGAGGGCCTCAAGGACGGCCGCTCCTTCCTGCTCGCCGCCGACCGGGCCGCCCGCCGCAAGGTCCCGGTGGTCGCGGTCAAGGTCGGCCGCACCGAGACCGGCGCCCGTACGGCCGCCTCCCACACCGGCAAACTCACCGGCGCCGACGCGGTGGTGGACGCGGCGATGCGGCAGTACGGCGTGATCCGCGTCGACGGCCTCGACGAACTCCAGGACACCGCCGCCCTGTTGGCCCGCGCGAGGCCGCCGCGCGCCGAAGGGGTCGTGGTGTACTCGATCTCCGGCGGCACCGGCGCCCACTTCGCCGACCTGGCGACCGAGGCGGGCCTGCACCTGCCCGCCCTCTCCGAGGCCAAGCAGGCCGAACTGCACCAGTGGATACCGGAGTTCCTGAGCGTCGCGAACCCGGTCGACAACGGCGGCCACCCGGTCGGCGACTGGCGCGGCCGGAAGATCATCGACGCGATCCTCGCCGACCCGTCGGTCGGGGTGCTGATCTGCCCGGTGACCGGGCCGTTCCCGCCGCTGAGCGACCGGCTGGTGCGGGACCTGGTGGACGCGGCCGAGCAGACCGACAAGCTGGTGTGCGTGGTGTGGGGCTCGCCCGTCGGCACCGAGCCGGCCTACCGCGAGGTCCTGCTCGGCTCCTCCCGGGTGGCCACCTTCCGCACGGTCGGCAACTGCATCACCGCGGTCCGCGCCTACCTCGACCACCACCGCTTCGTCAGCGGCTACCGCTCCCCCTTCGACGAGGCCCCGCGCACCCCCTCGCCCTCCTTCCGCAAGGCCCAGGCTCTGATGCGCCCGGGCCAGCAGCTCAGCGAGCACGCGGCGAAGCAGCTGCTGCGGGCGTACGGGATCCGGGTGCCGCGCGAGCAGCTGGTGACCAGCGCGGCGGCGGCCGTCCGGGCGGCGGGCCTGGTGGGCTACCCGGTCGTGATGAAGGCGTCCGGCGCCAGGATCGCCCACAAGACCGAGCTGGGCCTCGTGAAGATCGGGCTGACCTCCGCCAGCCAGGTACGGGACGCCTACCGCGAGTTGACCGACATCGCCCGCTACGAGGACGTGACTCTGGACGGTGTCCTGGTCTGCCAGATGGTCGAGCGGGGCGTCGAGATGGTCGTCGGGGCCGTGCACGACGAGCTGTTCGGGCCGACGGTGACGGTCGGGCTCGGCGGAGTACTGGTCGAGGTGCTGCGCGACACCGCCGTACGGGTGCCGCCCTTCGGGGAGGAGCAGGCCCGGGACATGCTGGCGGAGCTGCGCGGACGCGCCCTCCTCGACGGGGTGAGGGGACGGCCGCCGGCCGATCTGGACGCACTCGTGGAAGTGGTGCTGCGGGTGCAGCGGATGGTGGTGGAACTCGGGGACGAGCTCGCGGAACTCGACGTCAACCCGCTGATGGTGCTGCCCCGGGGGCAGGGCGCGGTGGCGCTGGACGCACTGGTGGTGTGCCGGTGAGCGAGGTGCTGCACGTCGTCGACGGCCAGGTCGCGTACCTCACCCTCAACCGCCCCGAGGCGCTCAACGCGCTGACGCCCGCCCAACGGGACCGTCTCGTCCGGCTGCTCGGCGAGGCGTCCGCGGACCCCGACGTCCGGGCCGTGGTCCTCACCGGCACCGGGCGGGGATTCTGCGCGGGGGCGGACCTGCGGGGCGGGGCGGCAGACGGCGAGCGGGTAGCCGGTGACGTGGCCCGGGTGATCCGCGAGGGCGCCCAGCGGCTCGTCGCCGCCGTCCTGGACTGCGAGAAGCCGGTGATCGCGGCGGTCAACGGCACGGCGGCCGGGCTGGGCGCCCACCTGGCCCTGGCCTGCGATCTCGTGCTGGCCGCCGAATCGGCCCGGTTCATCGAGGTGTTCGTGCGCCGGGGCCTGGTCCCCGACGGCGGCGGCGCCTACCTCCTGCCGCGTCTCGTCGGCCCCCGGCGGGCCAAGGAGCTGATGTTCTTCGGCGACGCGCTCTCCGCCCCGGACGCCGAACGGCTCGGCCTGGTCAACCGGGTCGTCCCGGACGGGGAGTTGGACAAGACGGCCCGCGAGTGGGCGGCCCGGCTCGCCGCCGGCCCCACCCGCGCCCTCGCCCTGACGAAACAGCTCGTCAACGCGTCCCTGGACAGCGACCGCGGCACCGCCTTCGCCGCCGAGGCCGCCGCACAGGAGATCAACATGACGACCGCCGACGCCAAGGAGGGCGTGGCGAGCTTCGTGGAGCGCAGAAGCCCCGAGTACCGGGGGCGGTGACGCTCAGGTGTTGAGGCTCAGGGGACCCGCCTGAGGATCCGCACGTCCGGCGCGTCCGGGTCCCCGAACGGCACGAACAGCTCGGGCGCGGCCTCCGTCCCGCCGATCCTCCAGTACGTCTGACGCCCACAGCCACCAGTGGGCCGTACGACGACACCGGGGCGCCCCTCGGGGCCGTCGGCGTAGGGGTCGTAGCCGCCCCTGGCGTCCCGCTGCCAGGTGCCGGTGCCGTCGCACACCACGAAGGCCGGGGCTTCCGACGGGTCGGCCGGCTCCGTCTCGGCGGGCAGGGCGGTGAGTTCGGCCTCGCCGCCGGGACGCAGGCGCAGCACCGCGCCGTCGCTGCCGTGCCATTCGCCGGCGAGCTGTGCGGCGGACAGCTTCGGCGGCTCGTACTCCTCGAGGATTCCCGTGACCGTGGCCAGCACCCCGCCGACGAACACCAGGAGGAACAGTCCGACGGAGGCGAAGAGCGAGGGCAGCCAGATGCCCCAGTAGCCGCGCGTCCGCCTGCGCAGCCACCCGAGGCCGAGCACCGGGAAGACACCGAGGACGGCGAAGAGCGGGGCCGTGGTGGTGAACGGCCAGTCCCACAGCAGCAGGGCGATCCCCGCCCAGATCAGGCCGAGCAGCGAGGTGAGAAGCAGGTGCCAGGCCCACACCGGTCCCCGCAGGCGCCCGGCGGCCCGGTGGGCGAGTGCCTCCGCCGGCAGCACCTGGACAAGGGCATGCGCGAGACCGAGGACCGGCAGGATCAGCGGGGCCACGACCAGGAGGCACGCCAGGGCGAACACGGCGAAGGCCCCGTAGGCGCCCGCGTACGCGTAGTCGTCGCCCAGCTGACCCCTGATCCACCAGCCCAGCCCGATCGCCGGAAACTGCGCCGCACACACCGCTGCGGCCTCGTTGAGCCGCTTGTTCCCCCACCCCATGGACGCAGCGTACGGGGGGCCGCTCGCGGGCCTGCCCCGCCCCTTCCTATCTGACGGCCCGTCAGCTTCAATGGGGATGTGATGGGACAAGCGGGGACGGCGGAAGCGGCCGTCCGGTACCTGAGGTCGACCGGGGCGCGGCCGGTGGAGGCACTGCCCCGGCCCGAGTTGCGGTGTGTGCGCGAGGACGAGCGCGCGCCGCTCGATCCGGCAGAGTTCCGGCGGGTGCTGGGGAGCTTCGCGACCGGGGTCACCGTGATCACGGCGCCCGGTGCACCGCCCGCGGGCTTCGCCTGCCAGTCCTTCTCCTCACTCTCCCTCGATCCGCCGCTCGTGGCGTTCATGGTGGGCCGCGGGTCGGGGACCTGGCCGCGGATCGCCCGGGCGGGCGTCTTCTGCGTGAACGTCCTGAGCGCCGGACAGGGCGAGCTGTGCCGGGCGTTCGCGGTCAGCGGCGCCGACAAGTTCGCGGGGGTGCGGCACGAACCGGCGCCGGTCTCCGGCTCCCCGCGCCTCGCGGACACGCTCGCGTGGATCGACTGCACCATCCACGCGGTGCACACCGGCGGGGACCACCTCATCGTGGTGGGGCGGGTGGAGGCGCTGGGCACCGGGGAGGGCGAACGGCCTCTGCTGTTCCACCGGGGACGGTTCATCTGAGGGACCACCCGGCCCCGGTCGTCGGCCTCGCGAACGAACTTCTCGACCGCCAGGCCCGGCTTCAGGCGGTCGCGAGGCCGGGGGCGGGGGCCGGGACGGCCGGGCGGCGCCGGATCACCAGTGCCATCAGGGCCGCCGCCGCGCACAGAGCTCCCGAGGCGTACCAGACCATGTCGTAGGTGCCGAACACGTCCCGGGCCACGCCGCCGAGGAAGGCGACCAGGGCCGCGCCGACCTGGTGGGAGGCGAGGACCCAGCCGAAGACGATCGCGCTGTCCTCGCCGTACTGCTCGCGGCACAGGGCGACGGTGGGTGGGACGGTGGCGACCCAGTCGAGGCCGTAGAAGACGATGAAGAAGAGCATCGGCGGGTGGACGCTCGGCGCCAGCAGCATCGGCAGGAACAGCAGCGAGATGCCGCGCAGGGCGTAGTACACCGCGAGCAGACGGCGGGGCTCGAAGCGGTCGGTGAACCAGCCGGAGGCCACCGTGCCGACCACGTCGAAGACACCGATGACCGCGAGCAGCGAGGCGGCGGCCGTGACCGGCATGCCGTGGTCGTGCGCGGCGGGCACGAAGTGGGTCTGGACCAGGCCGTTGGTGGAGGCCCCGCAGATCGCGAAGGTGCCGGCGAGCAGCCAGAAGGGGCCGGTGCGGGCGGCCTTGAACAGGACCGTGACCGCCCTGCGCGCAGCTCCCTGGACCGGCGCCGGCTTCGGCACGAACTCCTGCGCCCCGTACGGCTTGAGGCCCACGTCGGCCGGGTGGTCGCGCAGCAGCAGCCAGACGAAGGGGACGACCGCGAGGGCGGCGAGCGCGACCGTGATCGCCGCGGGCCTCCAGTCGTGCTCCTCGACCATCCAGGACAGCAGCGGCAGGAAGATCAGCTGGCCGGAGGCGGAGGCGGCGGTCAGGATGCCGGTGACCAGGCCGCGCCGTTCGGTGAACCAGCGGTTGGTGACGGTCGCGGCGAAGGCGAGGGCCATCGAGCCGCTGCCGAGGCCGACGAGCAGACCCCAGTAGAGCATCAGCTGCCAGGCGGCCGTCATCCACACGGTGAGTCCGGACCCTACGGCGATCACGGTCAGCGCGACCGCGACCACCCGCCGGATGCCGAAGCGGTCCATCAGGGCCGCGGCGAAGGGCGCGGTCAGGCCGTACAGCGCGAGGTTGACGGAGACGGCCGCGCCGATGGTGCCGCGCGACCAGCCGAAGTCCTGGTGCAGGGGGTCGATGAGGAGGCCGGGCAGGGAGCGGAAGGCGGCGGCGCCGATGATCGTCACGAAGGTGACGGCGGCGACGAACCAGGCGCGGTGAATGCGGAATCCCCCGGGGGACCGGGTTTCCTCGACGGCTGCGGCTTCGGTTGTCTGGGTCACGCCATAGAGCATCCGGCCTGCGGCCCGGCGGATCCATTGGCCCGAAGGACAGCATTCGTTAGGATCGGGCCATGAGTCGAGGACCGCGTGACCCTCAGTTCCGCCCGCACCGCGTCGTCGTCCTCGCCATGGACGGCGTCCTCCCCTTCGAGCTGGGCATCCCCCACCGGATCTTCGGCCGCCCCCGGGACGCCGAGGGGCGGCTGCTGTACGACGTCGTCACCTGCTCGATCCGCCCGCCGGGCCCGGTGCGGACCGACGCCGACTTCGCCGTCCAGGTCGAGCACGGCCCGGAGATCCTGGCCACCGCCGACACCGTGATCGTCCCGGCCTCCTACGAACTGGGCCCGGTCTTCGAGCGGGGCGTCCTGACCGACGAACTGGCCGCCGCCCTCGCCCACATCCGCCCCGGCACCCGGCTCGCCTCCATCTGCACCGGCGTCTACGTCCTGGCCGCCGCCGGCTTCCTGGACGGCCGCCCCGCCACCACGCACTGGGCCGACTCCGACCGGTTCCAGGAGCTCTTCCCGCAGATCAGGGTCGACCCGGAGGTCCTGTTCATCGACGACGGCGACGTCCTGACGTCGGCGGGCGTGGCGGCCGGCGTCGACCTGTGCCTGCACATGGTCCGCCGCGACCACGGCACGGCGGTCGCCAACGACGTGGCCCGCCGCACCGTCGTACCGCCGCACCGGGACGGCGGTCAGGCGCAGTACATCCACCGCCCGGTGCCCGACCCCCAGGCGTCGACCACCACCTCGGCGCGCGCGTGGGCGCTGGGCCGCCTCCACGAGCCGATCCAGCTGCGGGACATGGCCGCGCAGGAGGCCATGTCGGTACGCACCTTCACGCGCCGCTTCCGCGAGGAGGTCGGCGTCAGCCCCGGTCAGTGGCTCACCCAGCAGCGGGTGGAGCGCGCCCGGCACCTGCTGGAGTCCACCGACCTCTCCGTCGACCAGGTGGCTCACGACGCGGGCTTCGGCACGGCCCAGTCGATGCGCCAGCACCTGCAGGCGGCGCTCGGCGTCACCCCGACCGCGTACCGCCGCACCTTCCGGGCCGGGACCGGGTTCGAGAGCGGACCGGCGGGTCAGAGGTCAGCACTCCCAGGCCGGCCGGCTCAGAAGGTCAGCACTCCCCGTGCCACCCGTCCCGCCTCCGCGTCCCCGACCGCCTTCTCGAAGTCCTCGATCGGATAGGTCTCCGTGACGAGTTCGTCGAGGAGCAGTCGTCCCTGGCGGTAGAGCTCGGCGTACCTCGGTATGTCCCGCTGCGGGCGCGACGACCCGTAGCGGCAGCCGAGGACGGACTTGTCGAGGAACATCGACGAGACGACGAAGGACGCCTCCGCCCCCGCCGCCGGCGTCCCCAGCAGCACCGCCTGTCCGTGCCGGTCCAGCAGGTCGATGGCGGCGCGGACGAGTTCGACCCGCCCCACGCACTCGAAGGCGTGGTCCACGCCGTACGGCAGCAGCTCCCGCACCCCCGCCACCGACGTCAGGAAGTCGCTCGCCCCGAACTGCCGGGCCACCGCCTCCTTGGCCGGGTTGGCGTCCACGGCCACGATCCGCGAGGCCCCGGCGATCCGCGCGCCCTGGATGACGTTGAGCCCGATCCCGCCGGTGCCGATGACCAGCACGCTGTCCCCGAGGTCCACCCGGGCCCGGTTGAGCACGGCTCCCACCCCGGTCAGCACCCCGCACCCGATGAGCGCGGCCGAGGTCAGCGGGATGTCCTTCGGGATCCTGACCGCCTGGACGGCCTTCACCACCGTCCGTTCCGCGAAGGCGGAGTTGCTCGCGAACTGGAACACCCGCTCCCCGCCCCGCGAGAAGGGCTTCCGGGGCCGTCCGATGGCCTTGCGGCACATGGTCGGCCGCCCCCGGTCGCAGTCGGCGCAGGCACCGCAGTTGGCCAGCGTGGACAGGGCCACGTGGTCCCCGGGCCCGACATGCGTGACGCCCTCCCCCACGGCCTCGACGACCCCGGCGCCCTCGTGCCCGAGCACCACCGGCACCGGGAACGGAATGGTCCCGTCCACCACGGACAGGTCGCTGTGGCACAGCCCGGCGGCCGAGATCGCGACCAGCACCTCCCCGGCCCTCGGTTCCCGCACCTCCAGATCGTCGACGACCTGGATCTGCCTCCCGTCGAACAGCACGCCGCGCATCAGACGACCCCCTTGGGTTCCCTGGGCAGACCGAGCACCCGCTCGGCGATGATGGTGCGCTGGACCTGGTCCGAGCCGCCGTAGACGGTGTCGGCCCGTGAGAACAGGGACAGGTACTGCGACTCGTCGAGTTCGTACGGCGACTCGGCGGACCAGTCCCGGGGCCCGACCGCGGCCTCCGCCCCGCGCACGAGCAGCGCCAGCTCCCCGAGCCGCTGATGCCACCCCGCCCACAGCAGCTTGGCCACATTGGGCGCCCCGGTGTCCCCCGAACCGCCCAGCGTGCGCAGCGCGTTCCACCGCATGACCCGCAACTCGGCCCACTGCCGCACGAGCAGGGCCCGTACGACCGGATCGGCGACCGCGTCACTGCGTACGGCGGCCTGGACGACCCGGGTCAACTCCTGTGCGAACCCGACCTGTTGGGCCAGCGTGGAGACCCCGCGCTCGAAGCCCAGCAGGCTCATGGCCACCCGCCAGCCGTTCCCCTCACCCCCGACGACATGCTCGGCGCGCGCGTGCGCCCCGTCGAAGAAGACCTCGTTGAACTCGCTGGTCCCGGTCATCTGCCGAATGGGCCGCACCTCGATGCGCCCCGGCTGGTCCATGGGCACGAGGAGGAAGGACAACCCACGGTGCCGGCTCGACCCGGGATCGGTGCGGGCGAGCACGAAACACCAGTCCGCCTCGTGCGCGAGCGAGGTCCAGATCTTCTGCCCGGTGATCCGGTACGTCCCGTCCCCGTCCCGCACGGCCCCGGTCCGCACCCCGGCGAGATCGGACCCGGCCCCGGGCTCGCTGTACCCCTGACACCACAGCTCGTCCCCGGCGGCGACGGGAGGCAGGAACCGGGCCTTCTGCTCCTCACTGCCGTGCGCGAGCAGCGTGGGCGCCAGCAGCTTCTCGCCGATGTGCCCGGACCGAGCCGGCGCCCCGGACCGTGCGTACTCCTCGGCCCAGACGACCTGCTGGGTGAGGGTGGCGGTCCGGTTCCCGTACCCGCCCTCACTCCAACCGAGCCCGATCCAACCGGACTTGCCGAGCAGCCGCTCCCAACTACGCCGGTCCTGAGCACCATCAGCGTGCCGGGCCAGCCACTCCCGCACCTCGGAACGGAACGCATCATCCTCGGCGCTGAATCCAAAATCCACGAGGGTCCCCTTCAAACACAGACCGCATCCGACTCCCCAGGGGCGCGGGGCTGTATCGATCTGCGGCTCCGCCGCGTGGGCGCGACCAGCCACAACGAACCCTTCAGCCGCCCACCAACGCGCACCCCTAGACGACTAGGCGCCCGGCCCCGAAAGCAACGGCATCGGATCGACTCCCACCGACCCCGGCAAGAACTCCGCGATCGACTCGGGCGTCCACCCGCCGGAGGCATACGCGGCACGCACCTCCCGAGGCTGCGCCCACACCGCGATCTTCGACCCCGCCACCGTGTACACCTGCCCGGTGATCTCCCGGGCCCGCTCCGAGAGCAGATAGACCACCATCGCGGCCACGTCCTCCGGCTCCCCGATCTCCGCCAGGTCGAAGGGGACGTTCGCCGACATCCGCGTACGGGCGACGGGCGCCACCGCGTTCGCGGTCACCCCGTACTTGTGCATCGCGAGGGCCGCGCTGCGCACGAGCGAGATGATCCCGCCTTTCGCGGCGCTGTAGTTGGCCTGCGAGAAGGACCCCTGGTGGTTCCCGCTGGTGAAGCCGAGCAACGTCCCGGCCCGCTGCTGCCGCATCACCGCGGAGGCCGCCCGGAAGACGGTGAACGTCCCCTTCAGATGGGTCGCGACGACGGGATCCCACTCCTCCTCGGACATGTTGAACAGCATCCGCTCGCGCAGGATCCCGGCCACGCACACCACCCCGTCGAGCTGCCCGTAGGAGGCCAGCGCGGTGTCGACGACCCGTTGTCCGCCCGCCATGGTCGAGATGTCGTCGGCCACGGCGACGGCCTCGCCGCCGGCCGCCTCGATCTCCTTGACGACGCCGGAGGCGACCTCGCTCGTGGGCGACGCCCCGTCCACGGAGACGCCGTAGTCGTTGACGACGACCTTCGCCCCCTCGGCCGCCGCGGCCAGGGCCACCGCACGTCCGATCCCCCGCCCCGCGCCGGTCACGGCGACCACCTTGCCTGCCAAGAAGTTCCCCACGCCCGGCCCCTTCCCGCGGTTTCTGACGGACCGTTAGATTTTATGACCCGTCAGATGTGCGGACACAAGCCCCGGGGAGGGCCCGATGTCACTTCCGGCCGCGTTCCACGACATCGCCAAGCGCGTGAACAACTGGGGGCGTTGGGGCGCCGACGACGAGATCGGCACCCTGAACCTGATCACCGACGAGGTCGTGCGCGAGGCGGTGGCGACGGTCCGCACCGGTCGCCGCGTCCCCCTGGCGCTCCCCCTGAAGCAGGACGGCGTGCAGACCGGGGTGATGCCGGGCCGGGTCAACCCCCTGCACACGATGGTGCAGATCAACCAGGAACTCTTCGGTCCGGGCACGGTCGCGTGCAGCGACGACGTGGTGACGATGGGACTCCAGGCGGCCACCCACTGGGACGCGCTCACCCACGCCTCGCACTCGGGGATGCTCTACAACGGCCGCCCGGCCGGCACCATCACCCCGCACGGCGGCGCCGAGTTCAGCGGCATCGACAAGGCGCGGCACGTCGTCTCGCGCGGGGTGCTCCTCGATGTGGCCCGCGCACGGGGCGTGGCGCGGCTCGACGGGGGGCACGCGGTGACGCCGGAGGACCTGGAGGCGGCGGAGGAACTCGCGGGCACGCGCGTGCGCGCCGGGGACGTCGTGCTCGTACGGACGGGGCAGATCCAGGCCTATCTGGCGGGGGACCGGGAGGCGTACGCCTACCCCTCGCCCGGCCTGTCGGTCCGCACTCCGGAGTGGTTCCACGCGCGCGATGTCGCGGCGGTCGCCAACGACACCCTGACGTTCGAGATCTTCCCGCCGGAGATCGAGGACCTGTGGCTGCCGGTGCACGCGCTGGACCTGGTGGAGATGGGGATGCTTCAGGGGCAGAACTGGAACCTGGAGGAATTGTCCACAGCCTGTGGAGAAGAGGGCCGCTACACGTTCCTGCTGTCGGCGATGCCCGAGCCGTTCGCCGGCGGCACCGGAACGCCGGTGGCCCCGGTGGCCGTGCTCTGAGGGGCCGGTCGGCGGCGCGCGCAGGCCCGCCCCGAGCTCGACATCGCGCGCCGCCGTCATCGACTCCCCTGCGCCCTGGGGGAGTCGACACCGCCTCACGATCCACTCTCGTCGAGGACCTCCGTCACCGAGGCCCTCGGCGTCCCCTCGCGGCGAATCGCTGACACCAGCGTGATCAATCGAACACAGTGCGTCAACACCGCCCAGCCGAATAATGACTTACGTCCGTTTTCGCACCGCCGCGCACCGATGCACCCCCCGGCGCACCGGCACACCGCGAGAAGGAACCGGGCCGGTTTCTGCAACCATGCGCCGGGCGATTTCCCGGGCGGGGGGCGAGCGCCGAGCCATGTGCGCCGGGGGAATCCCGGGACCGGGGGCTGGGCGGTTGGCGGCCACGGGCCGACGGCCGGCGACCGCGGGCTGTGCGCATCGACGACCACGGGCCGTGCAGGTCGGCGGCCACGGACCAGGCAACGCGGCGGCCACGAGCAGGGCAGGTCTGCCACCGCCTGCCAGGCGGATCCGCCACCGTGCGACGGGCGATCCGCGACCAGGCGATCGACCATACGACGGGCAGACCCGGGGACACCGCTACGGGCATCACACCGCCTCGAACGCCAGCCCCTCATAGGCCGCGACCTCGATGTCGTAGGCCTTCGTGTCCTGCTGCGGCCGCTCGAAGCGGTCGAGTTCGCACCAGATGCTCTTGCCGGCACCCTCCCGGCTCCAGCCCCAGCGGTCGGCGAGGCCGTCGACCAGGGCGAGACCGCGGCCGCCGGTCGCGTCGCCGTCCACCCACCGCGGCACCGGGGCCAGACCGCTGCGGTCGGCCACCTCCAGGCGGACCGGTACCGACTCCGACTTCGCCTCCACGCCCGGCAGGGACAGCCGCAGCACAGCAGGCAGACCGGTGTGCACCACGGCGTTGGTGACCAGTTCGGACACGAGCAGGATCAGGGTCTCGGCGAGCGGTTCGTCGGCCCCCACCCCGGATCCGACGAGCCGCGCGCGGGCCCACCGCCGGGCTCGCCCCACTTCTGCGGGGTCGGGCCGGATCTCCAGCTGCACTTGAAGCACCTGCACCGCTCACACCATCCGAACCGGCGGGCCCATGGCCTCGCGCCTCACGAGGGCCACGATCGTAGCCATTTTTTTCATGGCCAGAACAATGGCCAAAGCCGGGGTCACAGAACGTGAGTCCCTTACGAGACAGCATGGTTGACGTACAGTCACGCCAACAAGCGCTTCGGGCATATTCCAGCGCGAAGGAGTACCCGTGCGGGATACTGTGCGACGCTCGCGGCGGGGAGTCGAACAGGCGGCAGGTCCAGGCCTGTCCACCCTGCGAGCAGCGACGCACACCGCCGGGTCCGGCGCGGCCCCCTCGGCGACACCGGCATGGCTCAGGCTGGGAACCACTCGCATCTCACACAAGGTACCGGAGCAGGGCGCCGACTCCAGGACGTGACGAGTCACACATAGGACACAACCCGATATCAACGCTCCGTGATTCCGGTATGCCACAATCCGCGACATCCGCACCGGGCGCCCCAGGGACCGGCAGTCCGTGGACCGCCTCAGGCCAGCAGATCGACGGCGAGCGACTCCTCGCTCTCCGCACCGCCACCGCCCCGCCGGGCCCGCACCCAGGCCCGCTTCAGCAGCAGCTGCACCTCGCACTCCCAGGTGAACCCCATCCCGCCGTGCACCTGAAGACAGTCCCTGGCACCCTGTTCGGCCGCCTCGTCGGCCAGCAGCCGGGCCGCGGCGATGTCCACCGGGTCGGCGGTCACGGCGGCCGCGTACACCGCGGCCCGTGCCGTCTCCGCCCGCACCAGCATCCCCGCGCACAGATGCTTGACCGCCTGGAACGCCCCGATCGGCTGCCCGAACTGCTCCCGCGTCCGGGCGTGTTGGACGGCCAGCTCGCACGCGCGCGTGGCGGTGCCCAGCTGCTCGGCGGCGGTGAGCAGCACGGCGACGGGATCGACGGCACGCGCGCCTGCGCCGGGCACCCGGTGCAGCGGGGTCAGCGGATCCACCGACTCCAGGGGTACGGCCCCGGCGACATCGCCGCGTACGACGTCGGCCGCGTCCAGCCACTCCACCAGGCCGCCGCTGTCGACGTCGGCCACGACGACCTCCCCTTCGGCGGCCCCGTCCACGACCCCGGCGGCGAGGTGGGTAGCCACGAGGGGTCCGGGCAGCAGGGCCCGCCCGGCCTCCTCGAAGGCCAACACCGCTTCCGGCAACCCGAGTCCGACCCCGCCGTCCGCCTCAGCCACCCTCAGCGAAAAGAACCCGGCAGCCCCGAGCTCCCGCCAGAGCCCACGGTCCAGCCCCGGCGAATCCACGGCATCCCGCAGCGCCTCACGATCGAACCGACGGGCGAGCAACCCCCGCATGCCGTCCCTCAACGCCACCTGATCACCGGTCAGTTGAAACCGCATGTCAGGGCCTCCATTTTTCGACGAGGGCTGCGGTAACCCACCCAGGGGCGCGGGGAACTGCGCGACCAGCCCCCACCGGCCCGCACTCGCCAAACCACTGCACGCCGCACTCACCGCCCTTTCGGCAACCCAAGAACACGCTCAGCAACGATGTTCCGCTGAATCTGAGACGTCCCCGCCGCGATCGTGTACGACAACGACGACAACCGCTCCAGCACCCACCCACGCTCGAGATCCAGCGACTCCACCCCCAGCACCTCCGCCGCCACCTCGTACAACTCCTGCCGCGCATGCGAGTACCGGAGCTTGAAGACGGAACCCCCCACCCCCGGCACCCCACCCCTCGCCTCCGCCTCGCTCACGTTCCACTGCGTGAGCCGCCACAGTGCCCGGAACTCCGCGTTGAGCCGCCCCAGCCGCCGCCGCACGAAAGAGTCGTCCCAGCGCCCGTTGTCCCGGGCCTCCGCGGCGACCGACCGCAGCACCCGCCGGCAGGCGACCACCTCGCCCACAAAGGCCGTCCCTCGCTCGAACGACAGCGTCACCATCGTCACGCGCCACCCGTCGTTCTCCTCCCCCACCCGGTTCGCCACCGGCACCCGCACCTCGTCGAGAAACACCTCGGCGAACTCGGTGGACCCGGCGAGCGTCCGCAGAGGCCGCACCTCGACACCCGCAGCGGACATCGGAAGAGCCAGCCACGTGATCCCGCGATGCTTGGGCGCGGCCGGATCCGTCCGCACCAACAGCTCGCACCAGTCGGCCACTTCGGCGTGCGAGGTCCAGATCTTCGACCCGGTCACCACGTAGTCGTCGCCGTCCCTCCGGGCGCGCGTGCGCAGCGAGGCGAGGTCGCTGCCGGCGTCCGGTTCGCTGAAACCCTGGCACCAGACCTCCTCGCCGCGCAGGATCGGCGGCAGCCAGCGTTCCCGCTGCCCGGCGGTGCCTTCGGCGGCGATGGTCGGCCCGGCGTGCAGCAGTCCTACGAACCCGGCGCCCACATAGGGCGCACCCGCGGTCTCGGTCTCCTCAAGGAAGATCAGCCGCGTGGTCGGCGAGGCGTCCCAGTGCACATGGGCGTACCCGGCGTCGTACAGCATCCGCTGCCAGCCGAGGTCGTACGCCCTGCGTCCGGGCCAGTCCTGCGGGGACGGCTTCGGCGGGAGTGCGGGGAGGGCCTTGGCGAGCCACTCCCGCAGCCGTGCCCGGAACTCCTCCTCCTCCGGCGTGTACGCGAGGTCCATGACAGCCGCCCCTACCTGATGAACCGTCAGATTCTGGCAGGCTAAGTCCCGCACCCCTGGACCGACAAGGCGTCGAGCCCTACGCTCTTGCCACGATCTGACTGTCCGTCAGATACGTCACCGCACGAGGGGGCCGCCGTGACCGACACCGCCCACGCACTCAGCGCGTCCCGCACCCTGTGGGAGCTGGTCGCCCGCCGCGCCGACCTGACCCCCGACCGCCCGGTCCTCCTCCAGGACGAGCGCAGGCTCACCTTCGGTGAACTCCGCACGCGGGCCGAGCGGGTGGCGGCCGGCCTGTACGACATGGGCGTACGGCCCGGCACGGTCGTCGCCTGGCAGCTGCCCACCCGGATCGAGACGGCCCTGCTCTCCTTCGCGCTCTCCCGCCTGGGCTCCGTGCAGTCGCCGGTGATCCCCTTCTACCGGGACCGCGAAGTCGGCTTCGCGCTGCGGGAGTCGAAGGCGGAGTTCTTCGCGGTGCCGGGTGTCTGGCGCGGCTTCGACCACACAGAGATGGCCCGGCGGCTCGGCGCCAAGGGGATCTTCGAGGCGTACGACCACCTTCCGGACGGAGATCCGGCCGTCCTGCCCGCCCCGCCCGCCGACGGCACCTCGGTCCGGTGGATCTACTGGACCTCGGGGACCACCTCCGACCCCAAGGGCGTGCTGCACACGGACCGTTCGCTGATCGCGGGCGGCTCCTGCCTGGCGCACGCGCTGCGCCTGACGCCGGACGACGTGGGGTCCATGGCCTTCCCCTACGCCCACATAGCGGGCCCCGACTACACCGTGATGCTGCTGCTGTACGGCTTCCCTGCGGTGATGTTCGAGCAGTTCGCGCTGCCGGACGCCCTGGACGGCTACCGCAGGCACCGGGTGACGGTGGCGGGCGGTTCGACGGCGTTCTACTCGATGTTCCTCACCGAGCAGCGCAAACAGCCCGGCGTTCCGGTGATTCCCACGCTGCGGCTGCTGGCCGGTGGCGGGGCGCCCAAGCCGCCGGAGGTCTACCACGCCGTCGTACGGGAGATGGGGGTGCAGCTCACCCACGGGTACGGCATGACCGAGGTGCCGATGATCACCATGGGGGCGCCGGACGACACGGCGGAGAGCCTGGCGACGACCGAGGGCAGGCCGCCGGAGGGGATGTCCGTGCGGATCGTGGACGGGGAGGTGCGGCTGAAGGGGGAGGCCGTGTGCCAGGGGTATCTGGATCCGGCGCAGACGGCGGAGGCCTTCGACGAGGAGGGTTACCTACGCACGGGTGACCTCGGACATCTCACCGAGTCGGGCCATCTGGTGCTCACCGGGCGGCTCAAGGACGTGATCATCCGCAAGGGCGAGAACATCTCGGCGAAGGAGATCGAGGACCTGCTGGCCGCGCATCCGGCGGTCGGGGACGTGGCGGTGGTCGGACTGCCGGACGCCGAGCGCGGGGAGCGCGTGTGTGCCGTGGTGGAACAGCCCGAGGGCGCCGCGGAGTTGACCCTGGACGCCGTGACGGAGTACCTGCGTGCCGAAGGCCTGTCGACGCACAAGCTGCCGGAGCAGCTGGAGGTGGTGGCCGCCCTGCCACGCAACGAGACCCTGCGCAAGGTCCTCAAGTACAAGCTGCGAGAGCGCTTCGGGGCCCGGTGACGCAGCGCGCCCGTCCGGCGGACGGTCGGCGACGCCCCCGGCGCCCGGCCAGGAGGGGCCTCCGCGTCGACACCGCCCGGGCCGGGAGGTGCCGCCTTGCGGCCGCCCGGCGCGGGCCGGTGGCGCAGCCCCCGTCCGGCGGACCACACCGGCGGCGCGGCACTCGATGCACCGATCCCCGGCGACCCCGTCGGCCGGCGACACCCCGGCGCCCGGCCAGGAGGGGCCCCCGCATCGACACCGCCCGCCCCCGCAAGTGCCGTCTTGCGGCTGCCCGGCGCGTCGGATGCCGCTCACGCACGTCAGGGCCGCCCCCGCAGTCGGCCCGGTCCGCCGGACGGGCCCGGCGGGCGGCTACTCGGGGACCGTGAAGTAGCGGGCGAAGGCGGGCACGATCTCGGCCTCGCCGACCTTGCCGTCGCCGTCGGTGTCCAGACCGGCGGCGACCGTGCCCGCCAGGTCCTCGGCGACACCCAGGATCCTGAGCACGCGCGCGGTGTCCGCCACGGTGGCGCGTCCGTCGCCGTCCTGGTCGGCCACGTCGATCGCCGCGTGCAGGAAGGGGCGGGCGATCTCGGCGAACCGGTCCGGGTTGTCGCGCAGCCGCTTGACCGCGCCGTTCACGAACTCGTCCCGGGTGATCCGCTGGTCGCCGTCCCGGTCCGCGATCCCGGCCATCCCCTGCCAGAACGCCTCCGCGCCGGCGTACAGCGCCTGCCCCTTGTCGGAGCGCGCCGTGGTGCCGAACTCGGTGAGCAGCGCCTTGGCCGCCACGTTGAAGTCCTCGCGGTCGATCCAGCCGTTGCCGTCCTGGTCGAAGGTGACGAACCGGCCGGCGATCCTGCGCTCGTACTCGCTGCTGACCATGTCTTCTCGGACCGCCTCACATCACGTCGGGGGCATCTCGCTCGGAGCGTACGACGCGCGTGACGCCCCGGGGGCCGGAAGGGGGCCGTTGTGCCAGGACCGGGGGAATTTCGGGACAACCATGTGGCAGAGGGGGACCTACGCGGACAGTGGTCCCGCCTCCTCGTCGGTCGCCGAGTCCACGTCCGGGTGGACCTCGAACAGGCGGCGCACGCCCAGCGCCCCGAGGACGCGGTTGACGTGGGAACCGTCGGGGGCGCCCTCGGCCGGCAGGATCAGGCGCAGTTCGCCCTGGCAGGAGCGGATCAGGCGGCGGGAGGCTATGAGGACACCCACACCGCTGGAGTCACAGAAGTACACGTCGGAGAGGTCGAGGACGAGACGGTGACGGCCCTCGGCCACCACGTCGTGGACGTGCTGGCGGAGCACCGGTGAGGTCACCAGGTCCAGCTCGCCCGACACCCTGAGCACGGACCAGTCGCCCTGCTCGTCGCCGGTCACCTTGAACGCCACCACCATGCCCTTCATCCGCCGGTAAACAAACGGAGGCCATTCCTACGCTTCCGTGCAGCGCTGCTGCCCAGCGGCCGTTCCCTGAAACACCGGCCGAGAAACAGAAACCGTTTGAAAGAGGCTTGTTTTAGTCGACTTCGATCCTGTTCGATCGTGCCTGATCAGAGAGTGACGGGGTAGGCAAGGTCCACTACCACTCGCGGGCCCTCGGGGGGCGCGCATTGGAACAAAGGGGCGTGCGCCGTCGGGGGTGCCGACTACATTCGAGGAGACGGTGGGCTCAGGCTTGACTCGGACACTCCAGGGGTGAGGGGGCCGTATGGCGAAGAAGGACGCACCACCCCGCTGGGACCGCAAGATGCAGCAGCGGCTCGCACGCGGTGAGGCGGCCGCCCTGGGCGAGTTCTACGACCGTTTCGCTTCACTTGTGCACGGTCTCGCCCACCGCGTGCTCGGCGATGAACGCGCCGCCGACGGCATCACCCGGGACGTCTTCGCCCACGTCTGGGCGCACCCCGAGACCTACGACCCCAAACAGGGCCCGCTGCGCTCCTGGGTCGCCGGACTGACCCACCGCCTGGCCGTGCAGCGACTGCGCGCCACCGAGACCGCCGCCCTCACCCAGGGCGGTGAGGGCGCGGCCGCCGACACCGAGGAGCTCGAGCGCAAGGTGCACCGCGCCTCCGTAGCCGCCCGCGCCGACTACATCGTCCAGGCCATGCCCACCCCGCTGCGGGCCGCCCTGGAGCTGGCCTACTTCCAGCGCCGCGACTACCGCCAGGCCGCCACCGACCTCAGCATCACCGAGGACGAGGCCCGCCGCCGCCTGCGCCTCGGCCTGCAACTCCTGTCGACCGCCCACGACACCGGGGCGCCCGGTGCTCCGCCGGGATACGGGGGCGCGGCGTGAGCGACCGGTTCGAGGCGTACGACGAGCACGACGAGGATCCCGACAAGGGAACCGGCGACGACATCGAGGAGCGGAGCACAGCCGTGGGCCAGGAAGGTCACGAGGACCACGGGTCGCACAGGAGCGGCGCGGACGGCTCCGGCGACGACGGCACCCACGACGGCAACGGCACTCACGACGGCGACAGCCCCGCCGGCCGGCCGGACCAGCCGCCCCGCATACCCCTGCCCCGTGCCTCCGTCGAGGACACCGGCCGCCCGCTGCCCGAGCTGGACGAGCTCCCGCCGCCCGCGCCCCTCGTGCTGGAGCACCGGGTGCTGAAGTCGCTGCTCGGCGCGTGGGCGCTGGCCGCGTGCTCCGTGGAGGAGACCGCCGCCGTGGAGGACCACCTCGGCGTCTGCGGCTCCTGCGCCGAGGAGGCACTGCGACTGCGCGGGGCCGTCGGGCTGCTCCAGCGCCCGGAGAGCCTCGACCTGGACCCCGGTCTGCGCACCCGCGTCCTGGACAGCTGCCTGGAGCGCCGCCCGCCACGCATCCCGATCCCCAAGTGGGCGCTGCCCTACGACGCCGAGACCGCCCGTCTCGACGCCCTGCTCCAGGACTTCGGCGACGCCGAGTGGCACGCCCCGGTGCGGCTGCGCTGGTTCGACGCCGACGAGGCCACGAGCCGCCGTACGACGGTCGCCGGGGTGATGGCCCACCTGCTGTCGGTCGACGGTCTCGTCGCGGTCGCGCTGGGCCTGGACGACCCCATGGGCGAGGTCCCCGCGGACGCGCCCACCCCGGCCGACCGCACCGAGGCCTACTGGCGCGCCTCGCACTTCCCGCCGACCCGCTCGGTCCGCACCCCGTGGCGCGAGCAGAGCCACGACCTCGTCCGCACGGTGTCGTTCACCGGCGGCACCACCGGGAAACTCACCGTGCCCTACGGCGACTTCTCGCTGCCGCTGCACGACGCGATGCTGGACCGGGCCTTCGAGTGCTGGGTTCACGCGGAGGACATCGCGGACGCGGTGGACTACCCCTACGAGCCGCCGTCCCCCCGCCACCTGAACCGCATGATCGACCTGGCCGCGCGGATGCTCCCCGCGGTGCTCGCGGACCGGCGCCAGAAGGGGCTCGCGTCACCGGCCCACGGACGGCACCTTGTCCCGGCGGGTGAGCCCGGCCGCACTCTGCGTCTGGAGATCGAGGGCCATGGGGGCGGAGAGTGGCTGATCCCTCTCGACTCCCCCGCGGCGATGGGCTCGGCTGAGCACGAGGTGGCCCATGTCGCCCTCGACGGCGTGGAGTTCTGCCAGTTGGCCGCGGGCCATGTGCCTCCGGCGGATGCGGCGGCGGGGCAGGTGGGCGACCGGGAGGCGATCAGGGACGTCCTGTACGCGGCGGCGAGCATGAGCCGGATGTAGGGGCGGGTTGCTCTTTCGTCGGCGGCCGCGGGCGAGTGGGGCTTCTCGCGCCCCTGAAGGGGCGCGGGGAACTGCGCGAGCAACCACGAACCACCCGCACCCGCCCCACAACCAGCAGACCCGAGCTCCTAGGCGAAAACGACCGTCCGCCGACCGTTCAGCAGGATCCGACGCTCGGCATGCCACTTGACCGCCCGCGCCAGCGCCTGGCACTCCACGTCCCGCCCGATCGCCACCAGCTGGTCCGGCGTCACGTCGTGCCCCACCCGCTCGACCTCCTGCTCGATGATCGGCCCCTCGTCGAGGTCGGCGGTCACATAGTGCGCCGTCGCCCCGATCAGCTTCACACCCCGCGCATGAGCCTGGTGATAGGGCTTCGCACCCTTGAAGCTCGGCAGGAAGGAGTGGTGGATGTTGATGATCCTGCCGCTGAGCTGCTTGCACAGGTCGTCGGAGAGGACCTGCATGTACCGGGCGAGGACGACCAGTTCGACGTCCTGCTCCCGCACCAGCTCGAGCAGCCGCGCCTCCGCCTCGGCCTTGTTCTCGCGCGTCACCGGAATGTGGTGGAAGGGGATGTTGTACGACCCCACGAGCTCGGCAAAGTCGGTGTGGTTGGAGACCACGGCGGCGATGTCCACCGGGAGGGCGCCGATCCGCGCGCGGAACAGCAGGTCGTTCAGGCAGTGCCCGAACTTGCTGACCATGAGCACGATCCGCATCCGGTCCTCGGCCCGGTTGATCTGCCAGTCCATGTGGAAGGAGTCACCGATCGCCGCGAAGGACGCCCGCAGCTTGTCCACGGTGACCGGGGCCTCCGCCGAGAAGTGGACGCGCATGAAGAACAGACCCGTGTCGTGGTCGCCGAACTGCTGGCTGTCCTCGATGTTGCAGCCGGTCATGAAGAGGTAGCTCGACACGGCGTGCACGATGCCCTGCTTGTCGGGGCAGGACAGGGTCAGGACGTACTGCTCGGCCGGGGCCTCGGCCCGGGTGGACTGCGCGTTCATGCAGGACAGGGTCGCATATCCACCGCCGCCGCAGACACCGCGTCCGTCACGCGGACCGGGTCATGATCTGGAGCACCTGGAGGGTGCGCGGCGGTGCGTCCGGGTCCTCCCCGTCGGCCGCCGCCATCCGCACGTGCGCGTCCCGCGCCGCCCGCACCGCGTCCGGCCAGCCCGGGTTCTCCATGTACACGGAGACGGGGGCGTCGGGACCGACCTGGTGCATGATCCGCAGCACGCGCAGCACGGCGGTGTCGACGAGGGCCGCCTCCTGGGAGTCCCGGAAGATCGTGCCGACGTACTTCTCGGCGGACCAGTTGTCCAGCCAGGTGTCCTCGACGAGGCGGTACACGGCGTCGGTGACGTCCCCGTACCCCTCGACACCGGTCAGCCAGACGTTCTGCTGGAACGCGGGGTCGGAGAGCATGTGCAGCGCGGAGCGCACATTGCTGCGCCAGCGCCACCACGGCATGTCGTTCAGTGGCATGCCGCCCATGGTGGAGGAGCGACGGCCGCGACGGGAAGAGTTCTCCGAACCTTGCACGGTCACCGATCGTACGTTCTCGCCCGAACGTGCCCACCAGGCCCCCGCTGTTCACCTTTACGTCACCGTTCATTGACCCAGGGTCACTTTCGAGTTGGCGGTGTGACGGAAGCGTGTGGGCCCATGACCGGCAGGCGACGCATCCGCAGCACGTTCCTCCCCCGGCACCACCGTCCCGTCCGAGCCCTCGCCCTCGCGGCGGGGGCACTGGCCGCCGGTGCCTCGCTCGTCACCGGTTGCGGGGTGGTCCCCGGTACCACGGGGGGTTCCGGGGACGACCCGATCAAGGTCATGACCTGGGCCCCCTCGGACACCGAGGCGACCAACAAGCCCGGCATGCCCGCCTTCGCCGAGGCCTACGCCCGCTGGATCAACGCCAGGGGCGGCCTCGGCGGCCGCAAACTGACCGTCCTGACCTGCAACGACAAGAACAACGGCGTGGGCGCCGCGAAGTGCGCCCGGCGCGCGGTCAAGGAGCACGTCGTCGCGGTCGTCGGCTCCTACAGCCAGTACGCCGACTCCTTCTTCCCGCCCCTGGAGGGCGCGGGCATCCCCTACATCGGCGGCTACGGCGTCACCAACGCCGAGTTCACCAGCCCGCTGTCCTACCCGGTCAACGGCGGCCAGCCCACCCTGCTCGCCGGCCTCGGCAAGGAGCTCGCCCGGGACTGCGGCGACGTCACCCTCGTACGGCCCGACACCGTCGCGGGCGACGAGCTGCCGGTGCTGCTGGACTCCGGGCTGACGACCGGCGGGCACCGGGCCGCCGCCGACGTGCGGGCCGCGGACGACGCCAGCGAGTACTCGGCGCAGTCCACGAAGGCGCTCGCCGGCTCCGGGTCGGCGGCCGGCTCCGGCTCGGGGAAGGGGAAGGAGGGGTGCGTCGTGCCCGCGCTGGGCGACCGCACCAGCACCTTCATGGACTCCTTCCGGCGCGCCCGCGCCGAGTACCCGAGGGTGCGGACGGCCATGGCGATGGGCAGCGTCGACCAGACGGAGATCGACGCGTCCGGCGGGGCGTCGGGGCCCTACGAGGGGTCGTACATCACCGGCTGGTACCCGGTGGCGAGCGACGCCCGCTGGGACGGGATGAAGAAGGTCATCAAGGAGGAGGCCTTCGACGACAACCGCATCGACTCGGCGGACGCGGGCGTGCAGACCACCTGGATCGCCTACACGGTGTTCAGGAAGGCCGTCGAGTCGCTCGGCGGCAGCGAGGTGACCGCCGACAGCGTGCGCGGCACGCTCAACGACGGCCTGAGCATCCCGACCAACGGCCTGACGCCGACGCTCCGGTGGCCCCGGGACACCTGGAACGCCACCAACCACCTCGCGTCCATCGGCTTCCCGCGCATGGTCAACGCCAACGTGACCCTCCAGGTGGTGCGCCGGGGCCGGCTCACGGCGGCCCACGAGGGCTTCACCGACGTGACGCAGACCCTCCGGCACGCCGACATCGACTGAGGCGGCCGGGGCGACGGGCGGGCGGGGGTGCGGAAGGCTCCCCCGCCCGGCCTCTCACAGCTGGGTCGACGAGCGTTCCGTCAGGCTGTACTTCTTCGCGATGGCGTTCCACAGCCGGGCCGCCCTGGCCTTCTCGGTGCTGGCGGTGCCGCTGTCCCGGTTGCCGGCCGCGGTCTCTCTCGTGACGCGGGCCTGGCCCTTCTTGCAGCCCTTCCTGCCGGCCGCCTGGTCGGCCCAGGCAGCGTAGTGGTTGTCCGCGGACGCGGACGCCCGCCAGGCGTTGGTGAGGGCCTCGGTCAGCTCGGCGTGGCTCGGCAGCTGGTCGACCGCGAGCCCCTTGAGCCGGGTCACCAGGCCGGTGCGCTGGCCCGCCGCCGCCCGCAGGTCCTGGGCCGCCTGGCCGAGGTCCTTGCAGGACTTGACGTTCGCCACCGCGTTGATCACCGAGGAACGGCTGTTGCCGCTGTCGGCGAGCAGCTTGTCCAGCTCCACGGCCTGCGCCTTCGCCGCGTCGGCGGCCGGCGCGGACGAGCCCCCGCTCGCCGGGGCCGTCGCCGACACGGTCTGGTTCTTGTCGCCCCCGCCCCCGCCGCCCCCGCCACCGGCGAGCAGCGCGCCCGCGCCGATGCCGAGCACGACGATGCCGACGCCCACGGCGGCGAGGACGGGCACCCGCGACCGACCGCGGCCACCCCGGCCGCCGTCGTCGTACCCGTCACCGCCCGGCGGGACGTACGGCGGCTGCGGGGCGCCGTACGACGGCTGCGGGCCTCCGTAGGCGGCCGGTACGGCCTGCTGCCCGTCGATGCGCGGCAGCTGCTGGGTGGAGGAGGCGCCGCCGTCCGTGCCGTGGCCGCGGAACAGGTTGTCGAAGTCGGAGGGCGGCTGCCGGTCGCCCCCGGTGGCCTGACCGGGCACGGGCGGGATGTACTGCGTCGCCTGGGCGTCGGGACCGTACCCGGGCTGGGCGCCGTAGGCGGCCTGCGGGTGCTGCCCCGCTTCGGGCGGGAGGGCGCCGGGGCGCACAGGCGGGATGAACTGCGTGGCGCCCTCGTGGGCGGTCGGGCCCGAGCTCGACGGGAGGGGCCGGCCGACCGGCGGGAGGTAGTAGGAGGTCGGCTCGTCGGTGTTGTAGCCCGGCGCGGCCTGCTGCTGGGGCGCGGTGCCGGGGGCCTCGTAGGGCGCGACCTGCCCCTGCTGCGGGGGCAGCGGCTGGGACGGCGCGGCGGGCGCCGACGGGAGGGGCCGGCCGACCGGCGGGAGGTAGTACGACGTCGGCTCGTCGCTGTCGTAGCCCGGCGCGGGCTGCTGCTGCGGCAGCGGCTGGGACGGTGTGCCGCCGGGCTGCTGGGAGGTGCCGGCGGGCTGGTGGGGGGCGTTCCAGGTCTGGGTGGTCGGCTGCGACCAGTCCTGGGCGGGCGGCTGGGTCTGCGCCTGCTGGTCGGGGCCCCACGGGGAGCCCCAGGCCTGGGCGCCGGGCGGCTGACCGTAGGCCGTGCCCGCGGAGGACCCGCCGTACGCCCCGTCGGACGCCTGACCGGACGGGTCCGCCTGCGGAGGGTTCCCGTACCCGCCGTGCGGCGGGCCGCCGTAGCCGGACGACTGCGGCGGGGCGCCGTAACCGGGCTGCGGGGCACCGTAGGCGCCCGTCTGTCCCGGCAGCAGGGGTTCCCCGCCGTCGGAGGGCAGCACGATGCCTTCGCGCGCTTCGCGCGCCGAGGGCTGCTCGCCCTGTCCACTCTGCGTCACCGGGACTCCTACTTATGGGGGAACTTCGGAATCGTCGTGTCACGCTACCGGGTACCCCGAGCCCGGTGCCACGTAGCACAGGACGTGACCTGCGCCCCTGTGACCGCAGTAACAGTTCTCGGGTGATCGCGTGACGATTCCGGGCCCTTGACCGCTGTAGTCGCCCCCTATGCGGCCGCCTGAAGGTCGAGCCGGGCCCCGAACTCCCTGACGACGGCCTCGTCCCGGAACGGCTCCAGGCGCTGCTGGAAGTCGTCGAGGTACTCCGCGCCCCGGTTGGAGCGGACGGTCTCCAGCAACTCCACCGCTTTCAGGCCGGTGTTGCAGGCCTGCTCGATCTCGCGCTGCTGCACCTGCGCGGTGGCGAGCAGCACGTAACCGATCGCCCTGCGGCGCGCCTTGTTCTCGGGCAGCCCGTCCAGGGACTCCTGGGCGCACCGGGCCGCCGCGTCGGCCTGACCGAGGTCACGGTGGCAGTGCGCCAACTCGTCGGCCAGATAGGCCTCGTCGAAGTGCGCGATCCACGCCGGGTCGTCGCCCGAGGACGGATCCGCCGCCTCCAGCGCGGTCACGGCCCGCGCCGACGCCGCCTGGGTGGCGCGCACGTCGCCCATGAGCGCGTGCCCGCGCGCCTCCGCCGCGAGGAACATGGCCTCCGCGCGCGGTGTCACCCGGCCCCGCGCCCCTTCCTGCGCCGCCCGCGCCAACTGGGCGATCTCGCGCGGGTTCCCGAGCTGTGCGGCGAGGTGGCTCATGGACGCGGCGAGCACATAGCCGCCGTATCCGCGGTCACCGGCCGCCTGCGCGAGCCGCAGCGCCTGGATGTAGTACCGCTGGGCCAGGCCCGGTTGACCGGTGTCGATCGCCATGTACCCGGCGAGCTCGGTCAGTCGGGCCACCGCGGCGAACAGGTCGCGCCCGACGGCCTCCCGGTACGACCCCGCGAGCAGCCCGGAGACCACGCTGTTGAGGTAGTGCACGACGACCGGGCGGACATGCCCGCTGCCGTACTGGTGGTCGAGGTCGACCAGGGCCTGGGTCATCGCCCGCACGGCCGCCACGTCGGACTGGCCCACGCGCGGGCCCGCCTGCCGTGCCACCTGCGAGTCGGGCGAGGAGATCAGCCAGTCCCGGCTCGGCTCGACCAGCGCGGACGCGGCGACCGAGGAGCCGGACAGGAAGTCCCGTCGCCCCACGTCACTGCGCCACAGCTCACACACCTGCTCGATGGCGCCCAGTACCGTCGGCGAGAACTGGAGGCCGACACCGGAGGCGAGGTTCTTGCCGTTGGCCATGCCGATCTCGTCGATCGTGACCGTACGGCCGAGCTTGCGCCCGAGCGCCTCCGCGATGATCGCGGGCGCCCTGCCCCGCGGCTGCTGTCCCCGTAGCCAACGGGCCACGGACGTCTTGTCGTAGCGCAGGTCGAGGCCGTGCTCGGCGCCGCACATGTTGACCCGGCGGGCGAGCCCGGCGTTCGAGCACCCCGCCTCCTGGATGAGCGCTTGCAGCCGTTCGTTCGGCTGCCGCGCGACAAGTGGCCTTGCGGCCATGGCGTACCCCCTGTGGCTGCGGTGCCTGCCCACGCACCGAGTTGACGTGTCTTCCACTCCCGGACCCCGTCGGTGTGAACGAAAAGATCCGGCCGTGAAGATCAATGCCCCGCGGAGACAGCTAAAATGCGAGGCATGCGAGGATTGCCGGGGTAAAGGCGGAAGCCTGCCCCGTTCGTGGCTACCCAGCTCACGCCCCGGCCCCTCCCGCGCGCCCCCACACGTGCATCCATGCGCCCCAGATGCCGAATCAATGCTCCTCCCCCGCGCGCGCTACAGCCGTAACCCGAGGTGGGCGCGGGAGTTGTGTTGAGCGTGGAAGAGACGATCGCGGGCCCCGAGGCCGCTCAGATTCCGAAGCAGCGCGGGGAATCGCTGCTGGAGACAGCCGTACGATACGCCGAGGAGCGCCACTGGGACGTCTTTCCCGGCACCTGGCTGGAAGCAGTCGAAGGGGTGCAGCGCTGCTCCTGCGGTGACACCGCGTGCGCCGCCCCCGGGGCGCACCCCGCGCGGGAGGACTGGGCGACGCAGGCCACGGGCAGTGCGACCGTCGCGCGCCGGATGTGGCAGAAGCAGCCGACGGCGTCGATCCTGCTGCCGACGGGGCGGACCTTCGACGCGATCTCCGTCCGGGACACGGCCGGCTTCCTCGCGCTGGCCCGCATGGAGCGCATGGAACTGACCCTCGGCCCCGTGACGCTGACGCCCGACCGCCGGATGCACTTCTTCGTGCTGCCGGGCGCGACGGCGAAGGTCCCGGACCTCGTGCGCCGGCTCGGGTGGGCCCCCTCGTCCCTGGACCTCGTGGTGCTGGGCGAGGGGTCGTTCGTCGCCGCTCCCCCGACCCGGTACGGCTCTTCCGGGGCCGTGCAGTGGGCCTGCCGTCCCACCGCCGCGAACCGCTGGCTGCCGGACGCCGAGGAGCTGATCTCCCCGCTCGCCTACGCGTGCGGTCGGGACAGGTGAGGTGCGCGCCTAGAGTGGGCGTTCATGACGTCGGCTGTGAGTGTGCGGGGACTCTGGAAGCGGTTCGGGCAGCAGGTTGCCGTTGCCGGGATTGATCTGGAGCTTCCCGCCGGGAAGTTCATCGGGCTCGTCGGACCCAACGGGGCCGGGAAGACCACGACTCTCTCCATGGTGACCGGGCTGCTGCGGCCCGATCAGGGGTCCGTCACCGTCGTCGGGCACGACGTGTGGCAGGACCCCGTGGCGGTGAAGGCCCGGATCGGGGTGCTGCCCGAGGGACTGCGGCTGTTCGAGCGGCTCTCCGGGCGGGAACTGCTCGCCTACTCCGGGCGGTTGCGGGGCCTGCCCGGGGGCGAGGTCGACCGGCGGGCCTCGCAACTGCTCGACGTGCTGGACCTCGCGGGGGCCCAGCACAAGCTGGTCGTCGACTACTCGACCGGGATGCGGAAGAAGATCGGGCTCGCGGCCGCCCTGCTCCACAATCCCGAAGTGCTGTTCCTCGACGAGCCCTTCGAGGGGGTCGACCCGGTCTCGGCGCAGACCATTCGCGGAGTGCTGGAGCGGTACACCGGCTCCGGCGCCACCGTCGTCTTCTCCTCGCACGTGATGGAGCTCGTGGAGTCCCTGTGCGACTGGGTCGCCGTCATGGCCGCCGGCCGCATCCGCGCCCACGGTCCGCTCGACGAGGTGCGCGGTGCCGCGCCCTCCCTCCAGCGGGCGTTCCTCGAACTCGTGGGCGCGCAGGGGCAGGACGCCGGGGCGAACCTCGACTGGCTGGGCGGCGGGGCCCGATGACGGCGGCCGACTCTCCCTCTCCGGCCGGGGTCGCACCGGGCTCGCTTCCGGGCCCGGTGGCGCAGGACGTCACCCCGGTCGTCGTACGGCTGAAGCTGTCCCTGCTGCGCAACGGTCTGCGGCAGTCCGGCGGGCGGCGGGCCGCCTACATCGGCTCGGCCGTCGCCGTGCTGCTCTTCTCGGCCCTCCAGCTGCTCGGACTGGTCGCGCTGCGCGGCAACGAGCACGCGGAGTCCGTCGCCGTCCCGCTGGTCGCCGTCCTCGCGGCCGGCTGGGCCGTGATGCCGCTGTTCTTCCCCGGCGGCGACGAGACCCTCGACCCCACCCGCCTGGTGATGCTGCCGCTGCGGCCCCGGCCCCTGGTGCGGGCGCTGCTGGTGGCCTCGCTGGTCGGCATCGGGCCCGTGTTCACGCTCTGCCTGCTCGTCGGCTCGGTGGTCGCCGTCGCGCACGGCGGCCCCGCGTACGTCCTCTCCGTGGTCGCCGTGCCGCTCGCGCTGCTGGTGTGCGTGGCCCTCGCGCGGGCGGTCGCCGCGGCCAACCTCCGGCTGCTGAGCAGTCGCAAGGGCCGCGATCTGGCGGTGCTGAGCGGACTGGTCGTCGCCATCGGCGCGCAGGTGGTCAACTTCGGTGCCCAGCGCCTCGGTTCGGGCGGCCTCGGGCAGCTGGACGGACCGGCCGAGGTGCTGGGCTGGATCCCGCCCGCCTCGGCGATCAGCGCGGTCGACTCGGCGAGCGAGGGGTCGTACGGCACCGCCGTCCTGCAACTCGCCCTGTCGGTGGCCGCGTTGGCGGGTCTGCTCGCCCTCTGGTCGCGTCACCTCACCCGGCTGATGACCTCACCCGACGGCTCCACCCTGCCGTCCGCCGGCGGGGCCGCCAAGGAGCGGAACTCGACCGGGCTCGCGCGACTGCTGCCCGGCGGGCGCACCGGCACCGTGATGGAACGCAGCCTGCGCTATGTGTGGCGCGACCCCAAGACCAAGGCCGCGTGGGTCACCTCCCTGGCCATCGGACTGATCGTGCCGGTGTTCAACGCGGTGCAGGGCACCGGGTCGATCTACTTCTCCTGCTTCGCCGCCGGGATGCTCGGCGTGCAGATGTACAACCAGTTCGGGCAGGACACCTCGGCGTTCTGGATGGTCGCGCTCACCATCTCCTCCACGCGCGACGCCTACGTCGAGCTGCGCGCGCGGGCACTGGCACTGCTGGTGATCACACTGCCGTACGCCACTCTCGTCACCGTGGTGACGACCGCGATGATCGGTGACTGGCCGAAGCTGCCCGAGGTGCTCGGCATGTCCTTCGCGCTGCTCGGGGCGATGCTGGCGACCGGGGCGTGGACGTCGGCGCGGTTCCCCTACTCGATTCCGCAGGAGGGCTACAAGAACGTGGCCCCGGGACAGTCGGGGCTCGCCGCGGCGGCCGTGGTCGGCGGCATGGTCTCGGCCACGCTGCTGTGCGCACCGGTGATCGCCCTGGCGATCTGGGCCAACGTCAGTGCGGGCGGCGACGAGTGGAGCTGGGTGCTGCTGCCGACGGGGGCGGTGTACGGCGGGCTGATCACCGTCGCGGGCCTGCGCCTGGCGGCACCACGAACGGCACGGCAGCTGCCGGAGATCCTTACTGCGGTCAGCAAGGGCTGACGAGTCGGAGGGCCACCCGGGGCGGGATGGCCGGGGCGGGGTGGCCGGGGCCGGTGTCAGACCCCTTGTCTAGAGTGCACTGTGCGACTCCTGTGAGGTGTTGACCGGGAGGTCGCGACGGGGATCAGGGGATCGCCGGACCGGGGGATCAGGGGATCAGGGGCAAGGGGGCTTATTCATGCACGGTGTTCGAAGATCCGTCGGGGCGGGGCTGTGCGGGGCGGTACTGACCGCGTCCGTGCTGCTCGCACCGTCGGCCGGGGCGGCTCCGGTGAAAGCCGGCACGGGGACGGTCCGCGCTCAACCGGCCGCTGAAGGCGTCGAGTTGGGCAACGGCGACCGCGTCGGCCTGATCGGCGGCCGGAACCTGCACATCACCGCTGCGGACCGCGCGGAGCGGACCCGCTACTCGGTCGCGTCGCTCGACGGCCGGGTCTCCGTGCGGCCCAGCGCCGAGCGCGCGACGGACCGGGAGCCGGCGAGCCTCGCGCTGAAGCCGGCCACCGCCACCGCTGCCACCACCACCGCCACCGCTTCGACGGCCGCGACCGCGGCCGAGTACTCCGTCAAGCTGACGATCACGCACGCGGACTACGTGGCGACCAAGCTGTTCTACGTCTGGGACCGCAGGACCTGGACGTCGTACCCCGTCAACAGCGACGGGCGCGGGCCGACGTCCACCGTGAAGCTGCCGCCGGGCGACTACTTCGCCGTGGCGCTGCATGTCGACTGGCAGCAGCCGAGCTACCTGCTCGCGCAGTCCTTCACGGTCGGCTCGGCCGCGAAGACGGTGTCCTTCGACGAGCGGGCGGCCAAGGAGACCGGCATCCGCACCGACGACACCACCGCCACCCGGCAGTCGGCCGCGGTCTGGCTGAGCGTGCCGGGCGGTGACCTCGCGGGCTTCGCGGGTGACGGCGACGCCAAGGTGTACGTCACGCCGTTCACCGTGCCGGGCGTCTCGCTGCGCATCCACGACGTCCTGGCGAGGAAGGGTTCCTCGGCGAGCGCCCCGAGCCCCTACCGCTACGACCTCACCCACAGCTTCAAGAACACCGTGCCCTCCTCACCGGTCAAGAACGTCACCACGGCGTCCCTGGCCAGGACCGTCACCCAGGTCCGCGCCCCGGGCACCCGGACCACCGCCTTCCTCCAGTCGGTGCCGAACTTCGGCGAGTGGACCGGCGTCTACGTCGGCACCGCCGTGCCGGTGGCCGGTTCGGTCACGGAGTACGTCACCCCGGGCGTCGAGTACGGCCGGATCCTGGACTACGGCACCTTCGACCAGTACCTCAACCTGGCCGCCCGCACCCTGCCCGCCGGCACCGGCCCGGGCGAGACGCTGGGCGCGGCCCCGTTCCAGCCCGTCCTCGGCGAGGGCACCGGCTCACAGCTCTACAACCACCGGTTCTCCCTGGACGAGGGCAGCGGCTTCGGCGACGCCGACGGGCACCAGGGGGCCGACGGCCGCGCCCTCTCCTCGTACCGGGTGACCGGCGCGGACGGCGTGGTCTACGCCGACGGTTCCGGCATCGACGCGTACCACTCGCTGACCTCCTCGGCCCTGCCGTCCCGGGAGCAGTCGTACACCCTGGAGCAGACCACGCACCGCCGGGTGCCGTACGCGCGACTGGCCACGGACGTGCGCAACACCTGGACGTTCCGCTCCAGCAGCACCTCGACGGGGGTCTCCGGGCGGGTGCTGCCGCTGATAGACGCCCGGGTGAGGGTCTCGGGCCTCGACGGCTCGGGCCGGGCCGCCGCCGGGACCGTGCAGGTCACCGCGACTGCGGCCACCCGCAACGCCGACGCGGACAGCGCGCACACGCGCGTGACGGGCCTCGCCGCCTCGACCGACGACGGCACGACGTGGACCGACCTGCCGCTCGCGGCGGACGGTTCGGCGCCGTACACCGTCACGGCCGACGCCGCCTACGTCACCCTGCGCGTCACCGCCGTCGACGACCTGGGCGGCAGCCTCAGCCGCACCCTGGTGCGGGCCTTCGCCGGCCCCGCCCGGCTGGGCGACGAGACGGCCGGCTCGACCCGGATCTCGGGCGTCGTCGTCAACGGCGGCAAGCCGGTCCGGCTCGACGACCAGCCGCTCCAGGACTTCACGGCGCAGTTCACCGCGACCGATCCGTCCGGCATCGCGGGCGGCGACATGTACCTGTACAAGGGGTCCTACGACGCCCCGAGCGCGGTTCTCTACGGCAGCTGGCCCGCGTCCTGCACCAAGGTCGACGCGACCACGGCGACCTGCACGGCTCAGTTCGCCTACGTCCAGCCCCGCTGGAACTTCGGGCGCAACGCCCTGGCGGGCACCTGGAACACGGCCGCCTGGGCGGAGTCCGCGGACGGCAGGGGGTTCACCGACCGGCACGCGGTGAAGTCCGTGCCGCTGCTGCGGGACGCGGCCCTCACGGTCAACGCCGCGCCGGAGCCCGTCGCGAAGAACAAGACCCTCACCGTCACCGGGAAGCTCTCCCGGGCCGACTGGGAGACCCTCGGCGGCTTCCACGGGTACGCGGGTCAGAAGGTCCGGCTGCAGTTCCGCAAGAAGGGCGCGAGCACGTACGCGACCGTGAAGACGGTCACGACGAACAGCACCGGGAACCTGAAGACCACGGTCAAGGCCACCACCGACGGCTACTGGCGCTACAGCTTCGCGGGCAGCACCACGACCGCGACCGCCACGGCCGGCGGCGACTACGTCGACGTGCGCTGACCCTCTCCGGCCCCCGGCGGACCTCGTTCACCGTCCGCCGGGGGTGTCGCGGCACGTCAGCCGTCGTTCCCGCCGTCCAGACCTTCCAGCCCGTCCATTCCGTCCAGTCCGTCGAGGAACGGCTCTATCGCGGCCCGCCAGGCCTCCGGCTGGTCGTAGTGGACGAGGTGGCCGGCGTCGGCGACCTCGGCGTACCGGCCGCGGGGCAGGACGCGGACCATTTCCTGGGCCTCGGCGCGGCCCAGTTCGCCGTCCAGGCCGCGGACGACCAGGGTGGGGCACCTGACCTGGGCGAGTTCCTCCCAGTGGGCGTCGTAGACCCAGGTCTCGCGGGACTGGAGCATCTGCTCGGGTTCGAAGACGGGGCGCCAGCCGTCCGGGGACTCGGCCATCACCTCGGCGTAGAACTCGCCGCGCGCCGGGTTGGGCCGCTCGACCCAGGGGTCGTCCTCGCCGAACCACTTGCGTACGTCGGCGAGGGTGGCGAAGGGGACCGGCCAGGCCTTGAACCACTCGCCCCACTCCCGCTGCGAGGCGGCGCCGAGGGCGGAGGCCCGCATGTCGCAGATGATCACTCCGCGGACCAGGTCGGGGCGGCGGGCGGCGAGCTGCCAGGCGGTCAGGGCGCCCATGGCGTGGCCGATGAGGACGACGGGGGCGAGGTCGAGCTGTTCGAGGGCGGCCTCGGCGTCCTCGACGTACGCGTCGCGGGTGAAGGCGGCCCGAGGGGGCTTGTCGCTCCGGCCGTGACCGCGCTGGTCGAGCGCGACGGCCCGGTACCGCTCGGAGAGCCAGCGGGCGGTGGAGGCCCAGTGGGAGGCACGGCCCATCAGGCCGTGGAGTAAGAGGACCCCGGGTGATCGTTTCTCCGGGGGCGGGGAGGCGGCCTTCGCCGGGTCGGCCGGGTCCGTCGGGTCGGCCGGGTCCGTCGGATCGCTCTTGGGAGGATCACCGAACTCCCAGGCGGCGAGACGTACGCCGCCCGCCCCGGTCACGTCGATGCGCCGCGCCATCGGCACCCCCCTTGGCCTGCCGTGCCTGTGGTGTCTGTCCTGTCCGCCGCTGTTCTGTCGTACATCTGTGCAGCGCGCGTCACGCGCGCCCCGTCACCCGCAGACTATCGAATACATATTCGAAAATGGGTTCTCGCGCGGCAACACCCCTCGTTCGAGTGACCGCACCCAAGGAATGATCGCCGCGGCCGAGGGGAGATTTGCAGCGGGAGGCGGACCGCTCGGGGACATCGGTCCGAGGGGAATGACCCTGGGAGCTCGGGGCTCCGGGTCAGCACAGGGGAGGACAGGCCCCGGCGCCGCAAGGTGCCGGGGCCATCCCCACGTCTACGGCACATCCGCCCGCCCCCTCAGGTCATATGCCTCACGCGACAGCCTCGCACGGGAAGCGTCGAAGCGCTGCGATTCCGCACAGTGAATCCCGGATCGACGAGACCCCGGACGGCGCCGGGCCCCGGTCCGGAGAGGACCACGACCTGGACGACAACTACCCGGCAGAACCCGGAAGTTGAGACAGCTCAGCGCTTGGCCACGAACACATGCGAGGCAACGTCCGACTCCAGCTCGGCCGCCTCCCCGCCGCTGCCCACCAGCACCCCGCCCGCCGACTCCGTCACGCTCACCACCGAACCGGGCTGCACACCCGCGCGGCGCAGCGTGTACATCAGCTGCGCGTCCGTCTGGATGGGCTCGCCGATCCGCCGTACGACGACCGTCTTGCCGTCGGCACCCGGGTCCAGCTCGGCCAGCGAGACCATGCCCTCGTCCAGGAAGGGGTCGGCGCCGTCCTTCTCGCCCAGCTCCTCCAGGCCCGGGATCGGGTTGCCGTACGGCGACTCGGTCGGGTGGCGCAGCAGCTCCAGCACCCGGCGCTCCACCGCCTCGCTCATCACGTGCTCCCAGCGACACGCCTCCGCGTGGACCTGCTCCCACTCCAGGCCGATCACGTCGACCAGCAGACACTCCGCGAGGCGGTGCTTGCGCATCACGCGGGTGGCCAGCCGGCGGCCCTCGTCCGTCAGCTCCAGGTGCCGGTCGGTGGCGACGGACACCAGGCCGTCACGCTCCATCCGCGCCACGGTCTGGCTGACCGTGGGCCCGCTCTGGTCCAGCCGCTCGGCGATCCGGGCGCGCATGGGGACCACACCTTCCTCCTCCAGCTCGAGGATGGTGCGGAGATACATCTCCGTGGTGTCGATCAGTCCGGACATACGTGCCCCTCGATGAGATCTGCCGGAAGCACGACAGCTTTCCGGCGCGTGCGCTGGCCCTGGCCTCAATTCTGCCGGATACCACTGACAAGCGTGCCGCGCCGTTGAGACCGGGCCGCGGCGAACGGGATCGCGCCCCTGCCGACGAACGGGATCGCGGCCGTGCCGCCATCGCACGCGGCCGTATTGACATCCCACTGGTCCAGACCGCACGGTGATCCGCGACACAGCGACGAAGGGTGGATGAGGCATGGGCGGCACGGGCTCCGCGGGCGGCCACGGCACACTGTCCGGACAGTTCTTCGACGCCGCGATCGGACTCCTGGAACGGGTCCGGGACGAGGAGGGCGAGTCCGTCGCGGCCGCCGGTGAGCTCCTCGCCGACACCGTCGCCGCCGGAGGCCGCCTCTTCGCCTTCGGCGCGGGCCACTCCTCGCTCGCCGCGCAGGACCTGGTCTACCGGGCCGGCGGGCTCGCCCTCATGAACCTGCTGACCGTGCCGGGAGTGGTGGGCGTCGACGTCATGCCCGCCACGCTCGGCTCCGCGCTGGAACGGGTGGACGGCCTCGCGAGCGCGGTCCTGGACTGCTCCCCGCTCCGCGCGGGGGACGCCCTGGTGATCATCTCCCTGTCCGGCCGCAACGCGCTCCCGGTGGAGATGGCCCTGACCGCGCGCTCCCTCGGCGTGAAGGTCATCGGCGTCACGTCTCTCGCCTACACCACCGCGACGAAGCCCCGCCACAGCTCGGGCACCTTCCTCAAGGACCACTGCGACGTCGTCCTCGACTCCAAGATCTCGGTCGGCGACGCGGAACTCACCCTGGACGCCGTCCCGGCCCCCTTCGCCCCGGCCTCCACGGTGGTGACCTCGGCCCTGCTCCAGGCGGTCATGGCCACGACGGCAGCCGCCCTCACGGCCCGCGGCATCGACCCCCCGCTGCTGCGCTCGGGCAACGTGGACGGCGGCCTGGAGTGGAACGACCGGGTCTTCGAGGAGTACGGGGACCGGATCTTCTACCGGCAGTAGGCACCCGCGGGAAAACGCAGACGACCCGCGAGCTCGGGTCCCTCCGCCCTGAGGCGGGGGAGCCGGCCGGACGTTACCGGCGAGCTCGCGGGTCGGGTGACTGCGTTGAATTGGCCGGCTGCGTGCATCACGTACACGCTGGTCCGGCACCGCACTGAATGTGGTGGCAGGCCGCTAGCCCGCAGCCACCTCGCGCGTCCGGGTTTCACTCATGTACCCGATCACCTCCTTTCGGCGTGAGGCACACACTAGGAAGCGATCGGCCGCCGATCAACCGTTTTTAGGATGGCGTTGCTGATCGACACGGACGTGTGGAGGGGACCCATGGCTGACCTGCGGATCGAGCCCGTCGTCGGGGACGTGATGGCCGAGGAGTGGCGGTTCGTGCACAACGTGATCGTTCCGCCCGCTGCCATGGGGATCGAGGAGGTGCGGGAGCGGGTCGGGCGTAATCGGCTGGAGAACGCTTATGCCGGGGACACGCTCGTGGGGTGTTCCACCGTGCGGCCACCGCAGGGGGACGACGCCGTCGCGACCGTCATCGCGCGCGTGCTGCCCGATTTCCGGGGGCGGGGTTTCGGGACCGCCCTCTACGAGAAGGGTCTTGATCATGCGCGTGTGCTCGGCGCCCGGGTGATCGAGACGTGCGTGCTCGCCGTCAACGAGGACGGCACCCGGTTCGCGCGGGCGCGCGGGTTCGTCGAGGTCGACCGGTATGTGCTGGACGGCGGGAGCGACGAGTGGGTCGACCTGCGGCTGGAGCCGCACAGGTGGGCTGCTTAGGGGGATTCGGCACGTTTCCGGCGTACAACGATTCTCTCAATCTTGCGGGAACCCGGTGTGTGCTGCGTCACGTTCGAGTTGAATTGATTGTTAGTGAGCGGCTGGCAGGGGGTCCAGGTGAGTGCTTCCCGGCGTAGTGGGACCACCGACGAGCTGGGTCCCGACGGACCCGGCCCGGAGGGCCAGGACGGCTCGGGCGGTTCTGATCTGCTCGCCGCGCTCCTGGACGGCATGGACGCGGCCCTGTGCGCCTTCGACGCGGACGGCGTCGTCACCCACTGGAACCGTGAGGCCGAGCGCATCCTCGGCTGGAGCGCCGCCGAGGCGGTGGGGCGGCACGGGTTCGCGGGGTGGGCCGTACGGCCGGCGGACGCCGAGGAGGTCGAGGGGCGGCTGATGTCCGCCATGCAGGCGCCCGGCCGTCAGGTGCACGAGTTCGCGCTGCTGACCAAGGACGGCGGCCGGGTGCTGGTGCGGACCCAGTCCGCGGCCGTGCGGGGGCCGGACGGCAAGCCCGCCGGGGTGTACTGCGCCTTCAGCGAGGTGCACACGCAGATCGACCTGGAGCGGTCCATCGCGCTGAGCGAGGCCCTCTTCGAGGACGCGTCCTGGGGTGTCGTGCTGGTCGACGCCGATCTGCGGCCCGCCGTGGTGAACGCACACGCGGCCCGGTCCCTCGGGGTCGGCCGTACGTCCGTGCTGGGGCGGCCCCTCGGGGAGCTGCTCGCGCAGGGCGTGGAGGAGCTGGAGAGCGCGCTCACGCATGTGCTGGCCGAGGGCGCCCCGCCCGCACCGGCCGAGATCTGGGTCGCGGTGCGGACCCCGGACGGCGAGCGGCGGCGCTGCTGGCGCTGCGGGTTCGTACGGCTGGCCTCGCCGCTCGCGGAGGAGCCCGTCCCGTTGGGTGTGGGCTGGCTGTTCAACGACGTGACCGAGGCCAAGCAGAGCGAGCAGGAGGCGTCCCTGCTGCGGTTCCGGACGAACCAGCTGCACCGGGCGGCCCGGGCGGCGGCGGAGTGCGAGGACCCGGCCGAGGCGGCGGTCGTGCACCTGGACTTCGCGCTGGCCGGGTTCGCCGACCACGCGCTGGTCGACCGGGTGGCCGGCGATGCGGTGGCCGACGGCGAGGAGACGGGCCCGGTGCGGCTGGTGCGGGTGGCCTCCACGCCCTCCGGGGCGCCGGGGCCGAGTCTGCTCTCGGGCGCGTCCGGGCTGCCCGTGCGCTATGGCGAGGGGCATCCGGCGTTGCAGTGCGTGGACCGCATCGGTTCGGTGCGGGCGAGCGTCGGGTCGGTGCCGGCGGACCGGGCCCGGGAGTGGGCCGAGGCCCGCCAGTGGCCCTCGGACGTGGTGCACGCGCTGTGCGCGGTGCTGCGCAGCCGGGGGCGCACGCTGGGGGTCGTGACGTTCCTTCGGGGTGCGGGACGGGGCCAGTTCGAGCGGAGCGACGCGGTGTACGCGGAGGACGTGGCGGTACGGATCGCTTCCGCGCTGGACCTGGGCGGGGTGGTCGGGCGCGCCTGAAGGGGCCCGGAGGGGCCGGAGGCTCAGGGGCTGAGTCGCTCCACCCGCCAGCCGCCGCCCGGCTCCGCCACGTACCGCAGTCGGTCGTGGAGGCGGTTCTCGCGGCCCTGCCAGAACTCGACCGTCTCCGGAGCCACCCGGAAGCCGCCCCAGTGCGGCGGAACCGGGACCTGCTCGCCCTCGGGGTAGCGGGCGGCGAGGTCGGCGTAGGCGGTGTCGACCTGTTCGCGCGTCTCGATGACCGAGGACTGGGCGCTGGCCCAGGCGCCGAGCTGGGAGCCGTGCGGGCGGGTGCGGAAGTACGCGGCGGTCTCGTCGCGGCCGGTGCGGCGGGCCACGCCGGTGACGATGACCTGGCGGGCCATGGGGTGCCACGGGAAGAGCAGGCTGACGTAGGGGTTCTGCGCGAGGTCGCGTGCCTTGCGGGAGTCGTAGTTGGTGAAGAAGACGAAGCCCTGTTCGTCGAACTGCTTCAGGAGCACCGTGCGGGAGCTGGGGCGGCCCTGGGCGTCCGCGGTGGAGACGACCATGGCGTTCGGTTCGAAGAGGTGCGCCTCGGTGGCCGCCTGTTTGAACCAGCGGGCGAACTGTTCGACGGGGGTCGCGGCCAGGTCGGTCTCGGCGAGGCCCTCCGCGCGGTACTGCTCGCGCATGGAGGCGGGGTCCGGGAAGACGGCGTGTGCTGCGTCGGTCACGCGGTCATCTTGCCGTACGGACGGCTCCCGCACCGAGGGCGGCACCGACTGTTGGTGGCACTGAGTGCCGCATGACTCCCCAAAGGTGACACTCGGAGTTATCGTGGCGTCATTCGTCGTACGCATCATGAGGAGCCGCCTGATGTCCGACCTCGACCCCGGCTTTGTCCCTGGCCTCGAAGGAGTCGTCGCGTTCGAGACGGAGATCGCCGAACCCGACAAGGAGGGCGGCGCGCTGCGGTACCGGGGCGTCGACATCGAGGATCTGGTCGGCCATGTCTCCTTCGGCAACGTCTGGGGACTCCTGGTCGACGGCGCCTTCAACCCGGGTCTGCCGCCCGCCGAGCCGTTCCCGATCCCGGTGCACTCCGGGGACATCCGCGTGGACGTCCAGTCGGCGCTCGCCATGCTGGCCCCGGTGTGGGGGCTGAAGCCGCTGCTCGACATCGACGCCGAGCAGGCGCGGGCGGACCTCGCCCGGGCCGCCGTGATGGCCCTCTCCTACGTGGCCCAGTCGGCGCGCGGGCAGGGGCTGCCGATGGTGCCGCAGCGGGAGATCGACAAGGCGCAGTCCGTCGTCGAGCGGTTCATGATCCGCTGGCGCGGGGAGCCGGACCCCAAGCACGTCGCGGCCGTCGACGCCTACTGGACCTCGGCCGCCGAGCACGGCATGAACGCGTCCACCTTCACCGCGCGCGTGATCGCCTCCACCGGCGCGGACGTGGCCGCCGCCCTCTCCGGGGCCGTCGGTGCCATGTCCGGGCCGCTGCACGGCGGTGCGCCCTCCCGGGTGCTCGGGATGATCGAGGAGATCGAGCGGACCGGGGACGCGGAGGCGTGGGTCAAGCAGGCGCTGGACCGCGGTGAGCGGCTGATGGGGTTCGGGCACCGGGTGTACCGGGCCGAGGACCCGCGCGCGCGGGTACTGCGCCGTACGGCCCGTGAGCTGGGGGCGCCGCGGTTCGAGGTGGCCGAGGCGCTGGAGAAGGCGGCGCTGGCGGAGCTGCACGCGCGGCGACCGGACCGGGTGCTGGCCACGAACGTGGAGTTCTGGGCGGCGATCGTGCTCGACTTCGCGGAGGTGCCGGCGCACATGTTCACGTCGATGTTCACGTGTGCGCGGACGGCGGGGTGGTCGGCGCACATTCTTGAGCAGAAGCGGACGGGGCGGCTTGTGCGGCCTTCTGCGCGGTATGTGGGGCCGGCTGCGCGGAGTCCTCGGGACATCGAGGGGTATGGAGGGATCGCCCGCTGAAGGGGGTGCCTGAGGCTTGTGGGCGACTGCGGGCATTTCGTGACCTGTCGCGCAGTTCCCCGCGCCCCTTAACAGACCTACCGCAGGGCCTCGTTCAGCAGTGCTGTCCACTGAGTGACCACTCTGTCGCGCCTGGTCTTGTCGTCCGTGAGGAGATTCGCCAGGCCCAGGCCCCTCGCCATGTCCAGGAGGCCCTGGACCGTTTCCCGGACGCCTGGCCTGGACTCGTCCGCGCCCAGTAGCTCTACGGCGATCCGGTGGGTCTCCCGGCCCACCCTCCCCTCCAACTCCGTCACCTGTGGGCGCAGTTGCTCCTCGTTGGAGGCTGCCACCCAGAGGTGGAGGGCGGCTCGGAAGAGGGGGCCGGTGTAGAGGTCGACGAGGGCGGAGATCACCGCTCGGCGGTCGTCCGCCGCGCCCTGCGGGAACAGGGCGCGCAGGGCCGTCGAGCGTTCCTCCGCGACGTATTCCACCGCCGCCGTGAAGAGGTCCTCGCGCGTCGGGAAGTGGTGCTGGGCGGCGCCTCGGGAGACTCCGGCGCGTTCGGCGACGACCGTGACCGTGGAGCCGGCCCAGCCGTGTTCGGCGAGGCAGGACACGGCGGCCTCCAGGAGCCGCTGCCGGGTCGCGCGGCTGCGGTCCTGCTTGGGCTGCTTGGCCTCCTTGGGCGCGCGTTCCGCCCGGTCGCCGATCGTCGTCACACCGTCCATGAGGGATCCCGTCGTTCCAGGAAGGCCGTCATGCCCTCGCGCGCGTGCGGTGAGGCGAACAGCCGGGCCGAGAGCGCGGTCAGTGCGGCCGCGTCCCGGTCGAAGGTCTCCAGCACCCTAGCCGTGAGCAGCCGTTTCGTCTCCGCCAGGGCCTCGGGTGCGGACCGGCGCAACCCGTCGAGGACGGGTTCGAGTACGGCGTCCACGTCGTCGCCGGCCGCCGTCACCAGGCCGATGCGGGCCGCCTCGGCCGCGTCGAAGCGCTCGCCGGTGAGGTAGTGGCGGGCCAGGGCGCGGGGGTCGGTGCGGGGCAGCAGGGTCAGGGAGATGACCGCGGGGGCGACCCCGATCCGTACCTCGGTGAAGGCGAACGTCGACTCCGTGGACGCGGCCGAGATGTCGCAGGCGGCGAGGAGGCCGAGGCCGCCCGCGCGGACGTGTCCGGTGACGCGGGCGACGACCGGTTTGCCGAGTTCGACGATCCGGCGCAGGAGACCCACCAGGGCGTCCGGGTGCGGGGGGTCCTTGAGGTCGGCGCCCGCCGAGAAGGTGGTGCCGGTGTGGGTGAGGACGACCGCGCGGACGTCGGGGTCCTTGGCGCAGTCCGCCAGCGCGGCGGCCAGCTCCCCCACCAGGGCCGACGACAGGGCGTTGCGGTTGTGCGGGGAGTCGAGGGTGAGGGTCTCGACGGCACGCGCGCGCGTGCGGGCGACGAGGGTCATGCGCGTTCCCTGAGCTGTCGTCGGAGGATCTTGCCGGAGGCGGCGCGGGGCACCCCGGCGATGAAGGTGACCCGGCGGACGCGTTTGTAGGGGGCGACGCGCTCGGCGACGTACATCATGACCTCGCTCTCGGAGAGCTCGCCGGCGGTGGGCCGGCGGACGACGTAGGCGTGCGGGACCTCGTTGCCGTCGTCGTCGTAGACGCCGACGACGGCCGCGTCGGCGATGTCGGGGTGGGTGAGCAGGAGGGCCTCCAGCTCGGCGGGGGCCACCTGGAAGCCCTTGTACTTGATGAGCTCCTTGACCCGGTCGACGACGAACAGCCAGCCGTCGGCGTCGACATGGCCGACGTCCCCGGTGTGCAGCCAGCCGTCGGTGTCGATCATCGCGGCGGTGTCGTCGGGGCGGCCGAGGTAGCCCTTCATGACCTGCGGGCCGCGGATGAGGATCTCGCCGGGTTCGCCGACGGCGAGGTCCTTGCCCGGGTCGTCGAGGGAGACGATCCGCATCTCGGTGCCGGGTATGAGCTTGCCGACCGTCCCGGGCGGTGCCTCGCGCATGGCCGACAGGGGCACGACGTGGGTGCCGGGCGAGAGCTCGGTCATGCCGTACGCCTGGCCGACGGGCGGGAGGCCGAGCCGGGCCGAACAGGCCGCGGCGAGACGGGCGTCCAGCGGGGCGGCGGCGCTGACGATGTAGCGCAGGGACGAGAGGTCGTACTCCTCGATCAGCGGGTGCTTGGCGAGGGCGAGGACGATCGGCGGGGCCACGTACAGGCCGGTGATGCGGTGGTTCTGGATGGCGGCGAGGAAGGTCTCCAGGTCGAAGCGGGGCAGGACGACGACGGAGGCGCCCTGGCGCAGGGGCGCGTTCATCAGGGCCGTGAGGCCGTAGATGTGGAAGAAGGGCAGGACCGCGAGGATGCGGTCCTCGGGGCCCGCCGACATCAGCGGTTCGAGCTGGGCGAGGTTGGTGGCGATCTGCCGGTGCGTGAGCATCACGCCCTTGGGGGTGCCGGTGGTGCCCGAGGAGTACGGCAGCGCCGCCACGTCGGCCGCCGGCTCGATGTCGATGTGCGGCTCGGGGGCCGTCGAGGCCAGCATGTCGAACAGGGAGCGGTGGCCCGGGGCGCTGTCGCAGACGAAGATCTCCCGTACGCCGCCCGCGAGTTCGGCGGCCCGGCGGGCGGTCTCCAGGAGCGGCGAGACGGTGACGATCCAGCGGGCGGCGGAGTCGGAGAGCTGCTTGGCGAACTCCTCGGGCGTGGACAGCGGGTGCACGGTCGTGACGGAGGCACCCGCGCGCGTGGCGGCGTAGAACGCGGTGGGGAAGGCGATCGTGTTGGGGCTGTGCAGCGCGAGCACGTCCCCCTGGGCGACGCCCGCCTCCGCGAGGCCGGCCGCGACCCGGCGGTGGAACGCGTCGAGTTGTCCGTACGTGAGGGTGGTGCCGTCGGTGCCGTCGATCAGGGCGGGCGCGTCGGCGAACTCGGCGGCGCGGGCCAGCACGGCCTCGTGGATGGGCAGTTCTACGGGCTGGACGTCTGCGTACTCGCTGCGGAACACGGTTCCTCCAGGACGGCCTGATGCCGGGGCGGTCTGATACCGGGTCGGCCTAGTACGACTTGGGCAGGCCCAGGGTCTGGTGGGAGACGTAGTTGAGGATCATCTCCCTGCTCACCGGTGCGATACGGGCCACGCGCGCGGCCGTGATCAGCGAGGCGATCCCGAACTCCTTGGTGAGCCCGTTGCCGCCGAGGGTGTGGACCGCCTGGTCCACCGCCTTCACACAGGCCTCCCCGGCCGCGTACTTCGCCATGTTGGCGGCCTCGCCCGCGCCCACGTCGTCGCCGGCGTCGTAGAGGTGGGCCGCCTTCTGCGTCATCAGGCGGGCGAGTTCGAGGTCGATGTGGGCCTGGGCGAGGGGGTGGGCGATGGCCTGGTGGGCGCCGATGGGGCTGTTCCAGACCGTGCGCTCCTTGGCGTAGGTGATCGCCCGGGAGAGCGCGTAGCGGCCCATGCCGATCGCGAAGGCGGCCGTCATGATGCGTTCGGGGTTGAGGCCCGCGAAGAGTTGCAGCAGGCCCGCGTCCTCGTCGCCCACGAGGGCGTCGGCGGGGAGGCGTACGTCGTCCAGGGTCAGCTCGAACTGCTTCTCCTGGGCGCTCAGTTCCATCTCGATCCAGCGCCTGCCGAAGCCCGGGGCGTCGCGCGGGACGATGAACAGGCAGGGCTTCAGGCGGCCGGTGCGGGAGTCCTCGGTGCGGCCGACTATGAGGGTGGCGTCGGCTATGTCGACGCCGGAGACGAAGACCTTGCGGCCGGTGAGCAGCCAGTCTCCGGTCGCCTGGTCGCGGCGGGCCGTGGTGGTGATGCGGTGGCTGTTGGATCCGGCGTCGGGTTCGGTGATGCCGAAGGCCATGGTGCGGGTGCCGTCGGCGAGTGCCGGGAGCCACTCCTGCTTCTGGGCCTCGGTGCCGAAGCGGGCGATCACCGTGCCGCAGATGGCCGGGGAGACGATCATCATCAGGAGGGGGGCGCCGGCTGCGCCGAGCTCTTCGAGGACGAGGGAGAGTTCGGCGATTCCGCCGCCGCCTCCTCCGTACTCCTCGGGGAGATTGACGCCGAGGTAGCCGAGTTTCGCTGCCTCGGACCAGAGTTGCTCTCGGTCGTAGTCGCGGCCGTGGCGTTTGCCGAGGGCGGCGACTGCCTGCCTCAGAGACTTGTGTTCTTCGGTTTCGATCGTGGGCATGTGGCTCCTTCGTTGTGGCTGGTCGCGCAGTTCCCCGCGCCCCTTAGGTAGTTCGGACTACCGCCAGCAGAGAGCCGACCGTTACCTGTTGGCCGACAACTGCATTCAGCTCGCTGAGCGTTCCTGCGTGCGGTGCCGTGATCTTGTGTTCCATCTTCATCGCCTCCAGCCAGAGGAGGGGCTGGCCTGCCTCTACGGCCGAACCCTCCGCCAGGCCGTCCGCGACCCTCACGACCGTGCCCGGCATGGGGGCCAGCAGCGACCCCGGGGCCAGCTGGGTCGTCGGGTCCGGGAAGCGGGGCAGAGCCCTCAGGTACGTGCGGCCCACGTACAGCTGGTCGCCGTACCGCGCCACCTCGAACTGCCTTCTCAGGCCGTCCACTTCGAGTACGGCCCCGCTCGCGTCCGCGTGCAGGACCCGCACCCCGTCCGCCTCCAGGCCCTTCCTCGTGTGCCGGTAACGGACCTCGTGCTCCTCGCCCGCCATCTCGTAGCGCTTGGTCTGGGGGGTCGAGGGGAGGTTGCGGAAGCCGCCGAAGCGGGAGCGGCCCACCGCGTCCGAGAGGGCGGCCGCCAGAGGGGCCAGCACGTCCACGGCCGGCTCCGTGAGTTCGGGCAGGTGGCGGTCGTAGAAGCCCGTGTCCATGCGGGCCGTCGTGAACTCCTTGTGGCGCAGGGAGTTGACCAGCAGGTCCCGGTTGGTGGTCGGGCCGTGGAGCGTGGCCTGCTCCAGCGCGCCCGCCAGTTTGCGGATCGCCTCCGCTCGCGTGGGGGCATACGCGACGACCTTCGCGAGCATCGGGTCGTAGTGGACGGGGATCGGGTCGCCGCTCTCGTAGCCCGTGTCCAGGCGGACGGACGCGGGGACGGAGAGGTGGTGCAGGGTGCCGGTCTGGGGGGTCCAGTCCCTCGACGGGTCCTCGGCGTACAGGCGGGCCTCCACCGCGTGGCCCCGCGCGCGTGGGGGTTCGTCGGCCAACGCGGCCCCCTCCGCGATCCTGATCTGCTCCGCCACGAGGTCGAGGCCGAACACCGCTTCCGTCACCGGGTGTTCGACCTGGAGGCGGGTGTTCATCTCCAGGAAGTGGGCCCGGCCGTCGGCGACCAGGAACTCCACCGTGCCCGCGCCGACGTAGTCGACCGCGCGGGCCGCCCGGACCGCCAAGTCGTGCAGTTCCATGGTGAGTTCGTCGGTCAGGCCGGGGGCCGGCGCCTCCTCGATCACCTTCTGGTGGCGGCGCTGGAGGGAGCAGTCGCGGGTGCCCAGGGCCCAGACCGTGCCGTGGGTGTCGGCGAGGATCTGGACCTCGACGTGGCGGCCGTCCTCGACGTACGGCTCGACGAAGACCTCGCCGTCGCCGAAGGCGCTCGCGGCTTCCGCGCGGGCGCTCTCCAGGGCGGCCGGCAGGTCTTCGGCGCGGCGCACGATCCGCATGCCGCGGCCCCCGCCGCCCGCCGCCGCCTTCACCAGCACCGGCAGGTCGGCGGCCGTGACGTCCTCCAGGGGCGCGATGCCCATGAGGTCCTTCGCCCGTGTCTTGGACGCCATCGCCTCGATCGCGGCCGGGGGCGGGCCGATCCAGACCAGGCCCGCGTCCAGGACCGCCCTCGCGAAGTCGGCGTTCTCGGAGAGGAAGCCGTAGCCGGGGTGGACGGCGTCGGCGCCCGAGGCCACGGCCGCCTTCACGATCAGGTCGGCGCGCAGGTAGGTGTCGGCGGGGGCCGCGCCCGGGAGTCGTACGGCCGTGTCGGCCACGCGCGTGTGGCGGGCGTTCGCGTCGGGGTCCGCGTAGACGGCGACCGTGCGGATGCCCGACTCGGCGCAGGTGCGGAAGATCCGGCAGGCGATCTCGCCCCGGTTGGCGACGAGCACAGAAGTGATCACTGGAGGTTCCTCACATCCGGAAGACGCCGAAGCCGCCACGGGCGCCCTCGTAGGGGGCGGTGTGGATCGCGGACAGGCACATGCCGAGGACGGTCCGGGTGTCGCGGGGGTCGATGACGCCGTCGTCGTAGAGGCGCCCGGACAGGAACATGGGCAGCGACTCGGACTCGATCTGCTGCTCCACCATGGCGCGCAGGGCCGCGTCGCCCTCTTCGTCGTACGGCAGCCCCTTGGCCGCCGCCGACTGGCGGGCGACGATGGAGAGCACGCCGGCGAGCTGCTGGGGGCCCATGACGGCGGACTTGGCGCTGGGCCAGGCGAACAGGAAGCGGGGGTCGTAGGCGCGGCCGCACATGCCGTAGTGCCCGGCGCCGTAGGAGGCGCCCATGAGGACGGACAGGTGCGGGACCTTCGAGTTGCTGACCGCGTTGATCATCATCGCGCCGTGCTTGATGATGCCACCCTGCTCGTACTCCCTGCCGACCATGTAGCCGGTGGTGTTGTGCAGGAAGAGCAGCGGGATGTCGCGCTGGTTCGCCAACTGGATGAACTGGGCCGCCTTTTGGGACTCCTCGGAGAACAGGACGCCCTGGGCGTTCGCCAGGATGCCGACCGGGTAGCCGTGCAGCGAGGCCCAGCCGGTCGCGAGGCTCGTGCCGTACAGGGGCTTGAACTCGTCGAAGTCGGAGGCGTCGACGATCCGGGCGATCACCTCGCGGGGGTCGAAGGGGGTGCGCAGGTCGCCGGGGACGATCCCGAGGAGTTCGTCCTCGTCGTACTTGGGCGGCTCGGCCGGTCCCGGATCGCCGTACGCCTTGCGGTGGTTGAGGCGGGCGACGACCCGGCGGGCCTGCCGGAGGGCGTCCTGCTCGTCGACGGCGTAGTGGTCCGCGAGGCCGGACACGCGCGCGTGCATCTCGGCGCCGCCGAGGGACTCGTCGTCGCTCTCCTCGCCGGTGGCCATCTTGACCAGGGGCGGGCCGCCGAGGAACACCTTGGCGCGCTCCTTGACCATGATCACGTGGTCGGACATGCCGGGGACGTACGCGCCGCCCGCGGTGGAGTTGCCGAAGACGACGGCGACGGTCGGGATGCCGGCCGCCGACAGCCGGGTCAGGTCCCGGAAGACGGCGCCGCCGGGGATGAAGATCTCCTTCTGGGAGGGGAGATCCGCACCGCCGGACTCCACCAGGCTGATGCAGGGCAGCCGGTTGGCGAGGGCGATGTCGTTGGCGCGCAGGGCCTTCTTCAGCGACCACGGGTTGCTCGCGCCGCCGCGCACGGTCGGGTCGTTGGCGGTGATCAGGCACTCCACGCCCGCCACGACCCCGATCCCGGTGACGAGGGAGGCGCCGACGGTGTAGTCGCTGCCCCAGGCGGCCAGCGGGGACAGTTCGAGGAAGGGCGTGTCGGGGTCGAGGAGCAGCTCGATGCGCTCACGGGCGAGCAACTTGCCGCGTCTGCGGTGCCGTTCGACGTACTTCTCGCCACCGCCGGCGAGCGCCTTGGCGTGCTCGGTGTCGAGGTCGGCGAGCTTGGCGAGCATGGCCTCGCGGTTCGCCCGGTGGTCGGGGCCGGTCGGGTCGAGGGTGGTCCTCAGGACGGTCACAGCAGGGCCTCCGGGATGTCCAGGTGGCGGGAGCGCAGCCATTCGCCGAGGGCCTTGGCCTGCGGGTCGAAGCGGTGCTGGGCGGCGACGCCCTCGCCGAGGATCCCCTCGACGACGAAGTTGAGGGCGCGGAGGTGGGGCAGGTCGTGCCGGGTGACGGTCAACTCCGCTGTCTCCGGGAGCAGTTCGCGCAGCCGGTCGACGGTGAGGGTGTGGGCGAGCCACCGCCAGGCCGGGTCCGTCCGCACCCAGAGCCCGATGTTGGCGTTGCCGCCCTTGTCGCCGCTGCGGGCACCCGCGACGAGGCCGAGCGGGGCTCGGGTGGTGGGACCTTCGTCGAGCGGCTCGGGAAGGGGCGGCTGGGGGGCGTCTTCGAGAACGGCGGTCTCCTGGGCCGGCGCCACAGGGATCCGCCGCCCGTCGTGGAGGACGGCCACATGGTCCACGGCTCCCTGGGGGACGTACACATCCTCGAAGACCCCATAGGGCGAGCCCTTCCCCGGTGGCGCCAGCACATGGAACCCGGGGTAGCTCGCCAGAGCCAGTTCTACGGCGGCCCCGCTGAGCGCCCGTCCGACGGCCTCCTGGTCCGGGTCCCGGACGACCAGTCGCAGCAGGGCGCTCGCGGTCTCCTCGGTGTCGGCGTCGGGGCGGTCGGTGCGGGCCAGGTCCCAGCGCACGTCGGCGGCCTTGGCGAGGGCCGGTTCCAGCTGCTGCCGCACCAGGGCGGCCTTGGCCTCGATGTCGAGGCCGGTCAGGACGAAGGCGACCTCGTTGCGGAAGCCGCCGAGCCGGTTCAGGCCGACCTTGAGGGTGGGCGGCGGTGCCTCGCCGCGGACCCCGGAGATCCGGACCCGGTCGGGGCCGTCCTGGTCGAGCCGTACGGTGTCGAGGCGGGCGGTGACGTCGGGTCCGGCGTACCGGGCGCCCTGGGTCTCGTACAGGAGCTGGGCGGTGACCGTGCCGACGTCCACGAAGCCGCCGGTGCCGGGGTGTTTGGTGATGACGGCGGTGCCGTCCTCGTGGAGCTCGGCGAGGGGGAAACCCGGCCTTCCGAGGTCGCGCCCGCCCTCGGTGAAGAACGCGTAGTTGCCGCCGGTGGCCTGGGTCCCGCACTCCAGGACATGGCCCGCGACGACGGCTCCGGCTAGGCGGTCGTACTCGCCCGGCCCCCAGCCGAAGCGGGCGGCGGCGGGCCCGGTGACCAGGGCCGCGTCCGTCACGCGGCCGGTCACGACCACGTCCGCGCCCTCGCGCAGACAGGCGGCGATGCCGAAGCCGCCGAGGTAGGCGTGGGCGGCGAGACTGCCGGGATGGCGGGCGGTGAGGTCGTCGCCCGCGACGTGGGCGACCTTGACGTCCAGGCCGAGCCGGTCGGCCAACTCCCTGATGCGGGTGGCGAGTCCGGCCGGGTTCAGTCCTCCGGCGTTGGCGACGATCGCGACACCCCGCTCGTGCGCCAGCCCCAGGCACTCCTCCAACTGCCGCAGGAATGTGCGGGCATAGCCGGCCTCCGGGTCCTTCAGCCGGTCCCGGCCGAGGATGAGCATGGTCAGCTCGGCGAGGTAGTCGCCGGTGAGGACGTCCAGTTCACCGCCGGTGAGCATCTCACGCAGGGCGTCGAAGCGGTCGCCGTAGAAGCCGGAGGCGTTGCCTATGCGGAGGGGGGTCATGCGGTTGCCCCCTTGGGTGCGCGTCCCTTTCCGGGCGGTCCCGCGAAGGCCTGGGCGATGTCGAGCCAGCGGTCGGCGTCCTCCCCCACGGCGGTCAGGGCGAGGTCGGCGCGGTGGGCTCGCTGGGTGACCAGGAGGCAGAGGTCGAGGGCGGGGCCAGTGACCCGGTCGGTGGCGTTCTCGGGGCCGTGGACCCACAACTCGCCGCTCGGGCTGACGAGTTCGATGCGGAACTCCTCGAAGGGCGGGGTGAGGCCGTGCACGCCGAAGGAGAAGTCACGGGTGCGGACGCCGAGGCGGACGATGTGCCGGATGCGGTCGGTGGGCTGCCGGGTCACGCCGAGCGCGTCCGCCACGTCCAGGCCGTGGGCCCAGGTCTCCATGAGGCGGGCGGTGGCCATGGAGGCGGTGGACATGGGCGGGCCGTACCAGGGGAAGCGGGCCCCGTCGGGCGCGGCACGCAGCGCCTCCGCGAGGTCCTCCCGCCCGGCACGCCAGTACGCGAGCAGCCGGGCGGGCGGCCTGGCGGCCCCCTCCTCCGCGCCGTTGTCGACGAAGTCCCCGGGGGCCGCGAGCGCCTTCTCGACCTCGCGGGAGAAGGCCTTGGGGTCGGTCACGGCGAGCAGGGAGGAGTGGTCGGTCCAGGCGAGGTGGGCGATCTGGTGGGCGACGGTCCAGCCGGGGGCGGGGGTCGCGAGCGCCCACTGCTCGGCGGTCAACTCGGCCACGAGCCGGTCGAGTTCGTCGCTCTCGGCACACAGGTCGTCGATGACGGGTGTGGGGTCTGCCATGGGGTGAGAATGGCAGGGGCGACAGAAACAAGCAAGCGTGCTTGCATTTATTTTTTCCCTGCACTGCGGGTGCGCCGGAAAATGGTGTGCCCCTCTCCCGCCTCACCAGTACGGTCCACCGGTGACCCAAGACGAGAACTACTTCCCGGAGTCCGTCGCGGCGACCTACGACGAGTCGTCGGCGGCGATGTTCACGCCGGAGGCGGTCGACCCGGCCGTGGAGGTGCTGGCGAGACTCGCCGGACAGGGGCGGGCGCTGGAGCTGGGCATCGGGACCGGGCGGATCGCGTTGCCGCTGGCGGGGCGCGGGGTCGAGGTGCACGGCATCGAACTATCCCCGGCGATGGCGGACCGGCTGCGGGCCAAGCCCGGTGGCGAGGAGATCGGGGTGACGTTCGGGGACTTCGCGACGGCCAGGGCGCCCGGCACGTTCTCGGTCGCCTACCTGGTCTTCAACACGATCATGAACCTGACCAGCCAGGACGCCCAGGTGGAGTGCTTCCGCAATGTGGCGGCGCATCTGGAGCCCGGGGGCACCTTCGTCATCGAGGTGATGATCCCCCAGCTGCGGAGACTCCCGCCCGGACAGAACACCGTGCCCTTCCACGTCGGCGAGACCCGCCTGGGCTTCGACACCTACGACACCGCGACCCAGGCGATGGCCTCGCACCACGTCCGCGTCGTGGACGGCCGGGGCTCCTTCCGCTCGATCCCCTTCCGGTACGTGTGGCCGGCGGAGCTGGACCTGATGGCCCGACTGGCGGGCATGCGGCTGCGGGACCGGTGGGCGGACTGGAGCGGGGCCCCCTTCACAGCGGAGAGCGAGTCCCATGTGTCGGTGTGGGAGAGGACCGAGGGCTAGCCAGCTCGGCTCAGCTCACGGCAGAGTCCGCCGGCGCTACCTTCCCCCGCCCCACCTGCGTCCGCACCGCCCCCATGCTCGCCGCGATCACCAGCGCGATGGCCAGGGCCTGGAGGGCGGACAGGGCCTGGTCGAGGATCAGGAAGCCCGCGAGGGCGGCGATGCCCGGTTCCAGGCTCATGAGGATCGCGAAGGTGGAGGCGGGCAGGCGGCGCAGGGCCAGGAGTTCCAGGGTGTAGGGCAGCACCGAGGACAGCACGGCGACCCCCGCGCCTAGGCCCACGGTCACCGGGTCGAGGAGCCGGGTGCCGGACCCGACCACGCCGAAGGGCAGGAACGCCAACGCGCCCACCGCCATCGCCAGGGCGAGCCCGTCGGCCTGCGGGAAACGGCGGCCGGTGCGGGCGCTGAAGACGATGTACGCCGCCCACATGGCCCCCGCCGCCAGCGCGAACGCCACGCCCAGCGGGTCGAGACCGCCGACGTTCCCGCCGCCGAGGAGGAACACGCCGGCGAGCGCGAGCCCGGCCCAGACGACGTTGACCGCGCGGCGGGAGGCGAGCACCGAGAGGGTGAGGGGGCCGAGCACTTCCAGGGTGACCGCGGGGCCGAGGGGGATGCGGTCGACGGCCTGGTAGAAGAGGCCGTTCATCGCGGCCATGGTGAGGCCGAAGACCACGACCGTCCCCCAGTCCGTGCGCGAGTGGCCGCGCAGCCGGGGCCGGCACACGACGAGCAGCACGATCGCGGCGGCCAGGAGCCGCAGGGTCACGACCCCGAGCGCGCCCGCCCTCGGCATCAGGGTGACGGCCAGCGCCGCACCGAACTGCACGGAGACACCGCCGGCGAGGACCAGGCCGACGGGACCGAGGGAGCCGAAGCGTCGGGGGCCGGTGCCGGGAGCCGCTGTGAGCGGGAGTGAGGACGGCAGGTCGGTGCTGGGGGTGGTCACGGGGACTTCCAGGAGGTCGATTCGAGACGGTCGTTCATCGTGATGCACTGTTGAGTCCAGGGTAGTGGACTTCGTCAGGTGCGTAAACCGGCTATACGACTGTCTCGATGGGTGAAACTCAGCGCCGCACCATGAACACGTCGACCGCGTCCTCGGACTCCACCGTGAAGCCGTGCCGTTCGTAGAGACGGCGGGCCGCACTGCCCTGGAGGACGTCGAGGCGTACGGTCACGCCGGCCGCGTCAGTGCGGGCCAGCAGGGCGCTCAGGACCGCCGAGCCCAGGCCGCGTCCCTGCAGGCCCGGGTCGATGAAGAAGTGCTCCAGCCAGTGCCCGTCCTCGGCCGGACGGAGGGCGACGGAGCCGACGAGGCGGCCGTCGCTCTCGATGACCGACAGCTGCGCCGCGACGAAGGCGTCCCGGAACCGCTGCCGCACCCGCCGCTCGTCGAACCTCCCCAGCCGCTCCAGGTCGGGACGCAGCACCACGGCCCGCAGCTCGGCTATCGGCTCGACGTCGTCCGGGGTCGCCGGACGCAGGGTCCAGGTGTGCGTGTCCATGACCGGAGTCTCGCAGGGCGCGGGCGGGACGGACGGACCCGTCCTGTGCCTACCGGTCCAGCCCCTCCGCCAGCACCTCCGCCAGATGCCGCCCCCGCACCCCCGCCAGCTGCTCCAGCTGGGTCCGGCAGGAGAAGCCGTCCGCCAGGACCACCGTGTCCTCGGACGCCCCGCGCACCGACGGCAGCAGCTGTTCCTCCGCGCACGCCCGGGACACCTCGAAGTGCCCTTTCTCGAAGCCGAAGTTGCCCGCCAGGCCGCAGCAGCCGCCCGTCAACTCGCCGGTGAGGCCCGCAGCCTCGCGCAGCCGGCGGTCGGAGGCGTCCCCCAGTACCGCGTGCTGGTGGCAGTGGGTCTGGCCGACGACCGGGCGGTTCAGGGCCGGTGGCCGCCAGTCGGGGGCGAGCCGTTCCAGCGCCTCCGCGAAGGTGAGGACCCGGGCGGCGAGTCGGGCGGCGCGCGGGTCGTCGTGCAGCAGCTCGGGGAGGTCGGTGCGCAGGGCGGCGGCACAGCTGGGCTCCAGGACGACGAAGGCAGGCGGCTCCGTCACCTCGTCCAGGTCGGTCGGCTCCTCCATCCCCGACACCTCGTCCAGCTCCGGCAGCAGGAACGGCTCCACCAGGTCGAGCGTGCGGCGCAACACCGCGCGGGCCTGGTCCAGTTGGCCCGTCGAGAGGTACGTCAGCCCGCAGCAGGCGCGGTCGCGGGGGCGGCCCCAGGGTGCGGAGATGCCGACGCCCATGACCTCGCCGTCCTCCGTCCGCGCCACCTTCCACGGCCGCCCCGGCAGTTCCAGGACCCCGATCCCGGCCGCCTCCAGCACCCTTACCGCCGCCCGGCCGACGTCCGGCGAGAGGTGTTCGGTGAAGGTGTCCGGCCACAGGTAGACCATCGTGCCGGGCAGTTCGGGTCTCCCGCCCTTCCGGGCCTCGGCCGTCCAGCCCCGCATCCGCTCCCGCTCCCGCCGCCGCAGCCACCGGCCGAACGTCTCCGGAGCCAGCCGCGGGATCCGCCGCTCGGCCGCGATCCCGCCGAGCCGCTTCGCGACGGCGGCCAACGGCCGTACGGCGGCTAGGGAGTTGACCAGCGGAGCCAGCCGCAGCCGGTCCACCCAGCGCAGCCACAGCGGCAGCCGGCCCATGCTGTAGTGGGCGGCCGGGCGGTGGCGTCCGGCGTAGTGGTGGTGCAGGAACTCCGCCTTGTACGTGGCCATGTCGACCCCGACCGGGCAGTCGGACCGGCAGCCCTTGCAGGACAGGCACAGGTCGAGGGCGTCCCGCACCTGGGTCGACCGCCAGCCGTCGGTCACGAGTCCACCGGCCCCGCCCGCGAGCATTTCGTGCAGCAGCCTGGCCCGGCCGCGCGTGGAGTGCTCCTCCTCCCCCGTGGCCCGGAAGGACGGGCACATGACGGCGGGCCCGGAGACCGCTGTCGTACGGCATTTCGCGACCCCGACACAGCGTCGTACGGCCGCGGAGAAGTCACCGCCGTCGGCCGGGTAGCCGAAGGCGACGTCGACCGGCTCGCGGGGCAGGACGGAGAAGCGGAGGTTCGCGTCGAGGGGGGCCGGGCGGACCAGTACGCCCGGGTTGAGGAGGTCGTCCGGGTCCCAGACGGCCTTCGCGCGCTCGAAGAGGGCGACCAGTTCGCCGCCGTACATCTTCGGGAGCAGTTCGGCGCGGGCCAGGCCGTCGCCGTGTTCCCCGGACAGCGAGCCGCCGTGCGCGACGACCAGGTCGGCGAGCTCCTCGGAGAACCGCCGGAAACGGGAGACGCCCGCCCCGGTCAGCAGGTCGAAGTCGATGCGGACGTGGATGCAGCCGTCGCCGAAGTGGCCGTACGGCGTGCCGCGCAGGCCGTGGGAGCCGAGCAGGCGCCGGAAGTCCCGCAGGTAGGCGCCCAGTCGCGGCGGCGGCACCGCGCAGTCCTCCCAGCCGGGCCAGGCCTCGGTGCCGTCGGGCATGCGGGTCGCCGTACCGCTGGCGTCCTCGCGGATCCGCCACAGGGCCCTCTGGCCGGCCGGGTCGGTCACCACGAGGGCGTCCAGGACGTCGGCGGCGCGCACGATCTCCTCCGCACGCGCGCGTGCCTCCGCCTCGGAGGTCCCGCCGGTCTCCACGAACAGCCAGGCGCCGCCGCTGGGCAACGCGGCCGCCGAGGGCACCAGGTCGGCCGCCATCCCCTCCACGGTCAGGGGGTGGTGGGGCAGCAGTCCGGCGGCGGCCTCGGCGGCCTCTCCCTCGTCCACGTACCCGAGCACGGCGAGCGCACGCGCGCGGGGCGCCTCCACCAGCCGTACGACGGCCTCGGTGAGGACGCCGAGGGTGCCCTCGCTGCCGCAGAACGACCGGGCGACGTCGGCCCGGTGCTCCGGCAGCAGGGCGTCCAGCGCGTACCCCGAGATCCGGCGGGGCAGCTCGGGGAACCCGGTCCGCAGCCGCGCGAGCTCCCCGTCCACCAGCTCCCGCAGCCCCGCCGGTGCCCCGGCCCAGTCCTGGCCGAGCCGCAGCCGCTGCCCGCGCGCGGTGACGACGTCCAGCTCGCGCACACTGTCCGCGGTCGTCCCCCAGGCCACCGAGTGCGAGCCGCAGGAGTTGTTGCCGATCATCCCGCCGAGCGTGCAGCGGCTGTGGGTGGAGGGGTCGGGCCCGAACCGCAGCCCGTGCGGGGCGGCCGCGTCCTGGAGCCGGTCCAGCACGAGCCCCGGCTGGACGACGGCGGTGCGCGCCTCGGGGTCGAGGGACACGACCCTGTTCATGTGCCGGGTGAAGTCGAGGACGACCCCGGTCCCGGTGGCCTGCCCGGCGATGGACGTACCGCCGCCCCGGGGCACGACGGGTACTCCGTGCGAGCGACACACCTCGAGCACGGCGGCCACGTCGTCGCCGTCCCTCGGCGCGACGACCCCGAGGGGGACCCGCCGGTAGTTGGAGGCGTCCATGGTGGTCAGCGCCCGGGAGGTGACGTCGAAGCGGACGTCCCCCCGCACGGCCTTGCGCAGCTCGGCTTCCAGACCCGTCATGGGTCCACCATCCCAGCCTCTCGGGCCCATCCACCCTCCCGGTCCGCCGGGCCCGGACGTCTCAGCCGACGGACGACGTTTCCGCCAGGTTTCCCCCAGCCGCTAACCTCGGTCCGTGGCTGAGATCCAGATTCCCGCTGACATCAAGCCCGCCGACGGACGTTTCGGCGCGGGCCCCTCCAAGGTGCGGGTCGAGGCGCTCGACGCCCTCGCCGCGACCGGTACGTCCCTGCTCGGGACCTCCCACCGCCAGGCCCCGGTGAAGAACCTGGTCGGCCAGGTGCGTGAGGGCATCTCCGAGCTGTTCTCGCTGCCCGAGGGCTACGAGGTCGTCCTCGGCAACGGCGGCTCGACCGCGTTCTGGGACGTGGCGACGCACGGGCTGATCGAGAACAAGTCGCAGCACCTGAACTTCGGCGAGTTCTCGTCGAAGTTCGCGAAGGCGTCCAAGCTCGCCCCCTGGCTGGCCGAGCCCACCGTCATCGCCTCCGACCCCGGCACGCACCCCGAGCCGCAGGCCGAGGCGGGCGTCGACGTGTACGCCTTCACCCACAACGAGACCTCGACGGGTGTCGCCGCCCCGATCAGGCGGGTCGCGGGCGCGGACGACGGGGCCCTGGTCCTGGTCGACGCGACGAGCGGCGCCGGCGGTCTCCCGGTGGACGTGTCGGAGACGGACGTCTACTACTTCGCCCCGCAGAAGTCCTTCGCCTCCGACGGCGGCCTGTGGATCGGCGTGTTCTCCCCGGCCGCGATCGAGCGCGCCGAGCGGATCCACGCGTCCGGCCGCCACGTCCCGGAGTTCTTCAGCCTGCCCACGGCGATCGACAACTCCCGCAAGAACCAGACGTACAACACCCCGGCCCTCGCCACCCTCTTCCTGCTGAACCAGCAGCTGGAGTGGATCAACGGCCAGGGCGGTCTCGCCTGGTCGACGGCCCGCACCAAGGACTCCTCGACCCGCCTGTACAGCTGGGCGGAGGAGTCCAAGCACGCGACCCCGTTCGTCACCGACCCGGCCAAGCGCTCCCAGGTCATCGGCACGATCGACTTCTCCGACGAGATCGACGCCGCCGCGATCGCCAAGGTCCTGCGCGCCAACGGCATCGTCGACACCGAGCCCTACCGCAAGCTCGGCCGCAACCAGCTGCGCGTCGCGATGTTCCCGGCGATCGACCCGGCGGACGTCGAGGCGCTGACGAAGTGCATCGACTACGTGATCGAGAAGCTCTGATCACTTCGGTACGACAGTGAAGGGCGCCCGGCGAACACCGGGCGCCCTTCGTCGTCCGTCAGCTCATGCTCAGCCGCGGAAGCCGAGCAGCTGGTGCAGCTCGTCGCCGCCCTGGGCCGCCGTGGCCGGCGTGGAGGCGCCGGTCAGGGCCGACGCCGTGGCCGGCTGGGCCGCCGACGGCTGCGGGTCGGGGAGCTTCTTGCAGACCGCGTCGGCGGTGCCGTGGCCGCGCGGGACCGTGCCGTCGGTCAGGTACTTGGCGAGGTACTTGTCGAGGCAGGCGTTGCCGCTCAGGGAGATGCCGTGGTTGCCGCCGCCCTGCTCGACGACCAGGCTGGAGTGCTTGAGCAGGCGGTGGACGGTGACGCCGCCCTGGTACGGGGTGGCCGCGTCGTTCGTCGCCTGGAACAGGAGCACCGGCGGGAGCTTGGAGTTGGCGACGTTCACCGGCTTCAGGGTCTTCGTGGGCCAGAACGCGCACGGCGCGTTGTACCAGGCGTTGCTCCAGGCCATGAAGGGAGCCTTCTTGTACACGGCCCAGTTGTCCTTCTGCCACTGCTTCCAGTCGCGCGGCCAGGAGGCGTCACGGCACTGCACGGCGGTGTAGATGCTGTAGCCGTTGTCACCGGAGGCGTCGATCGCGGCGAGGTTCTCGTACGCCTCGACCAGCGGGGCGGCGTTCTTGTCGTTCACGTACGCGGCGAACGCCGTGGCCAGGTCGGGCCAGTAGCCGTTGTAGTAGCCGCCCGGGATGAAGGTGTCCTCCAGCTCGGCCGCGCCCACCTTGCCGCCGGCCGGCGTCTTCGCCAACTGGGCCTGCATGGCGTACCACTTGGCCTCGATCCTGGCCGGGTTCGTGCCGAGCTTGTACGTGGAGTCGTACTTCGCGATCCACGCCATCAGGGCCTTCTGGCGGGCGTCGAAGGCGTAGTCCTGCGAGATGTTGGCGTCGTACCAGACGCCGTCGGGGTCGACGATCGAGTCCAGCACCAGGCGGCGCACGTTGCCCGGGAAGAGCTTGGCGTAGACCTGGCCCAGGTAGGTGCCGTACGAGTAGCCGAAGTAGTTGATCTTCTTCGCGCCGAGGGACTTGCGGATCGAGTCCATGTCCTTCACGGCGTTGATGGTGTTGATGTACGGCAGCACGCTCGCGTACTTGCGGCCGCAGGCGGCGGCGAAGGACTTGGCGCGCTCCAGGTTGGCCTTCTCGATCGCGGGCGTCTTCGGGACGCTCGCGGGACGCACCGGGTTGAAGTAGCCCGGCTTGCAGTCGAGGGCGGGCGAGCTCTTGCCGACGCCGCGCGGGTCGAAGCCGATGACGTCGTACTGGGACGCGACCGCCTTGGGCAGGCTCCCTGCGACGAACCCGGCGAGGCCGAGACCGCTGCCGCCGGGGCCGCCCGGGTTGACCAGCAGCGGGCCCTGGTACTTCTTCGCGGTGTGCGGCACCCGGGACAGGGCCAGGGTGATCTGGCGCCCCTTGGGGTGGGCGTAGTCCAGCGGCACCTTCACCGAACCGCACTGGAGCGTCGGGGTGTTCTCGGTGCCGCACTTCTTCCAGCTGACCTTCGCCGCCGCGAGGGCGGGGGAGGCGGTGAGGGACGTACCGGCCTCGGCCGGGACTGCCGTGACGGCCCCCGCCAGGACGACGGTCGCACCGCACAGCACAAGAGCGCTTCTTCTCATGGGAGGGCATCCTGTCGAAGAAACACTCGATTAAGAGTCGTTTGTGCGAAAGTTTTGAATCTTCTGTGATTCAGAAGGCCTTCCAGTGCCCTTCGGAGACCACCTCCACGACGCCGTCCACCACCTTGATGGCCGTCTGGTCGTCGATCGCGTACGCCGGACCACCGATCCCGGCCGCCCAACGTTCCGCCTCGGCCGTGGTGTTCTCGGGGCAGGCCGGGTGATCCAGGTGCGGGAAGACGGAGAAGTCGACCAGACCCAGCGCGCTGTCACCACCGGTGGCCGGCTTCCAGCCCACGAACAGGTCCCCGATGCGCGGGGTCAGCACCATGCTCCCGGCGCTGAATCCCACGTAGACCAGGCCGGGCAGTGAGGGCAGGAGCTCGGCCAGCCCGGACTCCCGCATCCAGTGGCTCAGGTAGAGCGCGTCACCGCCGTTGACCAGCAGGACGTCCGCTCTGCGGACCCAGGAGACCCAGTGCGCCTTCTCGATGCTGGGCAGTGCGGTGAGTTCCAGGACGCCCACCGACTTCCAGCCCAGCCCGGTCATGGGGCAGTGCGACTGCCCGCTGACGAACCGCCACGGCCCGCCCGGATCGGCGTCGGGGGCGCCGTACCCGGCGGTGGGGACGCACAGCGCGTCCGCCTCGGCGATCGGCTTGCCCAGAAGGCCCACGAGCGCGTCCCGGATGCTGTCGTTGGTGACACCGGAGTCGGTAAGGAGCAGCTTCATGACGTCCTTCCGGAGGGCTCATGGGCAGAAGCCAAGTCTGCACCTCCCCGGTGACGGAGGCGCCCGAGCTCATCGAGCGCCTCCGTCACCGGGCCTCCCACCCCTCACGCAGCCGCGCAGCTCACACTCGGCACACCCCCGCCCCCCGACGCTGCCCCGAACCCGAAGCTCGCCGAACCGCCCGCCGGGACCGACCCGTTGTGCGAGGCGTTCGTCGCCGTCACCGTCGAGCCGGTCTGGGTGTACGACGCGTTCCACATGGAGGTGACCTTCTGCGCACCCGGCCAGGTCCAGGTCACCTTCCACGACGACAGTGCCGTCGAGCCCGAGTTGGTCACCTTGACCTCGGCGTTGAAGCCGCTGCCCCAGTCGCTGCTCACCGTGTAGGAGGCGGTGCAGGTGGCCGTGGAGCCGCCCGGGTCGCCGGGGCCGCCCGGACCGCCGCCCGAGCCCGGGAAGCCCGGCGCCTTCACGCTCGCCAGGTAGCCGTCCTTCACGGTGTCCACGGTCTGCCAGTCGTCCTTCAGGATCCCGCCCGTGTCACCGGAGTTGGGGTTCCACGACCAGAAGGTCCAGTGGAAGGAGTCGGCGCCGTACGTCGACGTCGGGCGCAGGTACGACACCAGTGCCGACAGCCATTTCTGGTCGACGGTCGAGGTCAGCGTGGTGCCGAACTCGCCCACCCACACCGGCGCGATGTTCTGCTTGAAGATGTAGCCCCAGTACTTGTCCCAGATCCCCGGCATGTTGGCGGGGAACGAGGGATCGCTGAACCAGCTCTGCTGGGCCACGCTCGTCGCGTAGTCGTGGGCCGAGTACACGACCCGGTTGGCCACGCTCAGCTGCACCGGGTACTGGGCGACCCCCATGAGGTTGCCGCCCCACCAGCCCGAGACGCCGCCCACGGTCTGGACGCCCTCGACGAAGATCAGCAGGTTGGGGTTGACCCCGAGCACCGCGTTCCCGGCCCGCTGGGCCGCGAGACGCCAGTCCGTGGCGGTGTCCCCGCATCCCCAACAGGCGGGATCGTGGGGCTCGTTGTGCAGATCGATGCCTACGACCGTGTCCTGGCCCTGGTAACGCGCGGCCAGCGCCTTGAGGTTGGCGATCCAGGTCGACTCCGGGACCGCGGCCGTGTACCAGAGCGCCGACTGCCCTGCGGAGTCCGGGCGGTGCCGGTCGAGGATGACCTTGAGGCCGTCCTGGCCGGCGTACGACACGAGCTTGTCCAGGACGCCGAGGGAGGTGAGGCCCTGGAGGTCGGCGTTCTTGCCGCCGGAGAAGTCGATGCTGTTGGGGACCGTGCCCGGCTTGAGTATGTCGTCGCTGTACGGGATGCGGAGCGTGTTGTAGCCCAGCGACTTCATCTGGTCGATCATGGACTTGTAGTCGCGGGACCAGAGGCCGTGGACGACCTGGTTGGAGGTCTCGAAGCCGAACCAGTTGATCCCGGCGATGCGGACCGGCTGCCCGGACGCGTCCAGGATCTGCCGGCCGCTGGTGTGCCAGTAGCCGGCACCGGCGTCGGCCTTCGTCTCGGCGGCGTGCGCCGTCTGCGCTCCGGCCAGGAGCGGCACCACGAGCGCCGCCGCACACAGCACTCTTCGCAAGCTGCGGAACATGTCGCTGCTTCCTCTCGAAGGGGCCCGGAATCGATGGGAGCGCTCCCATCACCCTGTGCCTCCCATGGAAGTCAGGTCACATGGACACGTCAAGACGCGGGACGCCACGTCCTCGGCTTCCGGAACGGGTCGGCTTCCGGAACGGGCGCACTGCCGGCGGCGCGTGGAGGTGCTGCCTGCCGGCCGCCCGGCGGAAAGGGGCTCAGGAGCTGCGCCGGAACAGCCGCCGGAGGCCGAAGAGGAGGGCTACGGCTCCCAGGGCGAGGGCGCCGATCTTGATCGTGCCGTTCGAGTCCCCGCCGCCGTCGCTTCCCGAGGCCGAGGAACTCCCGCCTCCCGAGGGCGAGTCGGACCCGGAGCCGCCGGGCGCGTCCTGCGCCTCCACCTCGCTGTCGGCGCCCTCCATGCCGAGGAGCAGCTTGGTCCCGTCGGGCGAGTAGGACACCGACTCGCCCTGTCCGAGGGGGACGCTGAGCCGCCCCTGCTTCTTGAGGTCGCCGCCGTTCCAGTCGTACCAGAGTCCGCCGAAGTACCCGCGTACGACGAGCTGTTCGCCGTTGGGCGAGAACGCGGCGTCGGTGGCCCACAGGTCGATCGGTGCGGTGGGCCGGAAGAGGTTGGTGCCCTTCGGGGAGAGTTCGGCCGGCCCCTCGTACAGGTGGCCGCCGTCCTCCTGCTTGTCGATGATGTAGACGCGTCCCGTCTTGGGGTGGACGACCATGGACTCGGCGTCCCGGGATCCGTCCGAGTACTTCACGACGTACTGCGTGGCCTTGACCGTCTGGTCCTTGAGGTCCTTCGGCTCGGGGAGCTTGTAGATCCACACGTAGGGCCAGGTGACCCCGTCGTTGTCCCCGATGTCGCCGACCCAGATCTCGTTGCCGGGCCCTATGGCGATGGCCTCGACGTCCCGCGGGGTGCCGACGCCGGTCATGGTGATCCGGGCGACCGTCTTGCCGGTGGCGCTGTCGACGGCGTAGAGGTAGGCGCCGGTGTCCTGGTCGTTGTGGGTCCAGTAGATGCCGGGGTGCTGGTGGGAGGCGGCGAGCCCGCTGGACTCGGTGATCCGGGGGTCGGTGATGGTGAATCCCTTGTCCCCCTTTCCGTCCCCGCCCCCGTCGTCGGCGGAGGCGGGCTCGGCGGCGGGCAGGCTGAAGACACCCACGAGCAGGATCCCGGCGAGCAGGGCGAAGGGTCGGCGCATGCCCCAAGCCTGCCATTCGGCTGCGCCGGGCTGTTGCGGGGTGGGGTGCGGGTTCGGGTGCGGGTTCGGGTGCGGGTTCGGTGGGGGCGGGCGTTTTGCGCAGTTCCCCGCGCCCCTGAATGCCTGCGGCGGCCCGCCCGGCTTCGGTGGGGGCGTGCGTAGCGCATGCCGTCCGGTGGATGGGTCGGTGCCGGGGTGGGGGGTGTCCGTCCTCGGTCCGGCGCCTCGGTCTCTCATTCAGTTCTCGGTTCCGGACGCCGGCCGCTGCGGGCGGACACCCCCCACCCCGTCCCCTTCACGCCGTACGCGGCCAACCCTCCGGCGGGGACGGACGGTCCCGTCATAGCGCAGGTGGACTGCAACCCCCCAAGGGGCGCGGGGAACTGCGCGACCAGCCACAACGGACCCGCACTCGCCCGACAAGCGCACCCGGCACTCTCATAGGCGCCCGGCTCAAGCCCAGCGCAGCGGGGGCGCGGGGAACTGCGCGACCAGCCACAACGCACCTCAAGCCGCCCGACAACCGAACCCGGCACCCCCCACACGCGCCCCGCCCAAGCCCAGCGCAGCGGCCACGTGGGGTTGTTCACAGTTCTCGTGGGGTCAAGATCTGTTACCCGCTGGTAAGAATCACCGATGATGGGCGCATGCTGCGATTCATGACCGTCGGCGACTCCATGACCATCGGCAGCGCGGGCGAGCACACCTGGCGGTACCGGATGTGGCAGCACCTGCGCGACACCCACGGCGGTCCCTTCACCCTCGTCGGTCCGCGCGAGACGCTGTACGACAAGGCGGCCGACGCGCCCACGTCGTACGCGTACGCCGATCCCGACTTCCCCCGGTCCCACCTCGCCGGCTGGGGCGAGGGCTGGCAGCACATGGCGCCGCTGATCGGCGAGGCGGTGCGCGGTCAGCGGGCCGACGTGCTGCTGGTGTCCCTGGGCCTGATCGACCTCGGCTTCTACACCAACGCGGACCAGACGACGGAGAACGTACGGGCCTTCGTCGCCGAGGCCCGCCGCGCGAACCCCCGGGTCCGCATGGTGGTCCTCCCGGTGATCCCCAACGTCCGGGCGCAGACGGACCCCCCGTTCGCCGAGCAGGTCACCCGCTTCAACGAACTCATGGCCAAGACGATCGCGGACCTGGACGAACCCCGCTCCCCGCTGCTCCGGGCCACCCCTCCCCCGTCGTACGACATCGGTCACGACACCTACGACGGCACCCACCCGAACGCACACGGCGAGCACAAGGTCGCCGCGGCCTTCGCCGACGCGATGCACCAGGCGTGGGGCCTCGGCGAGCCGTACCGGACGGCCGGCTGACGGACCGCCGGATGACGGTGGACCGGCGGACCGGGGGAATACCCGTCCGCCCCAAGGCCGTTGAAGGCGCCGCCCCATCCCCGTGAGGAAGTGCGGTGAGCCCGTGATGAAGGCGGTCCGGTTCCACGAGTACGGCGGTGTCGACGTGCTGCGGGTCGAGGAGGTGGAGCGGCCCTCGCCCGGCGCCGGACAGGTGCTGGTGGAGGTGCGGGCGGCCGGGATCCAGCCCGGCGAGGTGATGATCCGCGAGGGCGCCCGGCACGACCGCTGGCCTGCGGCCTTCCCCTCCGGGCAGGGCAGCGACCTGGCCGGGGTGGTGGTGGAGACGGGCCCGCACGTGCGGGGCTTCGCGGTGGGTGACGAGGTGCTGGGCTTCACCCACCGACGGGCCAGCCACGCGCAGTACGTGGTCGCCGACGACGTGAATCTGGTCGCGCGCCCGGCCGGGCTCTCCTGGGAGGTCGCCGGGTCGCTGTACGTGGCCGGCACGACCGCGTACGCCACGGTGTTCGCGGTGGACCCCGCGCCGGGCGACACCGTCGTGGTGTCCGGTGCGGCGGGCGGGGTCGGGTCGCTCGCGGTGCAGCTCGCGCGGCGGCGCGGGGCCACGGTGATCGGACTGGCGAGCCCGCGCAACCACGACTGGCTGAAGGAACGGGGCGTCGTGCCGGTCGCGTACGGGGAGGGAGTGGCCGACCGGGTCCGGGAGGCCGCGGGCGGACCGGTCGACGCCTTCATCGACACGTACGGCGAGGGGTATGTACGACTCGCCGTGGAACTGGGTGTCCAGCCCTCGCGCATCAACACGATCCGCGACTGGCGAACGGCGGCGGAGGTAGGCGCGCGCACGTACGGCGAGGGTTCTGCGGCCTGCGCGGTCGTCGTCGGCGAACTGGCCCGGCTGGTCGCACGCGGGGAGCTGACAGTGCCGGTGGCCCGCGTCTACCCGCTGGCGGAGGTCCAGGACGCCTACCGCGACCTGGAACAGGGCCACACCCACGGCAAGATCGTGCTCCGGCCCTGAACCCGTGTCCCGGTCACCGTGCGTATCGTTGTACTGCGCGGCTGCACTCTGACCGTCCTTGAAGACAGGATCGCGATGGCCGAGAGCGACAACACGAGCACCCTCGACGAGATGTTCGAGCGGCTCGAGACGATGCCCGTCCCCGAGGGATACAAGGTCGAGATTGTCGAGGGGACCGTCTACATGTCGCCGCAGCGGGACACCCACTGGGAGATCATCCTGGACATCGTCGAGCAGCTGCGGACCAAGTACCCGCGGAAGCGCGTGAAGTCCGACGTGCGCATCGACTACCCGGGGCACCTCAACGGATTCGCGACCGATGTGACGGTGGTGGCCGAAGGCGCCGTCAAGACGGAGAGCGGCCACTGGTCCTACGAGGACGTCGAGTTCGTCGCCGAGGTGATCTCCAAGGGCACCGCGGCCAACGACTACGGCCCGAAGAAGGCCGCCTACGCCACGGCCGAAGTCCCCGTCTACGTCATCGCGGACCCCTACCAGGGGCGGTGCCACATCTACACCGACCCCAAGGGGAGCGACTACGAGGTCGAGACCAAGGTGGCCTTCGGCAAGGACGTGGACCTCACCGCCACCCCCCTCGGTCTCACCCTCAAAACCGATGAGTTCCCCCGCGACTGAGTGACAGAATCCGCCACATGGCGATCATCCACAACACCACCCTCAAGCCCACCAAGCTCGAACTGCTCACCACGTGGCTGCCCACCCGCCCGTGGTACGCCGGTTCCGGCACACCGGAACTGGCCAAGGCCGGCGGGTTCCGGCTGGACGACCCGGAGGGCGAGGTCGGGATCGAGTTCATGGTGGCGCTCGACACCTCCGGCCCCGAGCCCGTCGCCTACCACGTCCCCCTCACCTACCGCGCCGCTCCGCTCCCCGGCGCGGACCAGGCCCTCGTCGGCACCATGGAACACGGCGTGCTGGGCCCCCGCTGGGCCTACGACGGCGTCCACGACCCGGTGCTGCGCACCGAACTCCTCGCCCTGTTCGAGGGCCGCACCCAGGCCATGGCCCAGAGCATCAGCGACACCCCGGACCACGAGGTGGCCCACTCCTGGACCGGCACCCACCTCCCCACCGGCCCCGCTGAGATCACCGAGGACCAGGACGGCACCGACCTCCTCCTCACGGACGGCACCGTCCTCCGCATCCACCGGACCCTGTCCCCCACACCCCCCGACGGAACGTCCGGCCAGATCTCCACCACCTGGAAGGCCTCGAACGGCACCGACCTCCGCACGGTGTTCGCAAGCCTGCGCACTCCCTGAGAACCCTTGCCTAGAGCGCACTCCACGCCGTTGGCTGGGTGCTCATGAAGTACACGCAGCTCGGACGCACCGGACTCAAGGTCAGCCGACTCGTCCTCGGCACCATGAACTTCGGCCCGCAGACCGATGAGGCCGACTCCCACGCGATCATGGACTCGGCACTCGACGCGGGCATCAACTACTTCGACACCGCCAACGTGTACGGCTGGGGCGAGAACAAGGGCCGTACCGAGGAGATCATCGGCAGCTGGTTCGCGAAGAGCGCCGCTCACCGCGACAAGACCGTCCTCGCCACCAAGGTCTACGGCAACATGGCCGCGGACGGCGAGGCCTGGCCCAACCACGACAAGCTCTCCGCGGTCAACATCCGCCGGGCCGTCGACGCCTCGCTCAAGCGCCTGCGGACCGACTACATCGACATCTACCAGTTCCACCACGTCGACCGCGCCACCCCCTTCGAGGAGATCTGGCAGGCGATCGACACCCTGGTCCAGCAGGGCAAGATCCTGTACGCCGGGTCGTCCAACTTCCCCGGCTACAAGATCGCCCAGGCCAACGAGATCGCCGCCCGGCGCGGCGGCACCATCGGCCTCGTCAGCGAGCAGTGCCTCTACAACCTGGCCGAGCGGCGCGCCGAGATGGAGGTCATCCCGGCCGCCCAGGAGTACGGCCTCGGAGTGATCCCCTGGTCACCGCTGCACGGCGGTCTCCTCGGCGGGGTCATCAAGAAGGAGGTCCAGGGCGGCCGCCGCGCCTCCGGCAGGGCCGCCGACACCCTCAAGGACCCGGCCAAGCGCGCCCAGATCCAGTCCTACGAGGACATGCTGGAGAAGCACGGCCTGGAGCCCGGCGAGGCGGCCCTGGCCTGGCTGCTGACCCGCCCCGGCGTCACCGGCCCGATCGTCGGCCCGCGCACGGCAGAACAGCTCGACTCGGCGATCAGGGCGATGGACCTGGAGCTGACCGAGGAACTCCTGGCGGACCTGGACGAGATCTTCCCGGGTCCGGGGCCGTCGCCAGAGGCCTTCGCCTGGTAGCGCCCTTTAGGGGCGCGGGGCGGAGTCGATTTGGGGCTCCGCCCCGCGGGCGCGACCAGCCACAACGGCGCGGCAGCCGAAGAACTGTCCGCAGTTCCCCAGCCCTACCTACCGAGCGCCGCAGCCAACGCCACAACGACGAACATCATCACCAGCACACCGGCCATGATCCGGTTCCGTGTCTTCGGGTCCACGCATCGAGCCTAACCGGCCCCACCCAGCGCCCACCGACCGACCACCTCGTACCGGGGCTGCTCCCCCGGCACACCCGAGACCGGCAGGTTGCTCCGCACCAACGCCAGCTCGTCCACCGTCCACGTACGACTGGTGAACCCGTCCAGAACCGACAGGTACGGCCGTACATCCACCGCCTCCCGACTCCGCGCCACCGTCAGATGCGCCTTGTACCGCCGGTGCTCCCCCATCTCCGCCCCGGCCTTCCGCCCCGCCGCCTCCGCCCGCTCGGCGAGCAGCCGCAGCTCCGCGAGATCGCCAAAGGCCCCCGCCCACAGCGCCCGTCCGTGCCCGAACTGCCCACCCCCGCTCACGGCCAGCGAGAAGGCGGGCGTCCGCCGGGCAGCGCGCTCCAGCCGCGCCGACAGGTCCGCCACGACGAACTCGTCGACCTCGCCGTAGAACGCGAGGGTGAAGTGCCACCCCGGCGCCAAGGTCCAGCGCAGCGAGGACGCTCCGGGCAGCCTCCTCAACTCGGCCACCCGCAGGGCGAGTTCGTCGGCGACATCCTGCGGGGGCAGCACCGCGGCGAAGAGTCTCATGCGGGTCAGCCTGTCACCATGTGGGCATGGAGATCACCATCAGGGACGGCGGGCCCGACGACATACCCGTGATCCTCGGCATGCTCGACAGCTGTGTGGAGTGGCTGGTCGGGCAGGGGCGCCCGCGTCAGTGGGGCACCGAGCCGCTGTCGCGGAGTCCGAGGACGGTGGAGTCCGTCGCCCGGTACATCGACGAGGGCCGTGTGTTCGTCGCCGAGGCCGACGGCGTACCGGCCGCCACCCTCACGATCACCGACGCGCCCGGCGCCTACCTCGCCCATCTCCCGCCGCCGGGTGAGCCCGAGCGGTACATCCACTGGCTGGCTTCCGACCGCCGCTTCAAGGGCCACGGCATCGGCAGCGCGCTGCTCGCGCACGCCGCCGAGGAGACCCGGCGCGCGGGCGTGGCGCTGCTGCGGGTGGACTGCTACGCGGGCGACGACCGCAGGCTGGTCGCCTACTACGAGGCCAACGGCTTCGCCCCGACGGAGACGTACTCCACCGGGGCGAACGGTGACTGGCCGGGCCAGGTGCTGGCCATGCGCGTCCTGCCGTAGACCTCAGGGCGCCGCCGAAGGGCTCACGCCGCCGCGGCCAGCTGCTCCTGCACCTCGCGCGGGACGAACCGCACGTGCGGGTGGCCGCGGTTCCAGCCCACCGACAGGCGCAGGTTGCCGACCCTGGCCAGGACCAGGCCGACCGTCACCGCGGCCAGCGCGGCGATCGCGCCGCCCGCCGCGAGGCCGGCGCGGACGCCGTAGGCGTCGGTGATCCATCCGGCGATCGGCGCGCCCACCGGCGCTCCGCCCATGAAGATCATCATGTACAGGGCCATCACCCGGCCCCGCATGGCCGGGTCGGTGCTCATCTGGACGCTGCTGTTGGCGGTGACGTTGACCGTCATGCCGAACATCCCGATCGGGGCCATGAGCAGGGCGAACAGCCACAGCGAGGGAGCGGTCGCGGCCACCATCTCCAGCGCGCCGAAGGCCACCGCGCCCACGACGAGGACCCGCAGCCGGGCGGTGCCGCGCCGGGCGGCGAGCAGGGCGCCCGCGAGGGAGCCGACGGCCATCAGGGTGTTGAAGAGGCTGTAGGAGCCGGCGCCGGCATGGAAGACGTCGTCGGCGAAGGCGGAGAGGTAGACGGGGAAGTTGAAGCCGAAGGTGGAGACGAACCCGACCAGGACGATGGTCCAGATCAGTTCGGGGCGCCCGGCCACGTACCGCAGGCCCTCCCGCAGCTGTCCCTTGCCACGCGGGGCGCGCTCGACGACGTACAGCTCACGCGAGCGCATCAGCACCAGGCCGACGAGCGGGGCGATGAAGGACAGGCCGTTGAACAGGAACGCCCAGCCGGTGCCGACGCCGGTGATCATGACGCCCGCGACCGCGGGGCCGACGAGACGGGCCGACTGGAAGTTCGCGGAGTTCAGGCTGACCGCGTTCTGGAGCTGGTCGGGGCCGACCATCTCGGAGACGAAGGACTGGCGGGCCGGGTTGTCGACCACGGTCGCGAGGCCCACGGCGAAGGCGGCGAGGTAGACGTGCCAGACGTGGACCTGCCCGGTCAGGGTCAGGACGGCGAGCGCGATACCGGTGGCGCCCATCGCGGACTGCGTGAACAGCAGCGCGCGCCGCTTGGGCAGCCGGTCGACGAGGACACCGCCGTAGAGGCCGAAGAGCAGCATCGGCAGGAACTGGAGGGCGGTGGTGACGCCGACGGCGGTGGCGGAGCCGGTGAGGCTGAGCACCAGCCAGTCCTGGGCGATGCGCTGCATCCAGGTGCCGATGTTGGAGACGACCTGGCCGAGGAAGAACAGGCGGTAGTTCCTGACCTTCAGTGAGCTGAACATGGATGACTTGCGGGACACTGAGGTAGAAGGGATCGGTGCGGGGGCGGAAGGTGTTCCGGGTCCCGTACTCAAAGTGCGTTCGCCTCCTCTTCGCGGCTTACAGGTGTGCGAGTTTCTCCAGCACGGGGGCGGCTTCGCGCAGTTTCGCCCACTCGTCCTCGTCGAGGCCGTCGACCAGGGTGGCCAGGAAGGCGTTCCGCTTGGCGCGGGACTCCGCGAGCATGGCCTCGGCCTGCTCGGTCTTGGTGACGACCTTCTGGCGCCGGTCCTCGGGGTGCGGCTCCAGCCGGACGAGCCCCTTGGCCTCCAGCAGTGCCACGATGCGGGTCATCGACGGCGGCTGGACGTGCTCCTTGCGGGCGAGTTCGCCCGGGGTGGCCTGGCCGCAGATCGAGAGGGTGCCCAGCACCGACATCTCGGTGGGGCTCAGCGACTCGTCGACTCTCTGGTGCTTGAGCCGACGGGACAGTCGCATCACGGCGGAGCGTAGGGCGTTCACGGCGGCAGCGTCGTCGCCATGGGTGAGGTCCGGCATCTCTTTAGCGTAACTCATTACTCTCGCTAAACAAGCTGGGGTGCGCCAGGATTCCCGTGACTCCGGCCACGGAAACCCGATCTTCACCCGTACGAGTGAGTCGACTGCGGAAAGTGAACGCCACTCCCCGTCGGCGGCGACCCTCGTGTTCATGGGGACCAGCGTGCTCAGCCTGCGGATAGACGGGGAGCTGCTCGAGCGGCTCCGGGACCATGCGGCCAAAAGGGGAATGAGCGTCCAGGACTATGTGATCCGGACGCTCATTCGAGACGACTTCGACGAGCGGTTCCAGACCGCCGTCGACGAGACGGAGAAGTTCTACGGGGTCACGTGAGCGGGGCTCACGTGAGGCCCAGCGCGGGCATCAGGTAGTAGAAGGCGAAGACGGCGGCGACGACGTACATCGCGACCGGGACCTCCTTGACCCGTCCCGCGGCCAGGCGCAGCACCACGAAGGTGATGAAGCCCATGCCGATGCCGTTGGTGATCGAGTAGGTGAACGGCATCATCACCATCGTCACGAAGGCCGGGATCGCGATGGTGTAGTCGGACCAGTCGATGTCGCGGACCGAGTTGGCCAGGATCATGAAGCCCACCGCGAGCAGTGCGGGGGTCGCGGCCTGGGACGGGACCATGGTGGCGACCGGGGTCAGGAAGAGGGCCACGGCGAAGAGACCGCCGGTGACCACGTTCGCGAAGCCCGTGCGGGCGCCCTCGCCGACACCGGCCGTGGACTCCACGAAGGCCGTGGTGGCCGAGGAGGAGCTGGCACCGCCGGCCGCGACCGCGAGGCCGTCCACGAACAGGACCTTGTTGATGCCGGGCATCTGGCCCTGGGCGTCGGTGAGCTTGGCCTCGTCGGAGACGCCCATGATCGTGCCCATCGCGTCGAAGAAGCACGACAGCAGGACCGTGAAGACGAAGAGGATGCCGGTCAGCACGCCCACGTGGGAGAAGCCGCCGAAGAGGCTGACCTTGCCGATCAGGCCGAAGTCGGGGGTGGCGACGGGGTTGCCGGGCCACTTCGGGGTCGTGAGCCCCCAGGACGGGACCTTGGCGACGGCCTCGATGACCACCGCGAGGACCGTCATCGTGACGATCGAGATCAGGATGGCGCCGGGCACCTTGCGGACGATCAGCGCGAGGGTGAGCAGGGCGCCCAGGATGAAGACCAGGACCGGCCAGCCGTTGAGGTGGCCGTCGGCGCCGAGCTGGAGCGGGACGGTGGTCTGGGCGGCGTCCGGGATGCGGGAGACGAAGCCGGAGTCCACGAGCCCGATCAGCATGATGAACAGGCCGATACCGATGGAGATCGCCTTGCGCAGGCCGAACGGCACCGCGTTCATCACCCGCTCGCGCAGACCGGTGGCGACCAGCAGCATCACGATGAAGCCCGCGAGGACCACCATGCCCATCGCGTCCGGCCAGGACATGCGGGGCGCGAGCTGGAGGGCGACGACCGAGTTCACGCCGAGTCCGGCGGCCAGGGCGATCGGGACGTTGCCGACCACGCCCATGAGGAGCGTGGTGAAGGCGGCGGTCACGGCGGTCGCGGTGACCAGCTGGCCGTTGTCCAGGTGGTGGCCGTACATGTCCTTGGCGCTGCCGAGGATGATCGGGTTCAGCACGATGATGTAGGCCATCGCGAAGAAGGTGGCGAACCCGCCCCGGATCTCACGAGGCAGGCTGCTGCCCCTCTCGGAGATCTTGAAGTAGCGGTCGAGGGCGGTCGTCATTGGATGTTCCTACGAGCAGATGTGGACAGGCACAAACCGTTTCAGTATGAACGTATAACTCGGGCGACGGCCATCTCCGCGCGTAGATGTGATCGCCTCGTAAGCTGTCCCCATGGCCAAATGGACACCCACGCACGAGGCACCGGAACCCCTGGAAGGCCCCGTGGTCGCCACGATCACCGGCGGCACCATCCTGTGGTTCGTCCTCTTCCTCGTGCAGCTGCCCTTCTACGGCTGGTTCGCGGACCACGACCGCACCTGGTGGCTGTGGACCTGCCTCGCCGGGGGCGTGCTGGGGATCTACGGCACCTGGTACGTGCGCAAGCGGGACGCGGCCATCAAGAGGGCGGCCGCCGCCGACCCTGCTGCCGAGTGAGGAACGTCCCCTAGTACCAGGGGATCACCCGCCCGGCCCGCTCTCCTCCCCAGGTCGTAACTTCGGGGCACTCACCGGGTGAAGCCACAGAACCGCACGTACCGTCGAATGCATGACGCACATCGACGCGGGCGCCGGACTCGACTCCACGACGGCCTCGTCCCCGGCGGTGACCGGGCTGACCGCGGCCGAGGTGGCCGAACGGGTGGGGCGGGGTCAGGTCAACGACGTGCCGGTGCGCAGCAGCCGGTCCCTGGCCGAGATCGTCCGGGCGAACGTCTTCACCCGCTTCAACGCGATCATCGGTGTGCTCTGGCTGATCATGCTGTTCGTCGCGCCCTTCCAGGACAGCCTGTTCGGGTACGTCATCCTCGCCAACACCGGCATCGGCATCGTCCAGGAGTGGCGGGCCAAGAAGACCCTCGACTCGCTCGCGGTGATCGGGGAGGCCCGCCCGACGGTACGGCGGGACGGGACCACGACCGAGATCAGCACCTCGGACATCGTCCTGGACGACCTCATCGAGATCGGGCCCGGCGACAAGGCCGTGGTCGACGGGAAGGTCGTCGAGGCCGACGGCCTGGAGATCGACGAGTCGCTGCTCACCGGTGAGGCCGACCCGGTGGTGAAGCGGCCCGGCGACCGGGTGATGTCCGGCAGCTTCGTGGTCGCCGGCGGCGGCGCCTTCAGGGCGACCAAGGTCGGCCGCGAGGCCTACGCCGCCCAGCTCGCCGAGGAGGCCTCCCGGTTCACCCTGGTCCACTCCGAGCTGCGCTCGGGCATCTCCACGATCCTCAAGTACGTGACGTGGATGATGGTCCCGACCGCGATCGGCCTGGTCATCAGCCAGCTGTTCGTGAAGAACAACGACCTCAAGGACTCCGTCGCGCGCACGGTCGGCGGGATCGTGCCGATGGTCCCGGAGGGGTTGGTGCTGCTGACCTCCGTGGCCTTCGCGATCGGGGTGATCCGGCTCGGCCGGAAACAGGTGCTGGTCCAGGAACTCCCGGCCATCGAGGGCCTGGCCCGCGTCGACACGGTCTGCCTCGACAAGACCGGCACCCTCACCGAGGGCGGCATGGACGTCACCGAGGTCAGGCCGCTCCAGGGCGCCGACGCGTCGTACGTACGCAAGGTGCTGGGCGCCCTGGGCGAGGCGGACCCGCGGCCCAACGCCTCCCTCCAGGCGATCATCGACGCCTTCCCGGACGTCGACGAGTGGCGCTGCACCGAGTCGCTGCCCTTCTCCTCCGCCCGCAAGTACAGCGGGGCCTCGTTCAGCGAGGGCGACGGCGAGTCCAGTACGTGGCTGCTGGGGGCCCCGGACGTGCTCCTGGCCGACGACGACCCCGCGCTGCGGGAGACCGGTCGCCTCAACGAGCAGGGGCTCAGGGTGCTGCTGCTGGCGCGGGCCACCCGTGACCTCGACGATCCCGAGCCGGCCCGGGGAGCGCGCCCGACCGCCCTGGTCGTCCTGGAACAGCGGCTGCGGCCCGACGCGGCCGACACCCTGCGGTACTTCGCCGAACAGGACGTCCGCGCCAAGGTCATCTCCGGGGACAACGCGGTGTCGGTCGGGGCGGTCGCGGCCAAGCTGGGCCTCGAGGGCAGCACCGTGGACGCGCGCCGGCTGCCCGCCGAGCAGGACGGGATGGCGAAGGCGCTCGACGAGGGCACGGTGTTCGGGCGGGTCACCCCGCAGCAGAAGCGGGACATGGTGGGGGCGCTCCAGTCCCGCGGACACACGGTCGCGATGACCGGCGACGGCGTCAACGACGTGCTCGCGCTGAAGGACGCCGACATCGGGGTGTCCATGGGCTCCGGTTCCGAGGCCACCCGGGCGGTCGCCCAGATCGTGCTGATGGACAACAGCTTCGCGACCCTGCCGTCCGTGGTCGCCGAGGGGCGGCGGGTCATCGGCAACATCACCCGGGTCGCGACGCTGTTCCTGGTGAAGACCGTGTACTCGGTGCTGCTCGCCGTCCTCGTGGTGTGCTGGCAGGTCGAATACCCCTTCCTGCCCCGGCACCTGACCCTGCTGTCCACGCTGACGATCGGTGTCCCTGCGTTCTTCCTGGCCCTCGCGCCCAACAAGGAGCGCGCGAAACCGCACTTCGTACGGCGCGTGATGCGGTACTCGGTGCCGGGCGGGGTGGTGGCGGCGATCGCCACCTTCGTCACGTACCTGATCGCCCGTCACCACTACACGGGCGCGGACGCCTTGGACGCGGAGACCAGCGCGGCGACCCTGACGCTGTTCCTGATCTCGATGTGGGTCCTCGCGATCATCGCCCGCCCGTACACCTGGTGGCGGATCGCCCTGGTCGCGGCGATGGGCCTCGGCTTCGTGCTCGTCCTCGCCGTGCCCTGGCTCCAGCACTTCTTCGCGCTGAAGCTGGTCGGGGTGACGATGCCGTGGATCGCGGTGGGGATCGCGGTGGTGGCGGCGGCCGTCCTGGAGGTGCTGTGGAAGGTGGTCGACCGCCGCGGGGCCGCTTAGCGCTGGGCTTCAGCCGGGACGCGTCTGTCGTGTGTTGTCTGCGGCGCCGTCGTGGCTGGTCGCGCAGTTCCCCGCGCCCCTATGGGGCGCGTTCTACCTGACGTCGACGAAGTCGGCCGACGAGTTGACCGGGGAGGTCGTCGTCGTACCGGCGAAGGTGTAGCGGAAGTAGCCGTCCGCCGAGGCCTTCACCGTGGTCTTCAAGGTGCCCGTGGAGCTGGACTTGATGGTCTTCAGGGTGCTCCAGGTGGTCGCGCCCTTCTTCTTGAACTGGAGCTTCACCGGCTGGGTGGAGTAGCCCGCGTACTTGTTGGTGTCCCAGTTGGCGCGGGAGAGCTTGCCCGTGACCGTGATGGTCTTGCCCTTCGCAACCGGCTCCGGGGAGGCGTCGGTGGTGAGGGTGGCCTTGCGCTGGAGGTGGGTGGTGCCGAGGCCGCCCTGCCAGGTGGTCGCTTCGTCGGCGTCGCCGGCGAGTGCGCCCAGCTTCCAGGTGCCCGCCTCGCTGCTGAACAGATCGAGGTCCTGGTCGGAGGACTTCGGGCGGAACTGGATCTTCGCCGAGCACTTGAGCACGGTTGAGGAGGACGCCGTGCACGTGCCCACGTCGTCGCCGGCGAGCAGGTCGTCGGAGTTCGTCCCGAGGGTGTCGCCACGGTAGAGGACCGGGAGGGTGGCGAAGGAGTTCGGGTCCAGGCTCGCGGGCTTGGTCACGGTGTAGGTCGCGGAGACGGTGACCTGGGTCGTGGGACCGACCACGATGTTCTTGCCGCTGTTGACCTTCAGCTGGGAGAAGGTGACGGCGGGCCCGGCGGCCGGGGTGGCGGCCTGCGCGGCCGGGACGGCGAGGGCGGAGAGGGCCACGGCGCCGGAGGCGGCGAGGACGAGGGCGCGAATGCGCATGTGCGTTCCCCATGAGGAGAGAAGGATCTCGGAGTCTGCTGACTCACTCCGTAGATCGCTGACTCATGGGGCGGGTTGTACGCGTGGGGCGTGATTTGGCTCGCACATGCGCAACGCTTTACCTCGGCTCGACCTACTTGACGTCGATGAAGTCACCCGCGGCGTTGACCGCCGGGGTGGTGGAGGTGCCCGCGAAGCTCCAGCGGTAGAACCCGTCGACCGTGGCCTTGACCGTGGTCTTCAGGTCGCCCTTGCTGTTGGTCTTGACGGTCTTCACGGTGGTGTAGGTGTCGGAGTCCTTCTTCCGGAACTGCAACTTCACCGGCTGGGTCGAGTACCCGGCGTACTTCCTGGTCTCCCAGTTGGCCCGCGTCAGCTTCCCGGTGACGGTGATGGTCTTGCCCTTCTTCACCGGCTCGGGAGAGGCGTTGGCGGTGAGCTTCGACGCACGCTGGAGCCGGTGGGTGCCGTAGAAGTCGTTCCAGTACTCGCTCCCGACCTCGTCTGCGGCGATCGCCGCGGCCGTCACGTGCCAGGTGCCGGCGAGCGCGTTCACGAAGAGCTCGCGGGAGGCGTCGATCGTGACGGTGAGCTTGCAGGTCGAGGTCGTGGCGTCGACCGGCGTGCAGGTGGCGTTCTGCTCGTTCGGAGGGAACACACCGTCAACGTGCGCGCGGTCCCTGCCGTGCCACAGGTCGATGTACGCGTCCTCGATACCGGCGGAGTGGCTGGCGGTCAGCGACACGGTGAAGGTCTGCACCCCCGTCGTACCGGCCACGATGTTCTTGCCGCCGTTGACCGTCACCTTGGAGACGACGGGCAACTCCTCGTCGGCGGCGCTCATCGCGGCTCTGGAGACACCGAACCGCTCCGCGGCCGTGGGTTTGTGCACGCCCCCGCCGTCGGCCTGGGCGACCGGGACGGCGAGGGCGGAGAGGACGAGACCGCCGGAAACGGCGGCCACGGTCGTGCGGATGCGCATGTCTTCCCCCAGGGGCTGGTCGTGGAGCCTGGCGGCTCGTGGGGTCAGATGCGCGTCCGGGGTGAAGCGTTGCAGAAGACGGGGCTGATTTTTGCGACCCCTTGGTCAGACCTTCGGCCACATGCTCTTGCTCGCGGCGAGCGCCCCCTTGCCGTCGCCCGCGTACAGGCGCAGATCGCCGGCGGTCGTCACGGCGGCGAGATCGCTCTTGCCGTCACCGTCGAAGTCGCCGCCGAGCAGGACCCGCATGCTGCCCCAGGTCTTGTCGGGCCACATCGAACGGGCCTTGTCGAAGGTGCCGTCGGTTTTGCCCGCGTAGAGGTGCAGCGCCCCGTCCGCGGCGACCGCGGCGATGTCGTCCCGCCCGTCACCGGTGAAGTCGGCCGTGGCGATGAGCTTCTTCTTCCACGTCTTGTCCGGCCACATCGATTTCTTCTGGTTGACCAGGTCGCCGTTCGCGTCCCGCTTGTACGTGTACAGGGAGCCGTCGGGCCACTGGAACAGCAGGGTGTCGCGCCCGGCGGTGCCGGTCTTCAGGGCGGCGACCGGAAGGGCGTCCTTCCACGTGGCGTCGGTCCAGAGCGGGGAATGAACCCAGCTCAGGAGCTGGACTTGCCCCCACAGGAGGCGCCGCTTCGCCAGGGAGAGGCTTCCGTCCTTGCCGACGGCGACGACTTCCATGCCTTTGGAGTCGGCCAGGAAGTCCCCCGCGACGAGTTGCTTCTGCGTGGGCCGGCCCAGGGCGCCCATGACGTTACCGAACTGCAGCGTCCCGTCCTGGCGGCCCCGGAAGAGCTGCGCGGTGCCGTTGTCGAGGAGCGCCGCGATATCCGTACGCCCGTCACCGTCGAAGTCGGCAGCGGTGAGGGCGTTGGTGATGTGCTTCTGGCGGCTCGTCAGCCGGACCTGCTCGACCCAGTCCGCGATGTCGTCGACGCGAGTGGCCACGGCACCCGTACGGGTCTCCGACGAGTTGAGGCAGCCACCGTCCCATGAAGCACTGACCACACCGACGACGTGACCTGCGGTGTTGAGCACGGGACCGCCCGCGTCGCCCTTGCACAGGGCCGCGCCGGCGGCGGCGGGCGAGATCGCAAGGGTAGTCGGGTTCACCAGGTCCACGCCGAACGAGCTGGTGTGGGCGTGCTCCGGGGTCCACTCCATCTGGGTCCGGCCGTAACCGACTGCCCTCAGCTGGTCGCCCTGGACCGGTGGGGCATCGCTGACCTCAGCGGACGGGATGTCCGGGAAGGGGCCGCCCAGCGCGTCGTCGGCGGTGACCGGGTTGAAGCGGGCGAGGACGAGATCGCGGCCCGGGTAGGGGACGATCTCCTGGACCTTCTGATTGCGCTGCGCGGTGGCCGTCGGTTTGTTGCCGTCGGCCGTCACCACGGCAGGCAGTGGCGGCACACCCCTGGTGAGCGCGGTCGCCTGCTGTGGGTCGGCGGCGAAGCAACTGGCGGCGGTCAGAACCCACTGCTGGTCGACGAGGGTGCCGGAGCACGCTCGTTCGGTGTCGGTGCCGCCGGCTACATGGACCTTGACCGTGTACTGGTCGGCGTTGTCGGCGACCTGGTCGCCGATGGCGGACTGGGCCGGCGCCGCGGCGAGCAGACCGGTCGTCAGACCGGCGGCCGCGAGTCCAGTGGCCCACACCATGCGCGTTCTGCGCGGACGGACGTCTTTCACGTTTCCTCGAATCCCGGAGTCTTTGCGGTCAGCTGGGCGCGTACAGGGCGGATGTGGGCAGGTCAGCCCGTCACCCTGAGCTCGACGAGCACCGAGGGCGCACCTCCTGCCGCCTCACCGACGGATTCGAAGCCTCCCTGGGGCACGGCGACCGTGGTGGTCCTGCCGCCTGCCGTCAGGTCGGCGCTGATCGGGTGGTCGGCGGCCTCCACGGCGAAGACCTGGGGAAGTTCCAGGGTGAGACGGCCGCTCTTCCCGATCGCGCGGAAGCAGTAGGTGCCGGCCCGGCCCACGGAGTCGTCCTTACGGGTCAGCACTCGAATCTGCTGGGCGGCCGGGGCACACTCGGCGAGCAGAATGCGACCGTCACCCTTCTTCAGCTTGATTCCCTGTTCGGCAAGGATTCGGTCGGCTCCCGGATAACCGTAGTCCTCGACAGCTGCGGGCGGCTTTTCGGTCGACGGAGACTGCGGTGGGTCATCGGCAGAAGCCACGGAAATTCCGGCGAGCGTGGCGCACGCCATCGCGATTCCGGAAAGAGCGAGATTTCGGGCACGAAAAGGCACCGAGAATTCCCTTCGAAAAATAAGCATGACTGGGCCGCAGCCACCCACGGCTGCCAGATATGCCCTGATAAGCCGGTCGCGCACAGGCGCACCGGTCCCCGTTCTACCCCCTGAAGATACAAGCCCGGGTGAAACCTCAGCTGGTCAGGCCGAGCATTCCCGGAGCAAAGTCGAGGCACAGCATATGCATAGCAACGGTCAACGTCAATACACTTACAATAAATCCGCATTGCCCGATATGCCCGGTCCTGGAATTATCCCCTACCGCCCGGTAGGACGGCGGCTATGCTTACCCGTCGACCATTCGGCGACTCGCATTTCGGGGGTCGTCGCCGATTACAGACGGGTACCCAGTGAATCGAAGAACTGACCAGTTCGATGCCACCGGAATATCAAAACGCCTCCTCCGCGGAACCGCGCTGGGTGTGCTGCCCATGGCACTCGCGGCGGGCCTGCTCGGCGCCTTCCCTGCGGTGGCCGCCCCGGATTCCCCCGCTGCCGACGGCGGTCCGGCGAGTGGCGCGTACACGGACCGCGGCCGGGTGCTGGAGCTGTGGAAGGCAGGCGGGCCCGGCCTGCGGGCCGCGGCGGAGGCTGCCCTGACGGGTGCCGACGACGACGTGCGGCACTTTCTGAACGACGTCGCGACCGAGACGGCGTACCAGGACGACCGGGTGCAGACCGCGCAGATCGCGGGCCTCGGCGGACGTGGCCTCCAGGAGGCGGCCCGCAAGGCGCTGAGCGGCAGCCAGGGGGACCTGGACACCTTCCTCAAGGACGGCTGGAAGGCACCGCTGGAGCAGGACCAGCGCGTCCGCATCGCTCAGATCGTCGACGCGGGCGGACCCGGCGTGCAGACGGCAGGCCGCGCCGCGCTGGCCGGCACGCCCGAGGACATGGCCGACTTCCTGAACGACGGCCAGTACACCCAGCGCGAGGAGGACGAGCGCGTCCAGCTCGTGCAGATCGTGAGCACGGGCGGAGCCAACGTCCGGGCAGCGGGCCGGGTGGCCCTGGAGGGGACGGCGGCCGACATCCGCGAGTTCCTCCAGGTCGGCCAGTTCGTGGCGCGGACCAGGGACCAGGAACGCGCGACGATCGGTCAGCTCGCCGCACAGGCCAAGGAAGCCGGACGGCAGGCACGTGCGGAGACCGAGGCGGCCAAGGACGCCTCGGCGCGAGCGGTCGCGGCCTCGGCACTCGCGAAGGAGGCCGCTCAGAAGGCGGCTGCCGAAACGGAAGCCGCCCGCAAGGATTCGGTGCGTGCCGCGTCCGCCGCCACCCGTGCGGCCACCGCCGCCAACCAGGCGGCCCGGGCAGCGCAGCAGGCCATCGACGCGGCGCGTGCCGCCAACAACTCGGCGCGTACGGCGGCCAGTGCCGCCACGCAGGCCGCGGCCGCCGCGTCCGGCGCCGCCCAGGCCGCCAGCCGGGCACGCGGAGCCGCCGCCGACGCTGCGGCCGACCACAGCAAGGCGAGCGCCGCCCGCAAGGCGGCCGACGAGGCCAACGCCGCGGCCAAGGGCGCCCGGCTCGCGGCCGACGCGGCCAACCAGGCCGGTATCGCCGCGACCGCGGCCGGGGACGCGGCACGGGCCGCGACCAGCGCCGGCAGCAACGCCAACGCCGCCGCCGATGCCGCCGGCGACGCCAGCCGGTACGCCGACCAGGCCGGTGCGAGCTCCGCGGAGGCCAGTGCCGCGGCTGCCGCGGCACGCGCCCAGGCGGCGGAGGCCACGCGCGCCGCGAACGCCGCCGAGAGCCTGGCCCGCAAGGCGGCCACGGCTGCGAACGAGGCCCGTGACGCGGCCAACTCGGCCGCCACGCACGCGGAGAACGCCGCCAAGGCGGCCAACGATGCGGCCGACCACGCCGTGGAGGCGGGAAAGGCGGCCGCCGAGGCGACGGCCCACGCCAAGGCAGCCAAGGAAGCCGCGGATGCGTCGAGTTCGGCCGTGGCCCGGGCCAAGTCGGTCTTCACGCTGGCCCGTCAGATCGAGGCGGAGGAACTGACCGCCCGTACGAACGAGGCCGTGGCGCTGGCCCGGCAGCTCAAAGCACAGGAAGAGCGGCAGCAGGCGGCGCAGGACCGTGCGGCGCAGGCTTCCGCGGACCTCGAAGCGGACGCCCGGCGCCTGAGCACGGCCGCCTCCGCTCCGGACGCGGACCAGCAGAAGCTGGCCGTCGAAGGCCGCGAGGTCGCCCTGCGCACGCTGAAGACCCGTGGCCCCTGGAGCCGTACGGCGGCCGGGCAGGCGCTCTCCGGTGACACCGCCGACGTGGTGTCGTACCTGCGCACCGGCCGGGTCGAGGCGGTGCGGGACGACGAACGGTCGCGGGTGGAGACGCTGGCCCTGGACTCTCCGGCGCCCGCAGTCCGCAACGGGGCCGAGCAGGCTCTGAGCGGCGGTACCGACGAGGTCAGCTCCTTCGTGGAGACCGGTCAGTACGAGGCGATGGCCGACGACCTGCGCGTCTACGTCTCGAAGGTGATCTCCAGCGGTGGCCCCAGCGTCCAGAGCGCCGGGCGCTCGGCGCTGAGCTCCGGCTCAGTGAACAAGTACCGCACCTTCGTCATCGACGGTCAGTACACGGCGCGCACCGAGGACGAGCGGGTGCGGGCGGCGCAGCTCATCGACAGCGGCGGCCCCGAGGTCAGGTCCGCCGCCCGGATCGCGCTGGAGGGTCCGGCCCCGCTGCTGCACTCCTTCATCCAGCGGGGTCAGTACCAGGCGCTGCGCAAGGACCAGCTCGCCGCCGGCCATGTGGCCCTGCTTCAGCAGATGATCTCCGGGGCCGCCTCGGTGGCCGCCACCGCGCAGAAGAACGCGGCGGACGCAGGCAAGGTCGCCGCCACGGCCCGCAAGGCCGCGGCCGAGGCCACCGAGTACGCCAAGCAGGCCGACGCCTCGGCGAAGGCCGCCAAGGGCTACGCCGACGACGCCCTCAAGTCCGCCAAGGAGGCGGAGACCTCCGCGGCAAACGCCGCGGCCTCGGCCCGTACCGCGCGTGCCGCGGAGGCCGACGCTCACGCGGCGGCGGCGCGGGCCATCTCCTCGGCCGCCGAGGCGCAGCTCTCCGCGAACTGGGCCCAGGGCTCTGCCGACGAGGCGTGGAGCGCCGCCCGTGAGGCGCGGGCGTCGGCGACAGCCGCGGGCAAGGACTCCGCGGCGGCCGGCAAGGCCATGCTGGAGGCCTTCCAGACCGCGGTCTCCAAGCAGTTGGAGGAAGAGGCCGAGTTCCGCAGGACGGAGGAGGCCTGGCGCAACGCTCCGGACCCGGAGGGCCCGCAGGAGCCGGACGACGGCTGGATCCCGGACTGGCTCGAGGACAAGGCGGACACCGTCCTCGTCTACGGCGAGGCGATCCTCACCAACCCGGACGTCTGGGGCGGGCTCGCCGAGACGGGCACCGGCGTCCTGATGATGGGCGCGGGCGCGGGCGGCGATTTCGCCGGCGGTGCGCTGTGCATCACCGGCATCGGCTGCCTCGCCGGAGCACCGGCGATCGCCGCGAGCACGACCCTGGTCGTCGGGGGCGGGTTCACCAGCGCTGACGGCATCGGCCGCTTCAACGACGGCCTGGGCCAGGCGCTGCGCGAGGCGCAGAGCAAGAGCAGCGCCGTGCAGAAGGTGCAGACCGGCCCGGTGCCTGCGCCGAAGGGCGGCCTGCCGGGCTTCCCCAAGGCTGCTCCGGCCAAGGGCAAGACGCCTGTGCAGGGCGGCGGCGGTCTCCGCAAGCGCTGGAAGGACCCCAAGTCGGGAGAGATCTACGAGTGGGACTCCCAGCACGGTGCGGTCGAGAAGTACAACAAGCGCGGCAAGCACCTCGGGGAGTTCGACCCCAATACTGGGGCGCAGACCAAGCCCGCGAATCCCACCCGGAAGGTGACGCCGTGACGGTGTACTACCTGGTCACCCGCTATCCCAAGGACGGCGACCAGTTGCTCTCCTCGACCGACACCAGCGCCGTCGGCGCTCAGGCCTGGGGAGAACTCCTCGGCATGGCGCCCGAGCTGCTGACCGACGTGTACCCGCTGACGCAGGAGCACGCCGAGCGGGTACAGGAGCTGACCGGTATCGCGCTCGACCTGGAGAAGTACGAGTACTTCCTCGAGACCGAGGCGGACTGACACAACAGACAGGGGCCGTCCCTCAGGGCGGCCCCCGTCGCTCAGTCGAACCAGCGGTCCCTCGCCAGTTCCTCCGTGCGGGTCGGGTCCTCCAGGAGGGCTGCCACCTCGAAGCGGCGGGGCCACTGGCGGGACGCCCAGGCGAGGCCCGCTGCCACGCCCTCCAGGGTGGCCGCGTGCAGGACGCCGTCGTTGGTGAGGCGCCAGTCGATCTCCACGCCGTCCACGACGAGTTCCTCGTGCTCGACGTAGGTGGAGGGGGTGCGGGCGCCCAGCAGCACCCTTACCGGCTCCGGGACCTCGTGTTCCGTGCCCTCGGAGTCCACCGACCCGGTGACGGACTCGCTCAGGCGGCGGACCTGGAAGAGTTCGGCCAGCTCGGCCGCCCGGGAGGGGCGGACCGGCAGCAACGGGACGCCCTGCGTGAAGGGGAGCAGGTCGGGCGAGTCGACGACCACCGCGTCCGCCGCGTCCACGACCTCCACCCGGCCGTCCGTCACGGCCCGCAGCTCGTCGGGGAGGGTGACCTGGTCGGGGTCGAGATCGGCCAACGCCCCGTAGAGCGCGTGCAGTTGGGACCCGGTGACCGGGCGGGACGGGTCGGCCAGGCGGTCGAGGAGTTCCGCCGCGCCTCCCGGTTCCTCCAGCAGCGCGGCCACCGACGTCCGCACGCCCAGCGCCCGCAGTACCTGCTCGTCGTCGAAGCCGGTCGCGTCGGCCTCGTCGTACAGGCCGCGCAGGAGCGGGTCCCCGCCGGTCGCGAGGAGACCCGCCGGGCGGCGGCCGTCGAGCACCGGGTTCCCGCGCAACCACCAGGCGGTGTACGGCCGTACGACCTCGTGCGTGCCGTCCGGCAGCAGGATGCGGACCTGCTGGGTGAGCGCGTCCCTCAGCGGGGGCTGCGCCAGCAGGGCCAGGGCCTCGGGCCACTTGTCCTCGTCGACCAGGTCGAGATCGCGTACGGCGATCAGCTCGGTGGCGACCGGCGGTACCGGGGTGTCCGGGAACCGGTCGAGGATGTCCTCGCACCACACGTCCACGGCGTCGAGCAGGCCGGCGTCGTCCGGTTCGGCGAAGTCGCCCTCACGGGGCTCCAGTTCGTCGGGGTCGAGGACCACGTCGGTGGCCCGGACCAGGGCGAAGTCGGCGAGCACCCCGCAGGCGGCCAGCGGCTGTTCGCCCCACTTCCGCGCCAGCTCGGCGTCCACGAAGGCGAGTTCGTCCTCACGGATGACCTGCGCGAACGCGCTGCCGGGGAGGACGAGTTCACCGGCGGGGGCCAGCTCCCCCTCCTCGTCGGGCAGGGCGAGCGCGCCCAGCCACGGCTCGTCACCGGGCTCCAGGCCCGCGTCCCGGACCAGGGCGAGGACGGTGTCGGCCAGCTCCTCGGCGTCCGGGGTGTCCTCCTCCCAGCTCACACCGCCGTCGTCGTCGAGGGAGGCGGCGACCGCGGCCCGCACCTGGGGCGTGGTGAGCACCGCGCGCGGGGTGGCGGGCAGCGCGCCCAGCTTCTCCAGGAGCGGGTGGGCGGCGCTGGGGTGGGCGACCTTGAGGCCGAGCCGGGCGAGGAGCTCGGCGTCGATCAGGGGCCCGTCGGAGGTGGGCAGCAGCACCTGCCGGGGCCCGATGGTCGTACGGCCGTCGGCGAGCGGTACCGGAAGGCCGGTGAGGCGGTCGGGGTCGACGCCCGCGAGGGAGTCGTAGAGCCGCTGCCACCACTCCGGCTCCTTCTCCAGGCCCGCGAGCCGGTCGATCGCGTCGGTCAGCGGGACCCGGGCGACGCCCAGCGTGCGCAGTTCCACGCGCCGTTCGAGGCCGGCGGGCAGCAGGGTGGGCAGCACCTCGGCGAGGACCCGCACGGTGTCGGCGCCGGCGCCCTCGACGACTTCGGCCTCGCGCGGGCGCAGGGTCTCCGGGAGGTCGTCGGTGGGTTCGAGCGCGGGCGGCAGGAAGGAGACCTTCGGCAGCCGCTCCAGGATCGCCTGGCGCAGGGCGCCGTCCAGTTCGCCCTTGGCGAGCGGGCCGGGCACCAGGCCGATGATGCCCTCGCCCACCGGCCGCCAGCCGGCGAGGAGTTCGGCGTAGGTGTCGGCCGCGCGCTGCACCAGGAAGTCGGTGAGGGGGCCGGGTGCCGCGTGCCGGCGGGTGGTGTCGAGCGGGAACGACGCGATGAGCAGCGCGGGCACGCCGAGCGGCTCGTCGCTGGGGGTCGGGGCGTGCACGACCGGGCTGGTGCGCGGGTGCGCGGGGCTGCCGTCGGTGTCGGCGGGCACGGCCCAGGTCAGCGACCAGTGCGGGCGCAGCCGCTCCTCGACCGGCCGGTCGGCGAGCAGGTCGGGGGTGAGCGGGCCGTGCGCGGACGCCGTGCGCCACCGGGTCGTACCGTCGCGCGAGTCCTCCACGACGGTGAGGACGCCGTCGGTGCGGCGGCTGATCGTGCGGGTCGTGTCCGTCTCGATCACGACCTCCTCCAGACCCGGCAGGGCGAGGAGGAGGGCGTCGTCGACGGCGTGCAGGAGCCGCTCGGCGAGGTCGGCTGCGGCGGTGTCGCGCAGCGGGAGGATGACGACGGTGTCGTAGGGCTCGGGCGCGGTGCCCTCGGCGGCGAACGGCAGCCGCAGCAGCGGGACATGGCCGTCGCGGCGGCGGATCTCGTCGCCGAGGCCGGGGCTGTGGCGGGCGGTCTCGGCGGCGTGCTCGCGGGCCTCGGCCAGCGACCAGCGGACCCCGCCGTGCCGGCCGACGACGGCGGGCTCGTCGGTGACGGCGAGGACGGCGGCGAAGCCGACGCCGAAGCGGCCGACGGCGCCGACCGCGCCGGCCGTCGGGTCCGTCGCGTCCGGTCCGTTCTCCGGTCCGTTCTGCGGCTCACGCTTGGCGGAGGCGCGGAGGGTGGAGAGGGACTCGACGCCTGCCGCGTCCAGCGGGGCGCCGGTGTTGGCGGCGAAGAGCACGCCCTCGCGGAGGGTGAGCCGGAGCCGTCCGGGCACCCCGGCCCGGGCCGCCGCGTCGGCGGCGTTCTGCGCGAGCTCGACGACCAGCCGGTCCCGGTACCCGCCGAGGACGAGGTCCTCCTCGGCGTTGGCGTCCTCCCGGAACCGGGCGGGACTGGTGGCCCAGGCGTCCAGCACACCTCGCCTGAGCCGAGCGGTCCCGAACGGGTCGGCACCCTCGGCGGCGGGCCGCACGAACTTGCTCACGTTGACTCTCCTCATCGGCGTGACGTCGAAGGTACCGCGAGGAGGCGGGACGGTGACTCCGTCCCCTTGGCCCTCACACCTCGTCCGCACGGGAACCGGATTCCGGCGAGCGGCGAAGTACCGGTGAAAGCCCGAGCTTCAGCGCTACAGCGACGAAAGGAGCCCCGATGACCGTGGAACCGGGCGTCAGAGCGGGGCAGGACAGCGACGCCTCGGTGATCGAACGGTCGTGGGACGAGCCCGAGGCGTTCGCCGTGCTCTTCGACCGCCATGCCGACTCGGTGCACCGCTACGCGGCCCGCCGGCTCGGCGGGGAGGCCGCCGAGGACGTCATGGCGGAGACCTTCACCACCGCGTTCCAGCAGCGCTTCCGGTACCGCACGGAGTCGGCGGACGCCCGCCCCTGGCTGTTCGGCATCGCGACCAACCTCATCGGCCGGCACCGGCGTGCCGAGGCCCGGCGCCTGAAGGCACTGGGCCGGCTGCCCGCCCCCGCGGCCGGCGGGCCGGCCGAGGAGACGGTCGCGGACCAGGTGGCCGCGCGGGTCAGCGCGCAGGCGGTGCGCGGCGAACTCGCCGGTGCGCTCGCCCGGTTGCCCGCCCGGCACCGGGACGTACTGCTGCTGGTCGCCTGGGCCGACCTCGGCTACGAGGAGGCCGCGGCCGCCCTCGGGGTGCCGGTGGGGACGGTCCGGTCACGGCTGCACAGGGCTCGCAGAAAGGTTCGTGAGGCATTGGGCGGATCCGATCCGACCGCTCTTCGAGAGGAATCCGACCATGAATGAGATCGAACTCCTGAGGGAGTGGGACGCCGACGCGCCCCCTCTCACGGACGCCGCCCGCGCCCGTGCCCGCCTCCGTCTCCAGCAGGCGATGCGGGCACCCGCCGCCCCCGTCGCCGTAACGGGCGTCGGCCGCCGTCCGCTGCTGCGGATCGCGGTGGCCGGTGTCGCCGCGGCGGCCGTCACCGCGACCGTGGTGGTCACCCAGGACACGGGGACCGAACCCCGCACCCGCACGGTCAGCGCGACGACCGTGCTGCGGGGGGCGGCGGCCGAGGCCCTGCGCACCGAGAAGCCGGTCGCCCCGCGCGACGACCAGTTCATCTACACGAAGGAGGTCATCGAGGAGACCCCGGTCTCGGGCGGCCCGACGAAGACGTACGTCGACGAGAGCTGGAACTCGGTCGACGGGTCCAAGAAGTCGTACGTCAGCGAACTGGGCACCAAGCAGTGGGTGCCGCCGTTCCAGAAGGGGCAGTCCACCTGGCCGCCGAGCCGGTGGTCGGAGCTGAAGCAGCTGCCCACCGACCCGGCGAAGCTGACGGCCACCCTGCGCGACATGGGCGGCAAGCCGGACTACGGCCGGCCGACCAAGGCCGACGAGTGGCCGATGGTCCAGTTCTTCCTCTCCGGTCTGCTCCGCGACGCCGTCCTGCCCAGGGGGCTGCGCTCCGCGGCGTTCGAGGCGCTCGCCTCCGTTCCCGGGGTGACGGTGCTGCCCGGCCGGACCGAGGTCGACGGGCGCGCGGCGCTCGCCATCCGGTACGTGGGCCCGTCCGGCACTCCCTGGCAGGGCAGCGGGCGGATGTTGCTCTTCGACGCGACGTCGTACCAGTACCTCGGGACACGTGAGCGTCGCACGGCGGGCGGCAAGACCTACGAACAGTGGTCGCACCTCACAGCCCAGGCCGTGGTCGACCGGGTGTTCCAGCGCCCGTGAGGCCCTACGAGTGACCCAGTTCCGCCGACGCCTCGTCCGCGGTCTCCGGCACCGAGCCGGAGTCGCGGGCGGGGCGCAGCGGGAAGGGGTCCACGCGTGTCTCGTCGATCACCGGGGCCGCCGGCTGGGGCGGCTTCGGCATGACCGCGGCCTCCGAGTGGCCACCGCAGCCGTACGACAGGGAGACCACACGGCCGTCCGCCGGGGCGAACTCGTTGGCGCACAGACCGAAGGCCTGGCCCAGCGAGCCGCCCAGCGGGACCAGGAAGCCGCAGCTGACGCAGGGCGCCGGGGCCGCCTGGGCCATGGGGGTCTGCGCGCCGAAGGAGTCCTCCCAGCGGTCGGCGGCGACATGGAGGCCGTAGCGGGAAAGGACCCGGGCCCGGCGCATGCCGAGTTCCTCGGCGACCGCGGCGATCGAACCGCGGGAGGGCGTCATCGGGAGGTGCGCGGGGGAGCCTCCCGTGACCTCGGCGTCCTCCGCCTCGACCAGTTCGGCCATCTCCTCCGAGACCGGCGCGTTCGGCAGCGGCTCGTCCTCGCCGGTGTAGCCGGGTTCGAGGCGCAGGTCCTCGGCGTCGGTGGGGAGCAGGTCGCCCGGGCCCATGTCGCCGGGGCGCAGGCGTTCGCTCCAGGGCACCCACTCGGGGGCGAGGAGCGCGTCCGGGCCGGGCAGCAGGACGACCTCGTCCAGGGTGACGATCTTCGCCCGGGAGGCCCGCGCCACCGTGACGGCCCAGCGCCAGCCGCGGTAGCCGAGTTCCTTGCACTCGAAGAAGTGCGTCACGACACGGTCGCCCTCGGAGACCAGGCCCGAGTGCTCGCCCACCACTCCGGGCGCGGCGGCCTCCTCGGCGGCGGCCCGGGCGAGGTCGACGGCCTCCGCGCACAGGCGGTCGGGGGTGCGGCTTCGCGTTGTCGCTGCGCTCACAGGTATCGCTTCTCTCCTACGCCGTCACTCGGGTGCGCCGGCCTGAAGGCGGTGGGTGCGGACGGAGCGGACCGAAGGGCCGCGTCGACGTCCGCGCCCGAACGCGCTCGGGCGCACCTGCTCGCATCCATTCTGCGTGATGTCAGAGAGGCGCGCGGCCGAGAACATTCGCCACGGCGCGCTACGCACGCTACCTGTTCGCCGCCGCTCGGCCTACACCGACGTGAGGGTTCGTTGCCTCCAGTGGGTCTGCGGTGGCACTTCATATGCGTTCATACGCGCGGTAACCGCACTACTCACAGGTTTCTCGGGGCACTATGACGGGGTGGCAGCCACGAGGACACCCCAGGGAGCCTCCGGGATCGGTGGCGGGTCGGGCCGGATGACCGGGTCCGTCCGTGCCGTCGGCCGTGCCCTGCACTTCCCGTTCACCGGCACGGCCCGCGGGATCCGCAAGGCGACCCACGCGCACGGCGCGGGCGAGTCCGGACTCGGCAAGCTGATCGAACTGCACGCCGTCAACGGCGCGGGGGACGTGATGATCACCGTCGCGCTCGCCTCGACGGTGTTCTTCTCCGTGCCGACCGACGAGGCCCGCGGTCGCGTCGCGCTCTACCTCGCCATCACCATGGCCCCCTTCACGGTCCTCGCCCCGGTGATCGGCCCCCTCCTGGACCGCCTGCCGCACGGCCGCCGCGCGGCCATGGCGGGCGCCATGCTGGCCCGCGCCCTGCTCGCGCTGATCATCTCCGGGGCGGTCGCCACGGGCAGCCTGGAGCTGTATCCGGCGGCCCTCGGCGTGCTGGTGGCCTCGAAGGCGTACGGAGTCGTCAGAAGCGCGGTGGTGCCCCGTCTGCTCCCGCCCCGCTTCTCCCTCGTCAAGGCCAACTCCCGCGTCACCCTCGGCGGCCTGCTGGCGACCGGCATCGCGGCGCCCGTCGGCGCGGGGCTCCAGGCCGTCGGACCGCGCTGGCCGCTCTACGGCGCCTTCGTGATCTTCGTGGCCGGCACCTTCCTGTCGTTCTCGCTGCCCCCGAAGGTCGACTCGGCCAAGGGCGAGGACGTGGCGCTGCTCGCCGCCGACGAGGGGCATCTGCACGGCCCGCACCTCAAGCCGGTGAAGCGGCCCGGGCTGCGCACGGTCGGCACCGCCGTCACCCACGCCCTCGGCGCGAACGCCGCCCTGCGCTGGCTCTCCGGCTTCCTCACCTTCTTCCTCGCCTTCCTGCTCCGCGAGCACCCGCTGACCGGCGAGAGCGCGGCGGTCTCCCTGGGCCTGGTGGCGGTGTCGGCGGGCTCGGGCAACGCGCTCGGTACGGCGGTCGGGGCCTGGCTGAAGTCGAAGGCGCCGGAGATCATCATCGTGACGGTGGTGGCCGTCGTGCTGGGCGCGGCGATCACCGCGGCGATCTTCTTCGGGGCGTTCCTGGTGGCGTGTCTGGCGGCCGTCGCCGGTTTCTCGCAGGCCCTGTCCAAGCTGTCCCTGGACGCGCTGATCCAGCGGGACGTGCCGGAACTGGTCCGCACCTCCGCGTTCGCCCGCTCCGAAACCCTGCTCCAGGTGTCGTGGGTGTTCGGCGGCGCGGTCGGCATCGTGATGCCCCTGAACGGCTACCTCGGTCTCTCGGTGGCCGCCGCCGTGGTCGCCGTGGGCTGGCTGGCCACCGCGAAGGGGCTGATCGCCTCGGCCCGGCACGGCAGCGCGCCCCGGGCGCGAGTGGCGTAACGAACAGGGCTCGCCGCACCCCGGATAAAGGGACCGCCGTACCCGCCCGATAGCCTTCCGCCATGACCACGCTGCAATCCGTTGTGCGACGCCGCCGCGCCGTCGCCGCCGCCGGCCTCGTTTCCGCCGGACTGCTCGTCCTGTCGGCCTGCGACAAGCCGACGCCGCGCGTCACCGTCACGGTCGGTTCGACCTCGGTGAGCTCCGAGGCCACCTGCTACGACGACGGCAACGACCTCGGCCAGGCGAAGGCCACCAAGTGCGCCCTGGAGAAGTCCGACGCCAAGACGATCAAGGTCAACCAGAGCGAGACCCTGCGCGTCGGCGTCGACCCGAAGGTCGCGGACACCGGCTGGGCGCTGTGGATCAACGGCCAGCAGATGACGTACGTGTACAAGAAGACGTACTACGCCTTCGACGGCGTGGACCTCTTCGCCCAGCAGCAGGGCCAGGCCCCGCAGAAGACGCTGTACATCAGCATCGTCGAGCAGGACAAGACGGCCTCGGGCCAGAGCAAGGAACACAAGGGCGTGTGGAACTTCAAGCTGGAGAACGCCGACTTCTGATCCGTCGGAGCCGTATCTGATGCGCATCCTCGTGGCCACCGCGGTCCCGGTCGAACGGGACGCGGTGGCCCCTGCGTTCGAGGGCACGACGGCCGCCGTGGACGTCCTCGCAGTGGGGGTCGGGCCCGCGCTCGCCGCCGCCGCCACCGCCACCGCGCTCACCAGGGCCGCCCTGGAGGGCGCCGCCTACGGCCTCGTCGTGTCCGCCGGGATCGCCGGCGGGTTCCTGCCCGAGGCGCCGGTCGGGTCGCTGGTCGTCGCCGACGAGATCACCGCGGCCGACCTCGGGGCCGAGACCGCCGACGGGTTCGTGCCGGTGACCGCCCTGGGCTTCGGCGCCGTCACCCACCGGCCGCCCGCGGCTCTCGTACGGGACGCCGTGGCCGCGACCGGGGGGCGGGCCGGTGCGGTGCTCACCGTCTCCACGGTCACCGGTACGGCCGAGCGTGCGGCGGCCCTGCGCGCCCGCCACCCCTCCGCCCTCGCCGAGGCCATGGAGGGCTTCGGGGTCGCCGAGGCGGCCGGGGCGCACGGAGTGCCGGTGCTGGAGATCCGCGCCGTCTCCAACCCGGTCGGACCCCGCGACCGGGCCGCCTGGCGCATCGGCGACGCGCTCACGGCCCTGACGGAGGGGTTCGGGAAGCTCGCGCCCGTACTGGAGAGTTGGAAGCAGCATGACTGAGTCCTCGCAGCCTTTGCAGATCGCGTACTCGCCCTGCCCGAACGACACCTTCGTCTTCGACGCCCTCGCCCACGGGCGGGTGCCGGGGGCGCCCGCGCTGGACGTGACCTTCGCGGACATCGACGTCACCAACGGCATGGCGGAGCGCGGTGAGTTCGATGTGCTCAAGGTGTCGTACGCCGTGCTGCCGTACGTCCTCGACGCGTACACGCTGCTGCCCTGCGGGGGTGCGCTGGGGCGGGGGTGCGGGCCGCTGGTGCTCACCCGGGAGGCCGGGCTGGAGCTGACCGGCCGCAGGGTCGCGGTGCCGTCCGAGCGGTCCACGGCATATCTGCTGTTCCGGCTCTGGGCGGCGGACGTCCTCGACGGCAAGGTCGGGGAGATCCTGGTGATGCCGTTCCACGAGATCATGCCGGCCGTCCGGGACGGACTGGTCGACGCCGGACTGGTGATCCACGAGGCCCGGTTCACGTACCAGAACTACGGGCTGCACAAACTGGCGGACATGGGCGAGCACTGGGAGTCGACGACCGGGCTGCCCATTCCCCTCGGCGCGATCATCGCGAAACGCTCGCTGGGAACGGAACGGCTGTCCCGGCTCGCCGAGTCCATCCGCGCGTCCGTGCGGGCCGCTTGGGACGATCCCGAGGTTTCCCGGCCTTATGTCATGGCGCACGCGCAGGAGATGGATCCCGCGGTCGCCGATCAGCACATCGGTTTGTATGTCAACGAGTTCACCGCGGACTTGGGAGAAGACGGATACGCGGCGATTCGCGGGCTGTTGACCCGGGCGGCGGCCGAGGGACTTGTGCCTGCATTGGGGCCCGACGCGTTGTCGTTCCGCTGACGCGTCACCTCGGCATCGACCACTGGGCCAGCGACATCATGGCCAGGACCTTTCGCAGCAGAAAGGCCGCCAAGGGGAGTTCCACGAATACCGCCAGCGCCACCGACCACCACACGGCCGGGGTGCCCAGGGCCAGCGACACGTCGAACCACGCGTCGCAGACCAGCAGGGCACCCGTGGCCACGGCCGCCACGACGACCGCACGGTGGCGGCGCCAGCCGAGGAAGGCCGTCGCAGACATCGCGAGGAGCAGCAGGACGTCGAAGCCGACCCAGGTGACCCGCCACTGGCGGACGGTGTAGCCGCTCGGCAGGGTGAAGGACAGCAGGATCGTCCACGGCACGAGACCGACGGCGCAGACGGTCAGCAGCTCCAGGGCGTGGCGCCGCTGCCGTCGGATGCGCTCCCACAGCTCCTCGGACGGCTCGGTCCGTATCTCGTGCACTACACGTCGAGTTGGTCGGCGACCGCTCGCAGCAGGCCGGCGATCTTCTTGCCCGCCGCCTTGTCGGGGTAGCGGCCCCGCTCCAGCATCGGGGTGATGTTCTCCAGGAGGGTCGTCAAATCCTGGACGATCGAGGCCAGTTCGTCGGGCTTCTTGCGGGTGGCCGCCGCGACCGAGGGCGTGGGGTCGAGGATGGCGACCGAAAGAGCCTGGTCACCGCGCTGCCCGGCGACCACTCCGAACTCCACCCGCTGCCCGGGCTTCAGCGTCTCGACTCCGGCAGGGAGGACCGAGGAATGGACGAAGACGTCACCGCCGTCGTCACGGGAGAGAAAGCCGAAGCCCTTCTCACTGTTGAACCACTTGACCTTGCCGGTAGGCACGTCTGTCCTCGTCCTCGTACTCGTCGGAAAACTGCTTCTGAAACGGCTCTTGATAGCACTGGGGCGGGTCGTCGGGACCCGCCGGTACCAAGGCTAATGGTCTTCAGGCCGGTGACAAGACGTCGCCCGGTTGTTCCTTCGCGCTGGGAACTACCCTGGTCCGGTGCGTGACAAAACCCAAACGAATTCCGCCGCTCCCGGTGACCGACTGATCCGTACCGGAGCCGTCGTCTTCTTCGTCGGTGCGGTGGCCACTCTCGTCACCGTGGCCCCGTTCCTGCTCGGAACGAAGCCTTTTCCGACGTACATGTTCGGATTGAGCATGCTCATGGCCGTCGGTTTCGTGGTGGCCGGAGCGGGAGTGCTGCAATCGGTCGCCGCCGGAAGGCGTCAGGCGCGGGCCGGAAGGCAGTCCGCGCGGTAGTCCGAAAACCACCCAGGAAACTCCGTGAGATCGCCGAGGACGACTTCCGCGCCGGCCTCGGTCAGTTCCTCGGGGCTGCACGGCCCGGTGGCGACCGCGACCGACGTCGCCCTCGCGATCCGCGCCCCGCGCACATCGCCGGTGTGGTCGCCGACGTACACGCTCGCGCTGTGGTCGCGCAGCGCCTCGCCCTTCTGCTCGGCCCACAGATTGCCGATCACCGCGTCCGGCTCCAGACCCAGGTGCTCCATGTGCAGCAGGGCGTTGGGCTCCCACTTGGCGGTCACGACGATCGCCCGCCCGCCGGCCGCCTGAACGGCCCCGATGGCCTCGCGGGCGCCGGGCATCGCCAGGGTTCCGGCGATCGCGTACGACGGGTACAGCTCGCGGTAGAGGTCCGCCATCTCCGCGATCCGGTCGGTCGGGAACCAGTACGCCATCTCCTCGGCCAGCGGAGGCCCGAGCCGCGTGACCACCAGGTCGGCGTCGACGTACGTCCCCGTCCGCTCGGACAGCTCCACCCAGCAGGCGTGGATGCCGGGACGGGAGTCGATGAGCGTCATGTCGAGGTCGAAGCCGACGGTGGGACCGGGGGCGGAGATGCTTGCAGAGGCCATATGGGCCATTGTGCCCGGGCGACGGGGCGCTGAGACAGGGGTTTCCGGCGGCCTGGGGGCGTGGGGGGGGGCCGGGGGCGTGGGGGCACGGGGCGCGGGGGCGCGGGGCCCGGGGGCGCGGGGCACGGGAGGCCCGACGGGGCGGGAGGCCGGAGGCGCGGGGCGCGGGGTCCAACTGCGCTGCTCGCGGCGGTGCGGTCCACGGACGTCCGTGGGGCGCTGAGACAGCGGTTTCCGGCGGCCTGGTGGCGCGGGGCGGCCCCGGGGCACGGGCCCGGGGGCGCGGGGGGCCCGACCGCGCGGGAGGCCGGGGCGCGGGACGCGACGGCGCCGCTTGCCGCGGTTCGCCCCACGGACCTTGGGGCGATGAGACAGCGGTTTCCGGGGGCCTGGTGGCGCGGGGCGGCCCGGGGGCGCGGGGGCCCGACCGCGCGGGAGGCCGGGGGCGCGGGGCGCGGGGCCCGACGGCGCCGCTCGCGGCGGTACGGTCCACGGACGTCGCTCGCCCGCAGAGGCACGGCCCACCGACCTCGCTCCCCCACGGCAGCACGGCCCACCGACCGCGGTCTCCGGGTCCTAGCGGCGTCGTTGCGAGCGCCACACCAGGAACAGTGCCGACGCCACGGCCGCGCCCCGCACCACCCACGGCCAGGTCTCGGCGACCGCGTCGTTCATGTGCCCCTGCGCGATGGGCTCGCCCCAACGGCCCTGGTCACGCCCCCAGAGCCAGACCAGGCCCGCGGTCAGCGAGAGGCCGGGCAGGATCACCACGGCCCACTTCGTCTCGGCGTCGGTGAGGCGGCGCGAGGCCCAGGCGATGAGCCAGCCCACGATCAGCACGGGCAGGTTGCCAAGCACCGCGCCGGCGACGAGGAGGGCGGCGGCCAGCAGCAGGAGCGGGTTGCTCCAGCTGCCCGCGCCCGCCCCGAGGAAGCCGCGGCGAGCGACCGGCGCCGCCTCGACGACGGGCGGGGCGGCCTTCCCGCGGGGCCGCCACCAGGCCGTGCGTTTGCTGGGCGCGGGCACCTCCGCCGCGGGCTGCTCGACGGCTGGCTCGGGCTTCTTCTCCTCCTTGGGCGGCGGGGGCTTGAGCAGCTCCGGGATCTCGACCCCGCCGACGAAGCCCGGCACGCTGTCGCCGACCCCGAAGGGGCTGCTGTCCACCCGCCACCAGTCGGGCTGCGTCGCGGGATCGCCGAGCTCGTCCAGACCGGCCAGATGGGGCCCGTGGGAGACGGCCGGTTCAGCGGGCGGGGAATCGGCGGGGCGCGGCGGGGGCACGTTCTTGCGCAGCCCGGTCCGCCGCTGTCCGCCGTCATCGTGGGACTCCCGGTCCCGCTGGACGGGCATGGAGACGGCCGGCGCCTGCGGGGCGGCGGCCGCGGAGCCGCCCGCGGCGGTGACCACCTCGTCGGGGCTGCCCAGCCGGGCGATGATCCGGCGGACGGCGGCGGGCGAGTCCACCGGGGCCTTGGCGCGCCGCCGGTCGATCTCGTTGCGCAGCTCGGAGACCAGCCGCATACGGGTCGACGACGGCAACTGCCGCTGCTGCGCCACGTCGCCGACGCGGCTCAGATACTCGTAGACGACCTGGTCGCTCTCGATACCCACGAAGTCCCCTCCGGGGCGGGTGCGTTGGATACCCCGTGGGACGAAACTAGCGCAGGTCGGGCTCTGTAGGCCCGAGCGGGGACCGCAGGTCAGCGATATCCGGTCCGCCCCGGTGGGCGCCCGTGCCGGGCCCGGTGGGCGCTCCTGCCCGGCCCGGCCACCCGCTACCGTTGGTCGGATGAGCAACCCGGCCGTACCGCCGCGCTCCCTCGCGGAAGCGCTCCGGGCCAGGGACGACGACTCCCTGGCCGCGCTTCTGCGTGCCCGCCCCGACCTCATCACCCCCGTGCCGACCGACCTCACCCAGCTCGCGACCCGGGCCGGGACGCGCGCGTCGGTGGTGCGGGCGCTGGAGCGGCTGGACCTGTTCGCGCTGCGGACGGCGGAGGCGCTGGCGGTGGCGGCGGACCCGGCGCCCTACGCCGAACTGGAGCGGCTGCTGACCGGTGACGCGGGCGACCCGGCCGTCTCGGCGGCGCTGCCCCGCTCGCTGGGCACCCTGCGGGAGCAGGCCCTGGTGTGGGGCGACGACGACCGGCTCCGCCTGGTCCGCACGGCCCGTGAGCTGCTCGCGCCCTCGCCGCAGCATCCGTCGCCGACCGGGCTCGGGCCGACCGTGCAGGAGGCCACGGCCGGGATGTCGCCGGGCCGCATCCAGGAGATCGTGACGGCGGCGGGGCTCGACTCGACGCACGACGCGGTGTCGGCGGTGTCGTCCCTGACGGCCCTGTTCACGGACCGCGAGCGGATGTCGGCGCTGCTCGCCGGGCTCCCGGAGGAGTCGCGGGCGGTGCTGTCCCGGCTGGTCTGGGGGCCGCCGTACGGGCAGGTCACCTCCGAGCCCGCGGCTCATCTGCGCCGTCTGCTGGACCTCGGGCTGCTGGTGCCGACGGCGCCCGGGACGGTCGTCCTCCCCCGCGAGGTGGCCCTGCATCTGCGGGGCGGCCGGGCGCACCGCGAGGTGGAGCCGCTGCCGCCGGCGGTGGAGCCCGCCGCGACCCACCGTCCACAGGTTGTGGACGCGACGGCGGCCGGGCAGGCGTACACCGCGCTGGCGACCGTCGAGGAGCTGCTGAAGGACTGGGACGAGGGCGGGCCGGCGGTGCTGCGGGCGGGCGGCCTGAGCGTGCGCGACCTCAAGCGCACGGCGGTCGCGCTGGACGTCTCGGAGCCCGTCGCCGCGTTCTGGGTCGAACTCGCCTACGCGGCGGGCCTGCTGGCCTCCGACGGTGAGGCCGACGAGCGCTATGCCGCGACCCCGGCCCACGACGAGTGGCTGGAGCAGCCGCCGGCCCGGCGCTGGGCCCGGCTGGCGGAGGCCTGGCTGACGGCCACCCGGACCTCGGGGCTGGTGGGCGGGCGGGACGCGAAGGACCGCACCCTGTCGGCGCTGGGCCCGGGTCTGGACCGCGGTGCCGCGCCGGAGGTACGGCACCGGGTGCTGACGCTGCTGGCGGGGCTGCCGGAGGGTGCGTCGCCGGCGGCCGGGTCGGTGCTCGCCCGGCTGCGCTGGGAGCGGCCGCAACGCCGTGAGGAGGACCTGCGCTCGCGCCTCGCCGAGTGGACGCTGCAGGAGGCCGAGCTGCTGGGGGTGACCGGGCGGGGGGCGCTGTCGGGCCACGGCCGGGCGCTGCTGGGCGCGACCGCGCCGAGGACGCGGGACGCCGTGTCGCGGGGTCCCGGGGACGAGCGGCACGGGCAGGCGCTGCCGGGCACGGCCGCCCCGAAGTCGCCGGACGCCGTGCCGCAGGAGCCCGGGGACAAGCGGCACAGGCGGGTGCCGCAGGGCGCCACCGCGCCGAAGACACCGGACGCCGTGTCGCAGGGCCCCGGGGACAAGCTCCCCGTGCACCACCGGCCCGCCCCCGTCGCCGAGCCCCTCTCCCCCGCCGAACAGGCCACCGCCTCCGCCACGGCGGCCCGGCTCCTCGCGCCGCTGCTGCCCGAGCCCCTCGACCACGTCCTGCTCCAGGCCGACCTGACGGCGGTGGCCCCCGGTCCGCTGCGGCGGCCGCTGGCCGAGGTGCTGGACGTCCTGGCGGACGTGGAGTCGAAGGGCGGGGCGACGGTGTACCGCTTCACTCCGGGCTCGGTCCGCCGCGCCCTGGACGCCGGGCAGTCCGCCTCCGACCTGCACGCCTTTCTCGCCGCGCACTCCCGGACCCCGGTCCCGCAGCCCCTGACGTACCTCATCGACGACGTGGCCCGGCGGCACGGGCACCTCCGGGTGGGAGCCGCCTCGGCCTACGTCCGCTGCGACGACGACGCCCTGCTGAACGAGATCCTCGCCGACAAGCGCGCCGCCGGCCTGCGGCTGCGCCGCCTCGCCCCGACCGTCCTGGCCGCCCAGGCCGACCCGGCCTCGCTCCTGGAGGGCCTGCGCGCGATGGGCTTCGCCCCGGCCGCCGAGTCCGCCGAGGGCGACGTCCTGATCACCCGTGCCCACGCCCACCGCACCCCGCCCCGCAGCGCGCCCGAGCCGGTCCCGGACGGCCCCCCGGTCCCCGACGCGACGCTCCTCGCGGCCGCGATCCGGGCCGTCCGTGCGGGCGACCTCGCCTCCACCACGCCCCGCAAGCAGGGCGACCGGCCGCCGCTGTCCACCGGCGAACTCCCCCGCACCGGCGCCGCCGAGACCCTCGCCACCATGCAGGCCGCCGTCCTCACCGGCGAGGCCCTGTGGATCGGCTACGTCAACGCCGAGGGCGCCGCCAGTCAACGCGTCATCGCCCCCGTCCGCGTGGAGGGCGGCTTCGTGACGGCCTACGACCACACCGCGGACGAGGTCCGCACCTACCCCCTGCACCGGATCACGGGGGTGGCGGAGCTGGCGGGGGACTAGGGCGTGTTGCGAAAGTCCCGCCTGCCTCGCGACGCCATGCACGCACTCTCGCCGCACCGGGCGAAAGCCCAAGTACATCCAGTACGAGGGCTTCCGCCCGGCACGCCGAGAGCACGCACCTGACGCCGCGCGGCCCGCCCTTCGGGCGAACGACGGGACTTTCGCAACACGCCCTAGAGGGGCGTCAGCACGGGGTGACCGGGGTGTCGGTCGGCAGGTTGAAGTGGGTGCGGGCGGCGGACTCCAGTGCTGTGGACGACACCGTGTCGTCGAGCGAGGCGGCCGTGACGTGGCCGAAGCGGGACGTGATCCACTGCGCGTTGCCCTCGCCGTCGGGTGCCGTCTCCTGGGACACCACCCCGTAGTCGCCGTCCGCCTCCCGGCGCAGCCGTATCACCTGCGGCACCTCGGCCCCGGAGCACTCCACCAGCCGCCCCGACCGCACCCCGTACTCCACGCACAACGTGCTGACACCGGCCCGCACCAGACCGTCCCGCTCGGCGAGATCCACCGCCTCCGCCCGGCAGAACCACCGCGCCCCGGGTTCCCCGACACCGGTCCCGCGCGGCTGCTCCAGCAGCCGGGCCTCGACCGCGGGCCGCACCCGGCTCCACAGGCCCGCGTCGACGCCCGTGCCCCCGGGCAGCCGCGCCCACGCCCCCGTCGCCACCAGCACCACGACCGCTCCCCCGCCGGCCGCCCACCTGCCCGCAGACATCCCCATACGCCCTCCCCGCACCGCTCCCGCCCAGCAAGACAGCCGAAGCGGGGTCGAGGTTGCACAGGATCACCCCTGCTTGATCGTCCCGCGGTGAGGCACACTGGACGTTTGGCCCGTGCGGAAGGATGCCTGTACGTGAACGGTCCTCTCATCGTCCAGTCCGACAAAACCCTGCTGCTCGAGGTCGACCACGAGCAGGCCGACGCATGCCGTCGGGCCATCGCGCCGTTCGCGGAGCTGGAGCGGGCGCCGGAGCACATCCACACCTACCGGGTGACCCCGCTGGGCCTGTGGAACGCGCGCGCCGCCGGGCACGACGCCGAGCAGGTGGTGGACGCGCTGGTGCAGTACAGCCGCTATCCGGTGCCGCACGCCCTGCTCGTCGACGTCGCGGAGACGATGGACCGGTACGGGCGTCTCACGCTGAGCAAGCACCCCGCGCACGGACTGGTGCTCACCACGACCGACCGGCCGGTGCTGGAGGAGATCCTGCGCTCGAAGCGGATCACCCCGCTGGTCGGGGCGCGGCTCGACCCGGACACCGTGGTCGTGCACCCCTCGGAGCGCGGGCAGATCAAGCAGACGCTGCTGAAGCTGGGCTGGCCCGCCGAGGACCTCGCCGGGTACGTCGACGGCGAGGCGCACCCCATCGAGCTGGCCGAGGACGGGTGGGCGCTGCGGCCCTACCAGAAGCAGGCCGTGGAGAACTTCTGGCACGGCGGCAGCGGCGTGGTCGTCCTGCCGTGCGGTGCGGGCAAGACCCTCGTCGGCGCCGGGTCCATGGCGCAGGCCAAGTCGACCACGCTGATCCTCGTCACCAACACCGTCTCGGCCCGGCAGTGGAAGCACGAGCTGGTGAAGCGGACCTCGCTGACGGAGGAGGAGATCGGCGAGTACAGCGGGACGAAGAAGGAGATCCGGCCCGTCACCATCGCCACCTACCAGGTTCTGACGACCCGGCGGAAGGGTGTCTACCCGCACCTGGAGCTGTTCGACTCGCGGGACTGGGGGCTGATCGTCTACGACGAGGTGCACCTGCTGCCCGCGCCCGTCTTCAAGTTCACCGCCGATCTCCAGGCCCGGCGGCGGCTGGGTCTGACCGCGACCCTGGTGCGCGAGGACGGCCGGGAGTCGGACGTCTTCTCGCTCATCGGGCCCAAGCGGTTCGACGCGCCGTGGAAGGAGATCGAGGCGCAGGGGTACATCGCGCCCGCCGACTGCGTCGAGGTACGGGTGAACCTGACCGACTCCGAGCGGCTCGCCTACGCCACCGCCGAGCAGGAGGAGAAGTACCGCTTCTGCGCCACCACCGCGACCAAGCGGAAGGTCACGGAGGCGCTCGTGAAGCGCTTCGCGGGCCAGCAGATCCTGGTGATCGGCCAGTACATCGACCAGCTCGACGAGCTCGGTGAGCATCTGAACGCCCCCGTGATCAAGGGCGAGACCTCCAACGCCCAGCGCGAGAAGCTCTTCGACGCCTTCCGGCAGGGCGAGATCAGCGTGCTGGTGGTGTCGAAGGTGGCGAACTTCTCCATCGACCTGCCGGAGGCGACGGTCGCCATCCAGGTGTCGGGCACGTTCGGATCACGGCAGGAGGAGGCGCAGCGGCTGGGGCGGGTGCTGCGTCCCAAGGCGGACGGGCATCAGGCGCACTTCTACTCGGTGGTGGCGAGGGACACCATCGACCAGGACTTCGCCGCGCACCGCCAGCGGTTCCTGGCCGAGCAGGGGTACGCCTACCGGATCGTGGACGCGGACGAACTGCTCACGGAGAGCTGACCGGCGGCTACCTGCTGGGAGACCGGCGGCTACCTGTGGCGGACGCCGGCTTCCTGGCCGTACTGGCCGAGTATGACGACGTCGAAGGCGGCGCCGGCGAAGACGCGGACAGCGCGCAGGGCGTCGCCGAGACGGTGGGTGTGGCCACTCGATACGGGGGTCGCTCCGGACGGGCGACCGGGGGCTGGGGTGAAGGTCGCTGCACTCATGTCTCCATGGTGGCCGATCAGGCATAAAGGGGGCATCGGTCTCAGGTAGCCCCTTCTTGTGCTACCTGAGGACGGCCCGGGGGTGCGGCCTCCCCCAGGGTGGGGAGGGGCCGTCCCCTAGGGGCCGCGAGGGAGCCGCCGGGGGCCCTGCGAAATTCATTGGCCCCCTCTCACCCCGCCCCTCTACAATCTCCGCTCTTGCCCGCCTCCCTCACGGAGTGCCGCCGTCCGGACGGAAACCGGTCGGCATCCCCCGCGCCCGTCCCGCAGGTCCCTTCGGAGGCACCCCCTTGTCCACGCCCCTGCCCACCGACGACCCCCTTTTCCGCGAACGCTCCCACCTCGCCGAATCCCGCGCCGCGCTGCGGTCCATGCGCGAGGACGTCGAGTCGCTCGACATCAAGGACGTCACCGCGAACTGGGTCAACGCCGAGGTCCTGGCCCGCCAGATCGACGAGCGGATCAAGGCGCTGGCCGACCTCAGCGACACCCCGCTGTTCTTCGGCCGCCTCGACTACCTGCACGCGCCCGGTGCCGAGCAGGCCGAGGGCGCGGAAGGCGAGCGCTTCTACATCGGGCGCCGGCACGTCCACGACCACGACGGCGACCCGATGGTCATCGACTGGCGGGCGCCGGTCTCGCAGCCGTTCTACCGGGCGTCCAAGAAGGACCCGATGGACGTCGGGCTGCGCCGCCGCTTCGGCTACACCCGCGGCGACATCACCGCGTACGAGGACGAGCACCTCTCCGACCCGGCCGAGACGGCCCGGACCAGCAAGCTGCTCCAGCAGGAGATCGAGCGCCCGCGCGTGGGCCCGATGCGCGACATCGTGGCGACCATCCAGCCCGAACAGGACGAGATCGTACGGTCCGGTCTGGGCGGCACGGTCTGTGTGCAGGGAGGCCCGGGCACCGGGAAGACCGCCGTCGGCCTGCACCGGGTCGCGTACCTGCTCTACGCCCACCGCGAGCGGCTCGCCCGCACCGGCACCCTCGTCATCGGACCGAACCGCTCCTTCCTGCACTACATCGAGCAGGTGCTGCCCGCGCTGGGCGAGCTGAGCGTCCAGCAGGCGACCGTGGACGACCTCGTGGCGAAGGGCGTGGAGGTGCGCGGCAACGACGAGGCGCCCGCCGCGGTCCTCAAGGGTGACGCGCGGATGGCGGAGGTGCTCCGGCGGGCCGTGTACGCGCACGTGGCGATGCCCACCGAGCCGGTGATGGTGGTGCGCGGCTCACGCAGGTGGCGGGTCCCGGCGTACGAGATCGAGGAGATCGTGCGGGAGTTGCTGGACCGGGGCATCCGCTACGGCGCCGCCCGTGAGGCCCTTCCGCAGCGCATCGCGCACGCCGTGCTGGTGCAGATGGAGCGGTCGGGGGAGGCGCCGGACGACCGGGTGCAGGACGCGGTAGCCCGCAACTCCGCGGTGAAGGCGGCGGTGAAGGCGATCTGGCCGCCGGTGGATCCGGCGAAGCTGGTGCTGCGGCTGCTCACGGACGCGGACTTCCTCGCCGCGCACGCGGAGGGGATCCTCGACGAGGACGAGCAGAAGACGATCCTGTGGGCGAAGCCGGTCCGCTCGGTGAAGTCGGCCAAGTGGTCCGCCGCGGACGCGGTGTTGATCGACGAGACGACGGACATCGTGGAGCGCACGCACTCGCTCGGGCATGTGGTCCTCGACGAGGCGCAGGACCTCTCCCCCATGCAGTACCGGGCGGTCGGCCGCCGCTGCTCGACGGGTTCGGCGACCGTCCTCGGCGACCTCGCGCAGGGCACCACGCCCTGGGCGACGCGGAGTTGGGACGAGGCGCTGGCCCACCTCGGCAAGTCGGACGGCGTGATCGAGGAGCTGACGGCGGGTTTCCGCGTGCCGACGGACGTCATCACGTACGCCTCCCGGCTGCTCCCGCACATCGCGCCGGGTCTCACTCCGGTCGCGTCGGTCCGTGAGAACCCGGGCTTCTTCGACCTGCGCGAGACCTCCGGCCCGGGTGAAGTGGTGGCCGCGTGCGAGGAGTTGCTGCGCAACGAGGGCTCCACGGGCCTGATCGCCGCCGACGCCCGCGTCCCGGAGCTGGCGGACGCGCTGACGGCGGCCGGCATCCCGTACCTCGCCCCCGGTGAGGAGACCACGGCCGAGACCCGCCTGACCCTGGTCCCGGCCTCACTCGCCAAGGGCCTCGAGTACGACTACGTCGTCCTGGACGAGCCGCGGGCGGTGGTCGACGGCGAACCGGACGAACGGACCGGCCTTCGACGGCTGTACGTCGCGCTGACCCGAGCGGTGTCGGGCCTGATCGTGACGCACTCGGCCCCGCTGCCGGAGCAGCTCGCCGGGTAGGGTGCTGGTTCCGCCATGTCCCCCTGGAAGGGCCCCCGTTGAGCACGCCACAGTCCCCGCATCCCGCGTACCCGCCGACGCCGGGGCCGGTGCCTGGGCCGTATCAGGGGACACCGGCTCCGGGGGCGTATCCGCAGGCGCCGGCTCCGGGGACATATCCGCAGGCGCCGGCTCCGAATCCGTACCAGCAGGCGCCCCCCTCCGGGCCGTACCAACAGGCGCCGGGCTCCGGGCCGTACCAGCAGGCGCCGGGCTCCGGGCCGTATCCGCAGCCGTACCACCAGGCACCCGCCCCCGCGCCCTACCAGCAGCCGTACGGCGGTCCCGGGCCTGCGGGTGGGCAGGGGGCGGTCGGCTGTCAGATCTGCGGGGCCGTGCCCGCCGCGGCCGTCACCGTCCGCGGTCACCAGGGGATGCTGGTGATCATGCGGTTCCTGAAGCGCGAGGGGGTGTTCTGCCGGACCTGCGCGCTGGCGAGCTTCCGGGACATGCAGGCGGACACCATGGTGCTGGGCTGGTGGGGCCCGCTGTCCGTGCTGATCACGCCGTTCACGCTGCTGGCCAACCTCGGCGCGCTGTCCGGCATCCGCCGCATCCCGGAACCGGTCGCACCGGGGTTCCGGCCGCCGCTCGACCCCGGCAGACCGGTGTTCAGGCGCCCGGCGGGCATCCTGGCGCTGATCCCGATGGGTCTGCTGGGCCTTGCGGTGTTCGCGTTCACGGTGCTTCTGGCCGTCGGGCTGGTGACCGGGGCGAGCGCCGGCCACCCGACGCTCACGCCCGGCTCGTGCGCCCGCAACGACGCGACCTGGCCGGAACAGGACCTCGCACCGGAGTCCTGCGACTCCTCCGACGCGGAACTGCGGGTCAGCGCCCCGGCGGACGGCTCCTGCCCGGCCGGGGACCACGTCGCCTACCCGGAGTACAGCGAGGACGGCGGAACCTCGCTGTGCCTGCACCCGCTGAAGGGCTAGCGCCCGTCCACCGCCCGCCGCCACTCCCGGACCGCCTCCGCCGACACCGGCGTCTCCCAGCCGCGCGGCCGCGCCGCCCCGCCGATGTGGAAGGCGTCGATCCCGGCGGCCCGGAGCTGCGGCACATGCTCCAGCCGCAGGCCGCCGCCGACCAGCAGCTGCTGCTCGTACCCCGGTTCCCCGGCCCGCGCCGCCTCCGCGAGCAGCACGCCGAGCCCGGCGTCCACACCCGCCGCCGAGCCCGCGGTGAGGTAGGTGTCAAGCCCCGGGAGGTCGGCGAGCTGTTTGCGCAGCGCGTCCCGGTCGGCGGCGTGGTCGATCGCCCGGTGGAAGGTCCAGCGGCAGCCGTCCAGCGCCTCGACGACCTGCTCCACGGCCCCCAGGTCCACCTCGCCGTGCGCGTCCAGGAACCCCAGCACGAACTCCTGGGCCCCGGCGTCCCGCAGCTCCCGTGCCGACCGCGCCACCCGCGGGACGTCCCCGGCGCCGAACCCGTCCGACAGCCGCAGCATCACCCGCAGCGGAAGGTCCACCGCGTCCCGGATCCCGGCGACCGTCGCGACCGCCGGCGTCAGCCCGTCCGCCGCCATGTCGGTCACGAGTTCCAGCCGGTCCGCGCCTCCGGCCCGGGCGGCGAGCGCGTCCTCGACGTCGAGGGCGATCACCTCCAGGACTGCACGCTTGCTCATGGGACCCCATTCGTCGACGGTCTTGGGCGGCTACAGGTCTAGTCCAATTCAAGAATACGCCGCCACCCGATCCCGCTCACCGGTGCGTTCCGGACGATCTCGCCGGCCCACCTGCCAGGGGTGCCCCGGGGGACAATGAGGCCATGGCCGATCCCGACGACCTCCGCGCCCGTTTCACCGCCGCCCTGGACGCAGTGAGGGGCACCGACGGCCCCGACCCGCTGCCGTACGCCGACAATCTCCTGGACCGCTGGCAGGAACCGCAGCGCCGGTACCACACGCTCGCGCACCTCACCGCGGTCCTCGACCACGTCGACGTGCTGGAAGCCCACGCGGACGACCCGGACCTGGTCCGTCTCGCCGCCTGGTTCCATGACGCCGTCTACCTCCCGGACCGTTCGGAGAACGAGGACCGCTCCGCCCGCCTCGCCGAACGCGCGCTCCCCGAAGCCGGCGTCCCGGGCGCCGCGACGGCCGAGGTGGCCCGCCTGGTCCGCCTCACCACCACCCACGCCCCCGCCGACGACGACCGCAACGGCCAGGTCCTGTGCGACGCCGACCTCGCGATCCTCGCCGCCCCGCCCGCCGGGTACGCCGCCTACACGGCCGCCGTACGCGAGGAGTACGGCTTCGTGCCCACCGACGCCTTCCGCGAGGGCCGGTCCGCGATCCTGCGTCAACTGCTCGACCTGCCCCGGCTGTTCAGGACTCCGTACGGGGCACGGGAATGGGAGGCGACGGCCCGCTACAACCTCACCTCGGAGCTGGAAATGCTGTCGCTCTGATGCGTCCTGGGTCATAGCCTGCACCCATGACAGACATGGGCGGGGACGTGGGCGGACAACGGGTGACGGAGGCCGTCGCGGGCGCGGTCGCGGTGCTGCGGACGGTGGCGGACCGGGACTGGACGGCCGTGAAGCCGACCGGGATGGACTGGACCGTCCACGAGACGGCCTTCCACATCTGCGGCTGCCTGATCGCCTACGCCGGGAACCTTGCCGGAGGCGCCCGGGACGACTACGTCCCCTTCGACATCACCCTCGACGAGGGCACCGACAACACGGGCCTGCTGCACGTCATGGCGACCGGCGGCGCCCTGCTCGCCGCGGCGGTCCGCACCGCGCCCCGCGAGGCCCGCGCCTTCCACCCGTACCCCTTCCGCAGCGCGAACCGCGAGGGCTTCGCCGCGATGGGGATCGCCGAGGTCCTGCTGCACACGTACGACGTCGCGCGGGGCCTGGACCTCGCCTACGAGCCGCCCGCCCACCTCCCCGAGTACGTCCTCACCCGGATCTTCCCCGAGGTCCAGCCGGGCCCCGACCCCTGGCGCACCCTCCTGTGGGCCACCGGCCGTGGCGACCTGCCGGGCCGCCCGCGGCGCACCGAGTGGCGCTGGAGCAACAACCTCGTCCTGCCCGCCGAACGCCTCACCCTCCAGGGCGTCACCCCGGCCGCCGCCGCCGACCTGGCCGCGGGCGGCGACGGCGGCTTCGACTGGGTCGAGGACGGCCCCTTCGAGGGCACCCGCGAGGCCGCCGGCATGACCCTCAAGGCGTACGAGGCGGGCGTCCACCGCCCGGAGTTCGGCCTCTTCGTCCTCGTACGGCGGGAGGACGGCCGCGCGATCGGCGGCATGGGCTTCCACGGCGCCCCCGACGAGGACGGCCGCGCCGAGGTCGGCTACGACCTGGCCCCCTCCGCCCGCGGCATGGGCCACGCCACGGAGGCCCTGCGTGCCCTGAGCGACTGGGCCCTGGCCCGCGACGACGTCCGCAGCCTCTGCGCCACCATCGAACCCGACAACGCCCCCTCGCAACGCGTCATCGCCCGCGCCGGCTTCCTGCGGGCGAGCGTGGAGGAGGAGCAGGCGTACGGCGAGAAGGATGCGGGGCTTCGGCTGTACGTGCTGACCGGCCCGACCGCCTGAGGCCTCTCAAGCAGTACGTGGTGCCGTACGGCCGGCCCGATCAGACCGCCTTGCGCCCCTTCGGCCGCCGCAACCCCGCCCCCGTCAGCAGCCGCACCACGTCCCGGCTCCTGACCTCCACCGCACCGGCCGCGACCACGTCGGCGTACCGGTGCGACGGGATGTCGTAGTGGTCACGTTCGAAGGCCCGGGACGGGACGCCCAACGCCTCGGCGAACGCGTGCAGTTCGTCGAAGGAGACGTCGCTGATGAGGTGGGACCACATGCGGCCGTGGCCCGGCCAGGTCGGTGGGTCGATGTAGACGGTCACGGGGAGGGGGCCCCGCCCGTCGCGGTACCCAGCGAGCCGATCGCCGCGACCTTCACGCCCGCCTTGTGGCACACCCAGTGCGGGTCGGCACCCAGCTCCGGCTCGACCTCCAGGGCGTGCGGGTCGCCCGCGCCGCAGACCGGGCACAGGGGCCAGCGGCCGTGGCGTTCGAGGATCGCGTCCTGGACGTCCTGGGCGACCAGTCCCGCCACGAAGTCCGCGCCCTCGGGCCACTGCTCCACCCACCAGCGCCGCTGCACGACGGAGTCCTCGACCATCGACACCACGTCCGGCGCGCCGACGTCATCCACCGCGAGGTCGGCGAGGACGAGGGCACGGGCCGTGTGCAGGCTCTGTTCCAGTGGACCGATGGACTCCATCCGTCCATTGTGCGCGCTCTTGACCACGACCCGGCGCCGAAAATACCTTTCAGACGTGCCCCAGGAAGTGAAGGAAATTTTCGGCAGCGCGCTCGCCTCGAAGGTGCGCACGCTGGGTCCGTCGATGACGCGTTCCATGCAGCGGGTCGCCGAGGCCGTGGCGAACGACCCGGCGGGCTGCGCGGCGCTCACCGTCACCGGCCTCGCGGAACGGACCGGGACCAGCGAGGCGACCGTCGTGCGCACGGCCCGGCTCCTCGGCTACCCGGGCTACCGCGACCTGCGGCTCGCCCTCGCCGGGCTGGCCGCCCTGCAGCAGTCCGGCCGGTCGCCCGCGATCACCACGGACATCGCGGTGGACGACCCGATCGCGGACGTGGTCGCCAAGCTCGCCTACGACGAGCAGCAGACCCTCGCGGACACGGCGGCGGGGCTCGACACCGTGCAGCTGGGGGCGGCGGTCGCCGCGACCGCCACGGCGCGGCGGATCGACGTGTACGGGGTGGGTGCCTCAGGTCTCGTCGCCCAGGACCTCACGCAGAAACTGCTGCGGATAGGGCTGATAGCCCAGGCGCACAGCGACCCGCACCTCGCGGTGACCAACGCGGTGCAGCTGCGCTCGGGGGACGTCGCGATCGCCATCACGCACTCCGGGTCGACCGGGGACGTCATCGAGCCGCTCCGGGTCGCCTTCGAGCACGGGGCCACGACCGTCGCCATCACCGGGCGGCCGGGCGGGGCGGTGGCGCAGTACGCCGACCATGTGCTGACCACGTCCACGGCCCGCGAGAGCGAGCTGCGACCGGCGGCGATGTCGTCCCGGACGAGTCAACTGCTGGTGGTGGACTGCCTGTTCGTCGGGGTGGCCCAGCGGACGTACGAGACGGCGGCGCCGGCGCTGGCCGCGTCGTACGAGGCGCTGGCGCATCGGCATCGCCGGTAGACACCCCGGAGCCCGGCAGACGTCCCAGATGTCCGTCACGAAGAAAGAACCGTTCCTCCATGACCTCCCCCTCCCACCCCCGTGACCTGCGAGCCCAGTTGGAGTCGCTGACCACCGAGGCGTTCCGGCCCGAGTTCGCCGACGTCGACCGGTTGCCGACGCTCGACATCGCCCGCCTGATGAACGGCGAGGACGCCTCCGTACCGGCCGCCGTGGCCCGGCAGGTCCCGCAGATCGCCGCGGCCATCGACGCCGTCGCCGAGCGGATGGCCCGGGGCGGACGGCTGATCTACGCCGGCGCGGGCACCGCCGGACGCCTCGGCGTGCTGGACGCCTCCGAGTGCCCGCCGACCTTCAACACGGACCCGGCGCGGGTCGTGGGCCTGATCGCCGGTGGCCCGCAGGCGCTGGTCACGTCCGTCGAGGGCGCCGAGGACTCGGCCGAGCTGGCCCGGGCCGACCTGGACGGGCTCGCGGTGACGTCCCTGGACACGGTGGTCGGGGTGTCGGCGTCCGGTCGTACCCCTTATGCCGTGGGCGCGGTGGAACACGCCCGCGCACAGGGGGCGTTGACGGTGGGCCTGTCCTGCAACGCGGGCAGCGCGCTCGCGGCGGCCGCCGACCACGGCATCGAGGTGGTCGTGGGTCCCGAGCTGCTCACCGGCTCGACCCGGCTGAAGGCCGGCACCGCGCAGAAGCTGGTCCTCAACATGCTGTCGACGATCACGATGATCCGTCTCGGCAAGACCTACGGGAACCTGATGGTCGACGTCCGCGCCTCCAACGACAAGCTGCGCGCCCGCTCGCGCCGGATCGTCGCGCTGGCCACCGGCGCCGGGGACGCGGAGATCGAGCGGGCCCTGACCGCCACGGACGGCGAGGTCAAGAACGCGATCCTGACGATCCTGGCCGATGTCGACGGGCCCACGGCGGCCCGTCTGCTGGAGGAGTCGGGGGGCCGTCTGCGGGCGGCGCTGGCGGCGGCCCTCTGACTCACCGGCGCACCAGCACGGCGTGGGTGACCGTCGGGGAGCCGACCAGTTCGGACACCCGGTAGCCGTCGATCCCGGCGCCCAGGTCGTCGAGGAGCCGCTCCCCTCTCCCGATGAGCATGGGCGCGACGGCCAGGTGGAGTTCGTCGATCAGGCCGGCGCGCAGGTACTGCCGGATGGTCGCCGCACCGCCGCCGATGCGGACGTCCTTGCCGTCCGCGGCCTCGAAGGCACGTCCGAGGACCTTCTCCGGCGACTCGTCGGTGAAGTGGAAGGTGGTCCCGCCGGCCATCTCCAGGGTCGGACGCGGGTGGTGGGTGTGCACGAAGACGTCGTGGTGGTACGGCGGGTTGTCCCCCCACCAGCCCTGCCAGGACTCGTCCTCCCAGGCCCCGCGCTGTGGCCCGAACATGTTCCGCCCCATGATCGTGGCCCCGATGTTCCGGTCCCCGCGGACGAAGTACTCGACGTCGGTGCCGCCCTTCCCGGCGGCGAGATCCTCCATGGCGCCGGTGAACCAGCCGTGCAGCTCGTCCCCCCATCCGACACCGTCCCCGAAGGGGGCGTCCAGCCGCTGGTTCGGGCCGGCCATGAAGCCGTCCAGGGAGACCGTGACGTTGTGTACGCGAACCTTGGGCATGATCGCCGCCTCTCGTGGTGCTGCCGTCCTGTCGCCTGTCACCTGTGCGTCGTTCGAACCCTGACGGAATCGACACCACCCCGCACTTTTTTCCGGGGCTCGTCGGCGCACTGGATCGCGGGGCCACTCCCGCCCTCGTCTTCGCCCATCCCGTCACCCGCGCGCTGGGGGGCCTGGCCGAGGACGCGGTCCTGTTCGCCGTCCTGCTCTCGGTGATCGCCTACGTCAGGTCCAGGTCCCGGTGACCTCTCCTCAGGCCCGCCAGACCAGGGTGTAGCGCCAGAACAGCCGGCGCCTGAGGCGGGCGCCGGGGAGGATGCGGCGGGCCTCCCGGGCCAGCTCGGTGTACGGGACGTCCGGCTGCCGGGTCACGGCGGTCATCGCGAGGGGAGGCGCGGCGGCCCTGCGGCCCCGGTTCCTGGCCCATCCGAACAGGGGGTTGAGCAGGACCGAGACGAGCCCGAGCAGGTGCTGCACCCAGGTGTCCTCCCGCGCACACCCGACCACCACGAGGGTTCCCCCGGGCGCGAGCTGCCGCCGGAAGTGGCTGAGCGTCCCGGCCAGGGGCAGGTGGTGGAGCACGGCGACGCAGGTGATGACGTCGTAGGGACCGCCCCGGTCGTACGACCCTCCGTCCGCGACGGCGTAGGTGACGGGGAGGTCCGCCGCGGTCGCCTCCCTCGCCGCACCGATGATCCGGCTGTCGCTGTCGATGCCGTGCACCTGTGCCGCGCGGGTGGCGAGCAGCCGCACGAGATCCCCGGCACCGCAGCCGACGTCGAGGGCGCGGTCGAAGCGCGGGGGCAGCCGGCGCATGATCCACGGGTGGTAGTGGGCGTTGTGCGACCAGGGATAGGCGGCGTTCAGGCGGGCGAGGGTCTCCAGGACACGCATGGGCTCATTCCAGCAGGCCCGCGGTCCGAGAGGGCCCGTGGCCTCCGAGGTGCCGTCCCGGTGCCTACCCTGGAGCCATGAACCACGCCCAGCTCACCGCCCTGGGCCGTGCCCTGCGCCTCCTCGGCGAGCACGGCGACGCACTCACCGGCGACACCCCGGACGCCAAGCTGCACGAGATGAAGGCCGACCTGAAGCGGGCCCTGGACCTGCTGGAGGACAGCGTCAGCGCCGCCGCCCCCACCACCCGCTGCGCCGAGCACCCGAACGGCCCGGTCGACGAGAACGCCCCCGACCTGTGCCTGCTGTGCGAGACCCGCCGCCGTGCGGCCCGCCGCGCCGAGATCAACGGGCCCGGTGCCCGCCCGAGGACAACCGGCCCCACCCCTTCCCGGTACGGAGTGCGGGAGGACCGCCCCCAGCCCCAGCAGCGCTGGCTGCCCGAGCTGTGGACCGGCCAGGAGTGGCAGCTGTGCGGGACGCCGAGGCGGGACCGGCACGAGGCCGAGCTCTATCTCAACGCCCAGCGCCGCGGCCCGCGCCC
>NZ_KB911797.1:0-46004 GCF_000383655.1 Streptomyces sp. 351MFTsu5.1 | reverse complement strand
GGCTCGTCCACCAGCCAGGCCGACCAGAACGCGAGCGGTGGCGGGGCGAGTTCCGACAGCGGCGCCTCGTCCGGCTCCGGCGGCACCGCACTGGCGAAGACCAGTGACATCCCCGAGGGCGGTGGCACGATCTTCAAGGACAAGGGCGTGGTGGTCACCCAGCCCACGGCGGGCCAGTTCAAGGCCTTCTCGTCCAAGTGCACCCACCAGGGCTGCGCGGTGGGCAGCGTGGCCGACGGCGTCATCGTGTGTCCGTGTCACAACAGCCATTTCTCGGTCGAGGACGGCAGTGTCAAGAAGGGTCCCGCGACCCAGCCGCTGCCGGCCGCGCAGATCACCGTGAGCGGGGACTCGATCACGCTGGCCTGACCCGCGTCCGCCGGGGCCGGCCGAGCGCGCCCAGCACCTCGTCGGTGGTCGTGATCGTGGCGACCAGGGCGAGGGTGTGGCGGATCATCACGGGGGTGTAGTCGGAGGGCACCCCCGCGACGGCGTCGCTCGGCACGACGACGCCGTACCCGCGGTTCACGGCGTCGAAGACGGCGTTCGGCACGGCCACGTTGGCGGAGACCCCGGTCACCACCAGGGTGCGGCAGCCGAGGTTGCGCAGCAGCGCGTCGACCTCGGTGCCCTGGATCGGCGACAGCCCGTGCAGCCGCCGTACGACGAAGTCCTCCTCGCTCACCTCGATCGGGGCCGCCACCCGCACCGCGGCGGTGCCGGACAGCTGCTGGACGGGCAGTCGTTCGGCGGCGCGGAACAGGCGGGCGTTGCGGTTCGCCCCGCGCCCGTCCGGCCGGCGTTCGGCGATCGCGTGGATCACCTGCACCCCGCTCTCGTGGGCGGCGGCGACGAGCCGGGCAACATTGGCGAGCGCACCCGACTTCCGTGCCTCACGGGCGAGTTCGGGCAGGGCGCTGTCCGGTCCGACGACACCCTGCTGGCACTCGACGGTGAGCAGGACGGTGGTCCCGGGGGCGAGCAGCTCGCTGAGTTGTCCGTACGACGGCACGGTTCCCCCTTGTCGCGAGTGGCCGGGGCCGGTGACAGTAGCGACCATTGCGTGCGGACGGAAGACGACCCATCCTTTTCTGACGTGATGTCAGAGGATCTCTCCTCTGACACGACGTGAGAGAAAGAGGGGGATGCATGACCGTCACTCAGCGCCGAGGCCGGAAGATCATGATGACGCCGGGCGAGCTGGACGAGTTCCTGACCAGCCAGCGCACCTGCCGGGTCGCCACGGTCTCGGGCGGCGGCGCCCCGCACGTGAGCACCCTGTGGTTCGCCTGGGACGGCACCTCGATGTGGCTGTACTCCGTCGTGCGCAGCAAGCGCTGGACCGATCTGCGCCGCGATCCACGGGTCGCGATCGTGGTCGACACGGGTGAGGAGTACGACGAACTGCGCGGCGTCGAGCTGTCCGGGACCGTGGACTTCGTGGGCGAGGCCCCGCGCACCGGTGAGCTGTGTGCCGAACTCGACGTCCCTGAGATCCTGTTCGCGCGCAAGAACTTCCGGCTGGAGGAGATGCCGCACGACGGCCGGCACGCGTGGATACGGCTGACGCCGGAGAAGATCGTGTCCTGGGACTTCCGCAAGCTGGGCTCCGCCTAGGGCGTGTTGCGAAAATCCCGCCTGCCTCGCGACGCCATGCACGAACTCTCGCCGCACCGGGCGAAAGCCCAAGTACATCCAGTACGAGGGCTTCCGCCCGGCACGCCGAGAGCACGCACCTGACGCCGCGCGGCCCGCCCTTCGGGCGAACGACGGGACTTTCGCAACACGCCCTAGCTCAAACGGCCTGCCGCGCGGCCGACTTCAGCGCCTCGACCGCCGCCCGGATCGACGGGCGACGGTCGGCGTCCGCCCGCCACACCGCGTAGACGTGCCGGCTGACCGGTTGCCGCACCGGCACGGTCCGCACCCCGTCGGGGACCGGGCCGCGGCCGAGCCGGGGCGCCACGCACACGCCGAGTCCCGCGCCCACCAGGGCGAGTTGGGTCGCGTGTTCCTCCGCGCGGTGCGCGACGCGCGGCTCGATGCCCTTGGCGCGCAGGGTGTGCATCAGCCACTCGTGGCAGAACTCGTTCTCGCCCCAGGTCACCCACTCGTCGTCGGCGAAGTCCTCCAGGTCGACCTCGGCGCGGTGCGCGTGGCGGTGGGTGACGGGCATCGCCAGGTCGGCGGTGTCGTCGACGATCGACGCCTTCATCAGCCCGTCCGGCACGGGCAGCGGCTTGTTGTACCAGTCCAGGACGACCGCGAGGTCGTAGCCGCCGCGGAGCACCGTGCGCAGCGCGAGTTCCGGGTCCGTCTCGCACGAGGTGATCCGCAGCCCGGGGTGGGCCGAGCGCAGGGCGGCGAGCGCGGCCGGGAACAGGCCGCGGGCCGCCGTCGGGAAGGCGGCGAGCCGCAACTCCCCTACCACCTGGCCGCGTTGGGCCTCCAGGTCGGACTGGGCGAGTTCGACGTGGGACAGGATGCGGGCCGCGTGCTCGGCCAGCAGGCGGCCGGCGTCGGTGAGCCGCACGCCCCGGCCGTTCCTGGCGAGGAGTCGCTGGCCGACCTCCCGCTCCAGCTTGGACAGTTGCTGCGAGACCGCCGACGTCGTGATGTGCAGCCCCTCGGCGGCGCCGCTGACCGAGCCGTGCCGGGCGAGGGCGTCGAGGGTGCGCAGGCGCTCCAGGTTCAGCATGGGCGTCACCTTTCCACGCGGGGGTGCGCGTGGACACGGGTGGGCGCCGGGCCCACGGCCTTGGCGACGGCGTCCGCCAAGGGGGCGACCTCATCGGCCTTCAGGCTCGCGACGGTCAGCCGGATTCCCTGGGGCGCGCTCATCCGGAACCGCGCTCCCGGGGCCACCGCCCAGCCGGCGTGCAGGAGCCGGGCCACCGCTCCGGTCTCGTCCTGGACCGGGATCCAGACGTTCAGCCCGCTGCGGCCGTGGCCCTCGACGCCGCGGGCCGCGAGCGCCTCGATCAGCCGGTCCCTGCGCTCACGGTAGGCCGCGGCCGGCTTCGCCGTGTCCAGCACGCCGTCCGCCCAGAGGTTCACCACGGCCCGCTGGGTGATCCGGCTGACCCAGCCGGGGCCGAGGCGGTGCCGGCCGTGGACGCGGTCGACGGTGATCTCGTCGCCGGTGAGCACGGCGAGGCGCAGGTCGGGGCCGTAGGCCTTGGCCACCGAGCGGACGAAGGCCCAGTGGCGAGTGACACCGGCGAGGGGGTGCAGGGGGAGGTCGACGATGCCGTGGCCGTGGTCGTCCTCGACCAGGAGGGTGTCCGGGTGGTCCGCGAGGACCGCGCGCAGGGCACGCGCGCGTGGGGCGGTGACGGAGGCACCGGTCGGGTTCTGGGCCCGGTCCGTCACGATCAGGGCCCGGGCACCCGACTCCAGGGCGCGGCGCACGTCCTCGGCGAGCGGGCCCTCGTCGTCGACGCCCACGGGGGCGACGCGCAGGCCCAGGGCCGGGACCAGGTCGAGGAGGCTGCCCCAGCCGGGGTCCTCGACGGCCACGGTGTCGCCCGGTTTGAGATGGGCGCCCAGGACCCGCTCGATGACGTCGAGGGAGCCGGAGGCGACGGCTACCTGCCCGGCCGGGACGCCGTCCGCGTCCAGTGCCCCGCGGGCGAGCCGCGCCAGCTCGGGGTCCACGGTCGCGTCGCCGTACAGGACCGGCTGCCGGTCGCCCTGTGCGGCGGCGGCCGCGAAGGCGGGGCCGAGCGGCGGCAGCAGCGCGGGGTCCGGGTTGCCGTTCGCCACGTCCCGCACGCCCTCCGGGACCTCTACGCGGATGTACTCGCGTCCCGTGGTCGCCGGCTTCGACCGCACCCGGCTGCCCCGGCGCCCGGCGGTCTCGATGACCCCGCGCTCCCGCAGGCTCCGGTAGGCGGCCGCGACCGTGTTGGGATTCACGCCCAGTTGCACGGCCAACTCCCGCATCGGCGGCAGTGGTTGACCGGGCTCCAGCTCTCCCGCACCCACCGCGCGCTCGACGCTCGCCGCAATCTCCGCTGCGCGCCTGCCTTCGATCCGGTATTCTCCTAGCACAAAGAAGATTATGCACTAGTGCAATGGAGACCGCAATGCAGGGGACCACCGCGACCACGCCGGAGCCGCCCGCCTACGCGCCGACCGACCGCACCGTCCCGACGCGCTCCGCCGACCGGGCCTCGTACGACAGGGACCTGGTGCACTCGATACTCGACGAGGGATACGTCTGCCACCTGGGCTTCGTCCGGGACGGCGCCCCGGTGGTGCTGCCCACGCTCTACGGCCGGGTCGGCGAGCGGCTCTACGTCCACGGCTCCACCGGCTCGCGCCCGCTGCGGATGACCGGCCAGGCCGACCCCGGGCTGCCGGTGTGCCTGACGGTCACGCATGTCGACGCGCTGATCCTGGCCCGCTCGGCCTTCCACCACTCCATCAACTACCGGTCGGTGGTGGTGCACGGCATCGCCCACGACGTCACGGACCCCGAGGAGAAGCGTCTCGCCCTCGACGCCCTGGTCGACCACGTGGTCCCGGGCCGCGCCCAGGACTCCCGCCCCGCCAACAAGAAGGAGTTGGCCGCGACCGCCGTGATCCGCCTCGACCTCGACGAGGTCTCCGCCAAGCTCCGCACCGGCGGGGTCAACGACGAGCCCGAGGACCTCGCCCTCCCCCACTGGGCCGGCGTCCTCCCGCTGCGCAAGGGCTACGGCTCCCCCGTCGCCGACGGCGACCTGGCCCCCGGCACCGAGGTCCCCGGCTACCTGACGGCCCTGTGATGCTGATCCACCCCTGGGACGCGCCCGCCTCCGACACCGAGTGGCAACAGTGGCTCGCCGTCCACGACTTCGGCCAGCTGGCCGTCAACGGGCCCGCGGGCGAGCCGCCGTTCGTCCAGCCCCTGCACTTCTTCTACGACGCAGGGCGCGGCGAGGCCCTGACCCACCTGGCGCGGCCCAACCCGCTGTGGAGCGCGCTGGAGGCGAACCCGGAGGTCGTGCTGAGCGTGGTCGACGACTACGCCTACATCCCCGGTCCCTGGCAGGCCGACCCGGACGGCCCCGCCGCCCACGGCACCCCGACGAGCTTCTACGCGGCCGTCCAACTCCGTTGCCGGGCCCACGTGGTGGACGACCCGGCCGAGAAGGCGGCGCTGCTGAACCTCCAGGTCGGCCACTTCCAGCCGGAGGGCGGTTCCGCCGAGGTCGCGGTGGGCGAGGTGCCGTACGGCCGGATGCTGTCGGGCATTCGGGGACTGCGGCTCGAAGTGACCGAGGTACGGGCGAAGTTCAAGTACGCCGGCAAGCGGACCGAGCAGGTGCGGGCACGGATCGCGGAGGGCCTGGCGGACCGGGCCGGCCCGGGGGACGCGGCGGCACGGGAGCATTTGCTGCGGCGGCAAGGCGCCTGAGCGGAGGGGCCCTTCGGCGCTGATATCCGGGAGACCTTGAGATCCCTGTGATCCCTGTGATCCCTGCGGGCAGAAGGGCCCCTCGCTCCGTCACGCGGGCACGCGCGCCTCCGTCACCGCCAGCCCCGCGACCGCGCCCAGCATCAGCAGGGTGCCCGCGAGGGTCGTCACCGTGAGGTGCTCACCGAACAGCAGCACGGCCAGTACCGCCGCGCTCACCGGTTCGAGCAGCATGACCACGGAGACGGTGGTGGGACGGACGACCGCGGCGGCCGCGAAGTAGAGACCGTAGGCGAGGGCGGTCGGGACCGTCGCCAAGTACGCCAACAGGCCCACGAGCAGCGCGGGTTGGCCGGTGTGCGGGACCAGTCCCTCGGCCGCCGCGAACGGCAGCAGACAGACGCTGGTGACCGCGAACACCCCGATGGACGTTCCGGTGGACTCCGCCTCGGCGGCACGCGTGATCAGGGTCATCACACAGCACCCGGCCGCCGACAGCAGCCCGAGGAGCACACCGAGCGGGCGGACGGACGCCCCCGTGCCGCCGAGCGTCAGCACGCCGAGTCCGGCGAGCGCGCCCACGACGGCGACGGCCCCGCTCCGGCCGAGCCGCTCCCCCAGGACCAGCCGCGCGCCGAGCGCGCTGAGGACGGGGCCCGCGCCCAGCGTGACGACGGTGGCCACGGCCAGTCCGGTGGACCGTACGGCGGCGAAGTAGGCGGTCTGGAACACCGCGAGTCCGACGCCCGAGCCGCCGACGCGCAGTGCCCGGCGGACAAGGGGCTCCGGGACGGTCGTACGCGCGCGGGGCCGGGCGAGGCGGACGGCGGCCAGGACCGCCAGGCCGGTCGCGCAGCGCCAGAAGGACAGGGCCGCAGGGCCCAGGTCACTGGTGCGGTAGACGAGGGAGGCGACCGCTCCCGCGGTGCCCCAGGTGGTACCGGCGATGATCAGGTAGACGAGGCCTCGCCCGATGGGCAGGCCCGAGGAAGCATGCGACACGTGTTCTCTCCGCAGTCGCGCGAAAGCGCGGAAGTTCGGAAAGGACACCCGCGCGGTGGCGGGGTCCTCGGACTTCGTCTGCGGGCAGCACCGTCACGCCCGGCGGGTGGCCGGGCGTGGACTCCGGAGGCCCGCCTCAGGCGGCCGGAGGCGGGGTGACGAGGAGGGGCGTGTGCATGATCCGGGAGCCTAGGCGGCGTTCTCCCGGGCGGACAACCGGGTTTCGGCGCCGCCGGTGGCGACCGGCTCCAGGGTGCCCTTGGCAGGGGTCGAGGACTGCGCGATGAAGGCGCCGAGGAGCACGACCGCGCCGCCCACGATCTGCGGTGCCGAGAGGTGCTCGCCGAGCAGCACCCAGGCGAGCACGGTCGCGACGACGGCCTCGAGACAGGCCACCACTCCCGCGATCGCCGGGGAGAGCCTGCGCACCGAGACCACGCCGGTGACGTAGGCGAGGACGGTGGCCACGAGCACGATCCAGCCGAGCAGCAGTCCGGCGGCGACCGGGGTGCCGTTCATGTCGGCGCGGTGGGTGAGGACGGAGAAGTCCATGGTCCACGGACGGGCGACGACGGTCAGGACGGCGGTGCCGACGAGGAGGCCGTACGCGATCACGCCCAGCGGGTCGGGGGCCTGCCGGCCGCTGTCGCTGCCCTGGTCGGACAGGACGAAGTAGCCGACCTGGCAGCAGGCCGCGCCGAGCGCGAGAAGCAGGCCGAGGGCGTCGAAGCTCAGCCCAGACCAGACCTCGACGACGCAGGCGAGTCCGCCGACCGCGAGGACCACGCCGAGCGCGGCGGCCCGGGTGACCGGCCGTCGCTGCACGAACCGCACCCAGCCGAGCACCAGGGCGGGCGCGAGGTACTCGACGAGCAGGGCGACGCCGACGGGGATCCGGGAGATCGAGGCGAAGTAGAAGGCCTGGACGCCGGCCACGCCGAGCAGGCCGAACCCGGCGAGCAGGGCGGGACGGCTGCGCAGCAGCGCACGATGGCGTACGGCCAGCGGCAGCATGACGAGGGCGGCGCCCGCCACCCGCAGCCACACCACGTGGAGCGGGTCGAGGCCCGCCTCGATCAACGGCTTGGCCGCGACCCCGGACCCGCCGAAGGCGAGCGCGGACACCAGCGCCAGACCGAGTCCCGCACCCTTGCCGTCACCGGCCCTGCTGCTCTCAGAGATGTGCACCGACCCATGATGACAGGGGACGACATGAGCGTCACCCCCGTTGACTCCTGTCTCATCGGCTGGACCGTGCCGGATGGAGCGTGGAAAGCCCCTAGCGATCCCCGCGCCGAGACCGGCCCCACAGGCCTCCCGGCAGCAGGCCGTCGAGCCGGGCGCGCACCTCCCCGGCGTCGATCCCGGCGCGGGCCAGCACCTCCACGGCGCGGGACCCGGAGTCCACCAGGATCCCCGCCAGCAGGTCGACGCCCCGGGCGGGGCCGCCGTCGCGGTGCCCTGCGCGGACCCGGGCGTACTCCATGGCCTCGGCGGCGAGCGGCGAGAAGCCCTCGGCCGCAGCCGTGGCGGGGTCGGCGCCAAAGGGCCCGGCCGCGGCGGGGTCGGCGCCGATGGTCCCGGCCGCGGTCACGACGGGAACGGCGCCGGAGTCCTCGACCGTGCCCTGCCACCGCAGTCCGTAACCGATGCTGCGCTGCACGAGGTAGCCGAGCAGCCGGGGCAGATGGGGCTCGTCCGCGAAGACGGCACTGGCCTCCGGGTCGGCGTCCAGCAGGGAGTGCAGCAGGTGGGCCGTGTCGATCTGCCGGTCCCCGTCCCGGAGCGCGCGCCTGCGGGCGCCGGAGACGACCGCTGCCAGTTCCGCGCTGAGCGTTGCGTCGCCGTCGGGGGCGACCTGCGGCGGGCGGCCCTGGTCGCGGGCCGACTGCCGGGGGATACGGGGGTGCACATCCCCCACCTCATCAGCCCCACCCCGGCACGTCATCGCCGAGGCGAAGCATTTCCGCGTCCCACGCAGAGCGGACCCGAGGGGCCGAAATCTCCTCCTCAGGGAGGAGATCAGGCACTGGTGCCCCGATGGGCGCGCGCCGCCTCGCCCCGCGCCCCCGGCGCAACCGCGATGCGAGGTCACTCGTCCCACACAGGCGTGGAGAGCGGGAGCTGGCTGGTGGCCCTGCCGGCCGTGGACGGCAGAGAGTACGTGTACCGGGTGTACGCCCCGGAGGACGCGCGGCCCGCCGACCTGTTCTGGCAGGCGTGGCACTGCCACGACGAGAGCGCGTACCCGCGCGCATGGGACCTGTTCGACGCGGCGACGATACGGCCGGTCGGCTGAGCCGGCAGGGTGCGGTCCGGGTCCGACATTTCCTGACGGTTCATCAGTATTGAATGTTGCGACGCCTGCGGCTACTTTCCGCGACACCACAGCCCGACACGAAGAGGTGGCCGCATGGCGGAAATCAGCGCGGAGGCACTCGTCCAGGCACCCGCGGACAAGGTCTGGGCCCAGCTCACGGACTGGTCCTCGTACGGGGAGTGGAACGCGACCCACACCAGCTTCCCCAAGGGCGGCCCCGCGGTGCTCGAAGTGGGCGCGACCTTCCAGGAGAACATGAAGCTGATGGGCTTCCCCGCCGAGGTCGAGTGGACCGTCGACCAGGTGGAGCCGGCCCGGCTGCTGGCCATCCGGGGCAAGGGACCGATGGCGGTGAGCGTGGCCACGCGCTACACGCTGACCCCCGACGGCGACGCCACCGGCGTCCGCATCGACGGGGAGTTCACCGGCGCCGCCGTGTCGCTGATGGCGGGCAAGCTCAAGGACTCGGGGACCGCCGCGCTGAACGAGTCCCTGCGGAAGCTGGCCGGACTGGTGGAGTGAGCGTGGACTGAGCGCGGAGCGAGCGGACCGTACGCGAAGGGCGCCCCGCGGATCTCTCCACGGGGCGCCCTTCGACCGCCGTACGACCGTCAGTCCTCGTCGGCGAGGATGAGGTACAGCTTCTTGCGGGCCTCGTTGATGACGGCCACCGCCTTGTCGCGCTGTTCCTTGTTGCCGGTCTTCCAGACCTGGCCGAAGGCCTCCATCAGGCCGAAGCCGGCCTGGCGGATCTCGCCGAGCGCCTCGAAGTCGATGCCGCGGGAGGCTTCCTCCCAGGGGGCGTCGGGGCCCTCGTCGGCAGCCGTACGACCGGCCTCGGTGAGCGAGAACAGCTTCTTGCCGCCCTCGCTCTCGCTGGCGATCAGCCCCTCGTCCTCCAGCAGCTGGAGGGTGGGGTACACCGAGCCGGGGCTGGGCTTCCACGCCCCGCCGCTGCGCTCGGCGATCTCCTGGATCATCTCGTAACCGTGCATCGGCCGGTCCTTCAGCAGGGCCAGGATCGAGGCCCGCACGTCACCGCGCCGCGCCCTTCCCCTGGGTCCGCCCCTCCCCCTCGGGCCCCAGGGCCCGGGACCGAACCCCGGCCCGCCGAAGGGTCCACCGGGACCACCGGGCCCTCCGGGACCGAACGGCCCGAAGGCACCACGCCGCCCCTCGAAGCCACCTCGGCCCTGACGACCGGCTCCACCATGTCCACGCTCGAATCCGTGGGAACGCATCGCAATCACTCCATTCCATCGTTGATCTGTCGCGATGCCTCAACGATATATCGGAACTGTTCGCATGGCAAGGCCCGGCGACAGGGGTTCCTTGGAGCTCGCGGACGAAAGCGAGTGCGGGGGCACCGGGTCGGCAGCGTTCGTCCAGTTCGGGAGACCCGCCGACCCGCGCGCCTCAACTGCCCAACGCCGCCCGCAGACTGCTCGCCATCAGGTCGATCGCCGCTGTCCCGCTCGACGCCGGGCCCGTGTGGGTGAAGTAGTGGTCCACACCCTCGAAGACGCGGTGGGTGACCGGGACGCCCGCGGCCTCCAGGGCCTTGGCGTAGGCGTCGCCCTCGTCGCGCAGGCGGTCGTTCTCCGCCGTGATGACCAATGCGGGCGGAAGGCCGGCCAGGTCGTCGGCGAGCGCGGGCGAGACCAGGAGGTGGGAGCGGTCGGCGGGGTCCGGGACGTACGCCGCCGTGAAGATCCGCATGAGCTGCGGGGACAGCAGCGGCTTGGCGACGGGTGACCGCTTGGTCTCCGGGTCGGCCAGCTGGTCCAGCGGGGCCGAGTCGATGATCTGGAGGCGGGGCGCGAAGGCACCGCGCTCCCTGGCCAGACGGCACACCGCCACGGCCAGATTGCCCCCGGCACTGTGTCCGCCGACGGCGAGTCGGGAGCCGTCCCAGCCGCCCGCGGCACCGTTTCCGGCGATCCATGCGGTGACGTCGTAGGCCTGGGTCACGGCGGTCGGATACGGCCGCTGGGGCGCGACGGCATAGCCCACGTTGACCACGACGCAGCCGGCGGTCGCAGCGATGCGGCGGCAGAGGTGGTCGTCCTGCTCGGGGCGGGCCACCACGAACCCGCCCCCGTGGAAGTTGACGTACACGGGGGCGGGCGTGTCGGCGACGGTGCCCGTGGGGCGGTAGACGGTGCACTTCACCGGGCCGGCACCGGTCTGCACCCGGAGGGTCTCGGTGTACGCCGGGATGTCGGGGAAGCGCAGGTCCTTGTGGACCCGGGCCATGACCCGGCCCAGCAGGAGCTGGATCCCTCTGGCCTGGATTCGGGGGCTGAACGGCATGACAGGGCACCCATCGCTACAAAATTAAAGTAACAGGATTCCTGATAATGAAGGCCTGGCCGCTCATCGCGCAACAGCCGGTACGACTTCCTCATCGGCCCGGGCCCCGTGAGGCCCGGGCCTCACGGTCAGCCGATCCCCTGCCCCGGCTCCCCGGGCTCCAACGACAACCGCGTCTCCGCGCCCACCCGCGTCAGCTTCTCCGGGTTCCGGACGTAGTACATGCCGCTGATCCGCCCGTCCTCGACCTGCACCGCGAGGACGCCGTCCATCTCGCCGTTGACGTGGAGCACGAGCGCCGGGCTGCCGTTGACCTCGGTCGGCTCGGAGGTGAAGGAGACGGTGAACTTGGCGATGCCGCCGAAGATGAAGCGGGCGACCTTGTCGGCGGTGACGACCGGCCGCATCGCCGCCTGTTTGATGCCGCCGCCGTCGCTGACCAGGACGACATCGGGTGCGAGCACGTCGAGCAGTCCTTGCAGGTCCCCGGTCTCCAGCGCGAGCCGGAACGACTCCACCGCGGCCCGGGTCTCACTCGCGGAGGCCGTTCTCCGGGGGCGGCGCGCGTCGACGTGCCTCCGGGCGCGGTGCGCGATCTGGCGCACCGCGTCGGGGCTCTTCTCCACGGCGGCCGCGATCTCGTCGTAGTCCACGTCGAAGACCTCGCGCAGCACGAACACCGCGCGCTCCGTCGGTGACAGGGTCTCCAGGACGCACATCAACGCCATCGACAGACTCTCGGACAGCTCCACGTCCTCGGCCACGTCCGGCGCCGTGATCAGCGGCTCGGGCAGCCACTGGCCGACGTAGGCCTCCTTGCGGCGCGTCAGGCTCCGCAGCCGGTTGAGGGCCTGCCGGGTGGTGATGCGGACCAGGTAGGCGCGCGGGTCCTGCACCCGCTCCAGGTCCACCTTGACCCATCGCAGCCAGGTCTCCTGGAGGACGTCCTCCGCGTCGGCCGCAGATCCGAGCATCTCGTAGGCGACGGTGAAGAGCAGGTTGCGGTGGGCGACGAACGTGTCGGTGGCGTGATCAGTCATGTTCCGGTCCCTCCCCCGATCCCGAGCCGATCAGGCCATCTGTTCGACGGTGGTCGTGGTCTCCGCACGCCGGGCGTCGAGCTGCTCCTGTCGCGCGGGGCCGCCCGAGACCTTGTGCAGCCGGTACGAACCGGGCTTGCCGGCCTCGCCCGCGAGGTGCTTGATGATGCCCTGGCACACGAACTCCTTCACCCGCGCGCCGGGACGACCGCCGATGTGGAGCCCCACGGCGACGTCGGAGCGGCGGGCGAACTGGAAGATCCCGGCACCCCGGCCGAGGCTGATGCACTGACCGGCGAACGCCTCGTTGAGGGGCGCCGGCACCTCCCGCTCGATCCGGCTGAGGATGGTGTCGGCGGCGCGGGCGCCCAGCGGGATCGCGGCCTGGCAGCTCATGCGCAGCGGCAGGTCCGAGGGCGCCGCCGAGTCACCGGCCGCCACGATGCGCTCGTCGTCCACGCTGGTCAGGGTCTCGTCGGTGAGCAGCCGGCCCAGTGCGTCGGTGGTCAGGCCGCTGCGCGCGGCCAGGTCGGGCACGCCGAAGCCGACGGTCCAGACGGTCAGCGCACTGGGGAGCGTACGGCCGTCGGAGAGCCATACGGAATCGCCGGTCACGGCGGTTACCCGCACGCCCTCCACCACCGTCACACCGAGCCCGGCGAGTCGGCGGGCGACCGAGCGCCGGCCTTTCCGGTGCAGGTAGGGGCCGAGCACGCCGCCGCAGACCAGGGTAACGGCGTGGCCCTGCTCCGCCAGTTCGGCGGCGGTCTCGATGCCGGTGGGACCGGCACCGACGATCGTCACCGGAGCCGGGGCGGAGACCGCCTCGACGAGGGGCCGCAGCCGCTCGGCGTCCTCCAGGGTGGCGATGGGGTGGGCGAACTCGGCCGCTCCCGGCACGCTCGGGTCGGCGCTGCCGCTGCCCACCGCGTAGACCAGGTAGTCGTAGCCGAGTGTGCCGCCGCTCGCGAGCGCCACCTCGCGCCCGTCGGCGTCGATCCGGGCCACCGTGTCGACGACCAGCCGGACCCCCTCGGCGAGGACCTTCCGGTACTCGACGACCGCGGGGTGCGTGCCGCCCACCAGCTGGTGCAGCCGGATCCGCTCGACGAAGTCCGGGCGCGGGTTGATCAGGGTCACCGTCACGTCGTCGCGCCGGGTCAGCCGGTTGGCCGCCATGACGCCCGCGTAGCCGCCACCGATCACGAGGACCTCGGTGTTCATGGTGTCTCCTTGGTTTCGGATGCGTCCGCCTCGAGGTCGTCCCTCAAGGGGTTCGGCATCAAGACACCGGACGGCTGACCACCGTGACAGGATGTGACCCAGATCACTCCACGGGTCGTCCTCGGGTCGCCCTCGGGTCGTGAAAATCGGTCCAGCCACACCGGATTGGCCTTGTTCCCCAGGCCAATCCGGCCCCTATCGTCGGCCCATGCGCATCCGAATCGTCGACGCCTTCACCGACCGCCCGTTCGCCGGCAACCCGGCCGGGGTCCTGCTCCTGGACGACCTCCCGGGCGACACCTTCCCGGACGACGACCGGCTCCAGAACATCGCCCTGGAGGTCAACCACGCCGAGACGGCCTTCGCCCACCGGCTCCCCGGGGGCGGCGAGGCCGACTGGGCGCTGCGCTGGTTCACGCCCGCCACCGAGGTGGCCATGTGCGGACACGCGACCCTCGCCACGGCCCACGTCCTGCACACCACCGGCGCGCACACGGGCCCGGTGCGGTTCGCCACCCGCAGCGGGGTCCTCGTCGCCACGCCCGCCGAGGACGGCTCGATCACCCTGGACTTCCCGACGGCCCCGCTCACTCCGGTGGCGCCTCCCGCGGGGGTCGCCGAAGCGCTGGGTGCCGCACCGCTCACGGCGTTCGACACCGGCCCGGACATCGGCGACCTGTTGCTCGAACTGGACGACGAGAAGACCGTCCGCGCCCTGCGCCCCGACATCAAGGCACTGGCCGCGCACTCGGCGCGCGGCATCATCGCCACCGCGCGCGCCGAGAACCCGGAGCTGGGCTACGACTTCGTCTCCCGCTGCTTCTTCCCGAACGTCGGCATCGACGAGGACCCGGTCACCGGCAGCGCCCACACCGCGCTGGCCCCCTACTGGTCGCAGCGCCTCGGCCGTACGACACTCACGGGGCTCCAGGCCTCACCCCGCTCCGGCCGCGTGCGCACCCAACTGCGCGGCGAGCGCACCCTGCTGACGGGCCGCGCGGTCACGGTCATCGAGGGCGAGCTGCTGACCTGAGAGCCGGCAGCAGGCCGCTCCCCGGCGTCATGCCGTAGGCAGCCAGCCCACCTTCCCCGCGAGCAGCGCGTACCCCACGAACGCCCCGATGTCGAGCAGGGAATGCGCCACCACCAGGGGCCCCACCCGCCCCCAGCGCCGGTACAGGTAGACGAACACCACGCCCATCACCATGTTGCCGATGAACCCGCCGACGCCCTGGTACAGGTGGTAGCTGCCGCGCAGCACGGAACTGGCCACGAGCGCCGTCCCCGGGGTCCAGCCCAGCTGCCCGAGCCGGCGCAGCAGGTAGCCGACCACGATCACCTCTTCGAGGATCGCGTTCTGCATCGCCGAGAGGATCAGCACCGGGTACTTCCACCAGACGTCGGGGAGCGCCTCGGGCACCACCGTGAGGTTGAAGCCGAGCCCGCGCGCGGCCAGGTAGAAGGCGATCCCGGTACTGCCGATCACGGCCGCGATCCCGGCCCCGCGCACGAGGTCGAAGGCCGGCCGGGTGCGGTCGAAGCCCAGGGTCCTGAGGCTCTCGCCCTCGCGCAGCAGAAGGTGCGCGACCAGGAGGACGGGCACCAGGGCCGACGCGATCCCGAAGAGCTGCCAGGAGAGATCCAGCCATGGACGGCCGGGCGCGGCCGAGGCGTTGAGGGTCGCCGCCTGGTCCTTGAGCCCCCCTGGTTTCGTGATCGATCCGACAAAGCTGATCAGCGCGGACACACCGCTCGCACCGAGCGAAAGCCCCAGAACGAGCAGCGTCTCGTCACGGAAGAACTTCCGCGAGAGCGCCCGCTGCGGAAAAGAATCGGCCACTGCCCCTTCCTCCGCCTGCACACCTGCCTCCAGTTGAGTAATCCAGCCTCATCCCCACCGCCGCCCCGCTAGGGTCCTTCGAAAGAAGTGACGAAGATCGTGCGCCAGGCCGTCGGGGGGACGGACGCCGTACGGGGTTCACCGCCCCTGTCCTGCCATACGCGGCCGTGCCGGTACGGAGCGAGCGACAGGGGAGGGCACCACCGTCATGGGACGTCACAGCTTGCCCGATCAGTATGGGGCGGGCGGCAGCGACCCCCGTCCACGCTCGGGCCGCCGCCGGACCGTGGCCGTCGCGACGGTGCTCGTCCTGGCCGCCGCCGGCGGTACGGCCGTCGCCGTCCGGGGCGGTCTGCTCTCCTTCGGCTCCTCCTGCCGGGACGAGGCGGTACGGCTGGACGTCGCCGCCTCCCCCGACGTGGCCCCGGCCCTGCGAGCAGCCGCCGAGCGGGCGCACGACGAGAACCTCACCTCGGACGGCCGCTGCGTCGCCATCTCGGTGACCGCGCGCGAGTCGTACAAGGTCCGGGACACCCTCGCGGCCGGCAAGGACCCGGGCGCCCAGGTGTGGGTGCCGGACTCGGACGTGTGGGTGGAGCAGATCGACGCGGACGGCGGCGCGACGCAGGTGGCGCGGGTCGGCAACGTGGCCTCCAGCCCGGTCGGGGTGGCGATGGTGCCGGCCGCCGCGCGGTCGCTGGGCTGGCCGAGGAAGACGTACGGCTGGCTCGAGCTGGCCGGTGCCACGCTGAAGGACGACTCCCTCAGGCTGGGCGCCGCCGATCCCGCGCGCAGCGCGACCGGGCTGCTCGCCCTCACCCGGCTCAGTGACGCGGCCGGGCAGGTCAAGGGCGGGGAGACGCAGGCGGCGGCGATGATGAAGTCGCTCTCGCAGCGCATCTCGGACAGCGACGGCCAGGTGCCGGAGACGCTCCCCCGGGACGCCTCCGGCACCGAGCAGGGCAACCCGAGGCGCAACCAGGCCCTGGTCCTGTCCGAACAGGCGGCGTTCGCGCACAACTCCTCGACGGACTCCGGGGACGGCCTCGACTTCTTCTACCCGAAGGACGGTTCACCGCGGCTGGACTACCCGTACGCGCTCGTCGACGAGACCCGGCTGAGCACGGACGAGAGCCGCGCGGCGATCCGGTTCATGACGTACCTGCGCAGGCCCGAGCAGGAACAGCTGCTGACGGAACGGGGGTTCAGGACGTCCGACGACCAGGTGTCGTCCTCCCTGGTCGCGAAGGCCGGCGGGAAGGTGCCGCAGCCCTACACGGCGGCAGCCGTCGAGCCCGCCTCGGCCGCGGCCCTCCAGCAGGCCCTCGGCACCTGGACGATCACCGTGCAGAGCGCGCGGATCACGACCGTGGTGGACGCGTCCGCGTCCATGTCCGAGACGGTTCCGGGCACCGGCCGTTCCCGGATGGACGTCACCAAGGAGTCGCTCCTCCAGGCCCTTTCGACCTTCACCCAGGAGGACGAGATCGGCCTGTGGGAGTTCTCCACCAAACTCGACGGTGACAAGGACTACAAGGTCCTGGTGCCGACACAACGACTGGGCGACAGCGGGGGCGGGAGCGGCGCCGGCACCCAACGCGAGCGCCTGTCGGTGGCGTTCGGCGGGCTGAAGCCGGTGCCGGGCGGGGCGACGGGGCTGTACGACACCACGCTCGCCGCGTACCGGTCGGCGACCTCCTCCTACGCCCGGGGCAAGTTCAACGCGCTGGTGGTCCTGACCGACGGTGTCAACCAGGACCCGGGCAGCATCTCGCGCGCGAAGCTGATCTCCGAACTCGAAAGGCTCTCCGACCCCGAGCGCCCCGTCCCTCTCATCGTCATCGCGGTCGGCCCCGACGCGGACCGGGCCGAGGCCCAGCAGCTGGCCGGGGCCACCCGAGGCTCGGGCCAACAGGTCAACGACCCGTCCCAGATCCACACGGTCATCCTGAAGGCGATCGTGGCAGCGGGCGCCCGGAGCAGCGGCAGCGGCGCCTGATCGTCGGCGTCGACCGATACGCCCCCGATACATCCCGCCGGTGAGACTCCTCAAGACAACCGGGCGGAAGCAGGGGCAGGGGTGACGGGGTGCGGCTCGAAGGATGGCACGGCTGGGTCGGTACGTTCACCGGGGTGGTGCTCCTCACGGTGGCCGCGCTGCCGTTGGCGGCGCTGGTGGCGTGGGCGCCGGCCCGTCGGCGCAGGCTCGCCGGTGCGAGGGCGTCCGCCGCCTGGCGCAGGTCGGTCGCCGAGGTCGGCATCGTCTACGGGACCGTGCCGCCGGTCCGGCTGATCCTGCTGCCGGGCGACGAGGGCCGGGCGGTCGTGAACCTGGTGCCGCTGCGGGACCTGCTCACGATGGACGCGGGCCAGATCGTCGGCAACCTGCTGGTGTTCGCGGCGCTGGGTTCCCTCGGCCCCCTGCGGTTCACGGCACTGGCATCCCTGCGGCGGGTTCTCGCGCTCGGGGCCGGTTGCTCGGTCCTGGTCGAGACGGCGCAGTACGTCCTGCATCTGGACCGGGTGTCGTCCGTGGACGACGTCCTGCTCAACACCGCCGGCGCCGGACTGGCCGCACTGGGGTCCCGCCGCTGGTGGCACACCGGCAGCGGCGTGCCGCCCGCGGAAGCGGAAGAACGCACCCCGTCCGTCAACTGACGGCCCCTCGGATGCAACCTTCGCGACGCCTGGCGTGTCCATGTAGCGTGCTGACGACATCCAGATCTTGGCGGGCAGCGGCTGCTGCCGCCTTCGCGACGGCCGCCCTCGCGGTCGTGACCCCGGCCGCGCACGCCGCCGGAACGACGCTCGTCCTGGACACCCAGGAGAACTACTACCTGCCCACCGCGGGCGAGGGCCCCAACCTGAACCTCGCCGTCACCGCCTCGGGCGGGGACGCCCATGACGTCTCGGTCGCGGTCGACGCCTCCTCCCTCGCCGGGAAGGCGACGATGGTGGTGACGGGGGACTGCGAGAGCACCGGTGCCCTCAAGGTGAAGTGCTCGGTGGGCGCGCTGTCGGGCAAGGAGTCGATCGACCCGTTCTTCCTGAAGCCCACGGCCGCCGCCAAGGCGGGTGACACCGGCGCGATCACCTACACCGCCACCGCCTCGGACGCGCCCACCGTGACCGGGAAGACGGACGTCCTGGTCGGCGGCCCCAAGCTCGTCGCCCGGCCCTACCCGGCGCTGAAGGACATCGCGCCCGGCGCCGTCTTCGCGCGCACCCCGGCCTTCGCCAACACCGGCACCGCCCCCGCCGACAAGGGCGTCATGCTGCTGGTGCAGGACTCCGAGGGCGTCAAGCTCGCCCGCGACCACTCCAACTGCCACTACTCGGACCGGCCCGACACCGGCGCCTGGTGCCGGTTCGACACCACGATCGCACCCGGCTCGGCCTACGAGACGAACGCTCCGCTGCGCTACACCGCCGCCACGGAGACGATGTACGGCTACAACACCTACGTCGTGTGGCCGGTCGGCGGCACCGCGCCCGACTCCTTCGACCCGAGCGCGTTTCCCGAGGCCGGCACCGGTGCCCCGCTCGGCCTGAAGTCCGTCGCTCCCGGCTCCGGCTTCACCGGTTCCGGGTACGGCACCTTCGCCACCTCCCAGCACGCCGACTACCAGGCGATCGGTGACACCGTCGAGGGCAAGGTCGGCGACACGGTGAGCATCACCGTGGGGGTGCGCAACGCCGGGCCGGGACTGATGGACTTCCGCTGGATGGACGCCGACGACTCCGGCACCTTCGTGGTGACCCCGCCCGCGGGCACCACCATCACCGGCGCCCCCGGCCCCGGCGAGCAGGGCGACCCCGGGCCGCTGTGGAACTGCACCCCGCGCAAGGCCGGCGCGAAGAGCTACACCTGCGCCATCGCCAGCACGGAGTTCGGACCGGGTGACTCGGTGACCCAGGAGTTCACGGTGCGGATCGACCGGGTCGTCCCCGGCGCGCAGGGCAGCGTCAAGGCGGTGGAGAACCCCGACTACCCCAACCGTGACGAGGACACGGCGAACGACACGGCGGTGATCGCGGTCCAGGCCGACGGCTCGCCGAGCCCGTCGCCCAGCACCTCCGCGTCACCGTCCGGCACCCCGTCCCCGTCGGCCACGGCGAGCCCCTCCGGCTCCGGCGCGGGCACCGGGAGCGGCGGCACGACGACCGGCGGCGGACTCGCCGCCACGGGCACGGACGGCGTCCTGCTGCGCACGGGCATCGCCGCGCTGCTGGTGGCCGGGGGCGCGCTGGTGTTCCTCACGGCACGGAGGACGCGTCAGCAGAGCCACCGCTGACCAGCGGTAGGTCAGTCGGGGCGGTGTTCTCGCGCGGTGCATCCGCGCGAGAACACCGCCCCGACCACGTCTGGCCCCGTCACCCCAACGGCGCCGGCTCCGGCAACCCCACCGGCCAGGTGTGCACCGGCTCGCCCTGGTGCATCAGCTCCCGGTACCGGCGGGTCGTCGCGGCGAGCGCCGCGTCCCGTGGCATCCCCGCCTCCAGCGCCCGGTGGAAGGTCGCCGCCTGCCAGGACGCCCCGTTGGTCCGCCGCCGGCACCGCTCCTCGATCACCCCGAGATACAGGTCCCGGTCGGCCGGCTCGATGCCCCACCCGGCCAGCCCCTGCTCGGCCAGTGGCAGCAGTTCGTCGCGTACGAGGCTCACCGCGTCGATCTCGACCGTGCCGCCGTGCCGCCCGCGCCGGGGCCAGGTCATCCGCGCGTCGATCCCGTACCGGCAGGCCTCGTCGAAGTTGGCCGCGGCCGCCTCGAACGGCAGCCGGGTCCACACCGGCCGGGATTCCTCGGCGAGGGCGCGGACGAGGCCGTAGTAGAAGACCGCGTTGGCGATGACGTCCGTGACGGTGGGCCCGGCCGGCAGCACCCGGTTCTCCACGCGCAGGTGCGGGACTCCGTCGGCGATGCCGTAGACCGGCCGGTTCCAGCGGTACACCGTGCCGTTGTGCAGGACGAGTTCGGCGAGCGAGGGCACCCCGCCCTCGTCGAGGACCTCCAGCGGGTCCTCCTCGTCGCAGATCGGCAGCAGCGCCGGGAAGTAGCGCAGGTTCTCCTCGAACAGGTCGTACGCCGAGGAGATCCACCGCTCCCCGAACCAGGTCCGCGGCCGTACCCCCTGGGCCTGGAGCTCCGGCGGGCGCGTGTCCGTGGACTGCTGGAAGAGCGGCGGGCGGGACTCGCGCCACAGCTCGCGCCCGAACAGGAACGGCGAGTTGGCGCCCACGGCTATCTGCACCCCGGCCACCGCCTGCGCGGCGTTCCACACGTCGGCGAAGCGGCCGGGGGTGACCTGGAGGTGCAGCTGCACCGAGGTGCAGGCGGCCTCCGGGACGATGGACTTCGAGGTGCAGGTGAGGCGTTCCACGCCATCGATGTCGAGGAGGAAGTCCTCACCGCGCGCGGCCACGATCTGGTCGTTGAGCAGGGTGTAGCGGTCGACGTCGGAAAGGTTCGAGGAGACCAGGTCGTCCCGGTCGAGGGTCGGCAGAATGCCGATCATCACGATTCCCGCATCGAGTTCGCCGGCTTTGCGGTCGGCGTACGCCAGCGAGGTACGGATTTCCTCCGCGAGCCGGTCGAATACGCGGCCACCCAGCCCGTGTGGGGCTATGTTGACTTCCAGGTTGAACATGGCGAGTTCTGTTTGGAAATCTCGGCTCGCGATGCGTTCGAGGACCTCCCCGTTCAGCATTCTCGGCATGCCGTCAGGACCGACCAGATTCAATTCGATCTCCAGGCCCATCAGATTCCTGGGGCGATCGAACCGCTGCTCCGCCAGGAGCCGCTCCAGCCCCGTCAGACACCTGCGGAGCTTGTCGCGGTAGTTCTGGCGATCGGACAGGTCGAACCGGCCTGCCACGACCTTCTCCCCCATCGGGAGTACCTCCTCGATCCGTCATCAGTCAGGTGGGATGATGCCCAGCCGGAACGATCGGTAACGTCCCCGCGGCGGCCCCGATGCCGCTACCCTGTTGGATGTGACCGGTGGCACATTCACTCGGCATGAAGCGTTCAGCAGTTTCTAGTTCCCTGAAGAACTCGTGAGAAACGCCGACGAGAATTGGCCGACCAGTTCGGAAGCATTTCCCGAGGTCACCGCCGTGATGCAGGCGCGGTATCGGGATGATTCCCGCGTAACGCCGACCGATTGGGCCCTTGCCCCGGGCGACGGAAACGGCTAGCCGAAACACCGTGTGAACATTTGTCGTATAAACTCCGCGAACAAGGCAGAGGGTTGGCACCCGCGGTCCTGGATCCTGCCGTCAGGTGACGTACGGCAATCCTCACTCGCCCCCGCGTCACCGGACCCCGGCCCCCGCCTCTCTGACCCCGTGAGCTGACAGCGCCGTCCGCCCCCGCCCTCGCGCCATCGTGCCTGTCGAATGAGAGGCGACCCACCATGCCGCTGCATGTACCCCCGGCTCCCGCGCCCGCACTTCGTTCCGTCCTCACCGCCCTCGCCTCACCCACCGCCGTCCGTGAGGCCCGGACCCCGTCCCTGCTGCGCGCCCAGGGACCCGTCACACCCGAGTTGCCCCTCCCCGTGCACGTACTGGACGGCACCGCCACCCGACTGACCGGGTGGCGTTTCCTGATCCGCTGCGGCGAGCGCTCGGTGGCGGCCGCGGAGACCAGGCTGACCGCGGACGGCTGGGCGTTCTCGCACTTCTTCGAGGGCCCCTACCTCGCGTCCACCGAGCAGGCACTGCGCCAGGCGGAGGTGATGCAGCAGCCGTACCAGCCGCGACTGCTGTCGATCCCGGCCCTGTACATGCTCGCGCTGTGGCTGCACGGCGACTGCGCGGCGGACGCCGCCACCGGCCGCCCCGCCGCCACCGACCTTCTCGTCCCGCTCGCCCCGGCCCCGCCGGGCATCGCCGCCCACCGTCCGCACCGGGCCGCCGAACTCCTGCCGCTGCTGACCCATCGGCTGACTCCGGCGCCCCTGCTGAGCTCACCGGCCTGAAGAAGCACCCGCGCCCCCCTCGTACCCCGCCCCGAATTCCGGGTCGCGGGGTACGTCGGCGTTTCCGACGCCACCGACGCCACCGGGCCCACGGAAATCACTTGCTCGTACGAGCGCGGAATTGCTCGAAAGAGCCAAATAGATGCTGAATCCAAGGGAACTAGCCCTATCCGGCCCCCTCGAACCACCCGAAGGGACAGTGCAGTTCAGATGAACCGCCCGGCCGGGTGACGCGTCTCCAATCTGTGAAGAAGTGGTGATGCGAAATACCTGCGGATTGACGCCCGTGGGGCAACACTGGGTTCCGACTGAGTAATCGCGACGGGGGACGTCATGACCACAACACAGCGAAAGATCCCACCCATGTGCCAGCACCAGCCACCGTGTCCCACCGCCGACTCCGCCGACCGGGAATCCGCCCGCCTCGTGGCGCACCACCCGGAACAGGGCTGGAGCCTGCTGTGCAACGGCGTCCTGCTCTTCGAGGACACCGGTGAGCTCCTGCCCGACGGCCGGGTCATCGCCCCGCACCGCCCGCTCGCGGGGGCCACGGCGGCCTGAGCACTGCCGGGCGGCCAGGGCCTGGCCGCCGTACCGCCCGGAGACATTGAGGGGCCGGCTCGCAGCGACTGTCTGCGCACCGGCCCCGACGCATGTCGGAGGGCGATCACTTACTGTGACGCCTTGTATATGGACCCACTCTTCCGGAAGACTCCTGGAAGTTTCGGAGCTCGGAAGCTTTCGGCACACGGGATGCTTTCAGCACTCGGACGCTTTCGGAACCCGAACGCTTTCGGGGCTACGACGCGGAGGTGGGCAGTGAGAGCTGGCGAGGCCGGTGCCGAGCCCCGGGGCAGAGTCACCATCACGGAGATCGCCCGGCAGGCCGGAGTCTCGGTGCCGACGGTGTCACGGGTGGTCAACGGGCGCTCGGACGTCTCCCCGCGCACCCGCGCCCGGGTCGAGGAACTCCTCCAGCGGTACGGCTACCGCAGGCGCCCGGCGGCCCCCGGCACCCGTGCCGCCCTGCTCGACCTGGTCTTCAACGACCTCGACAGCCCCTGGGCCGTGGAGATCATCCGGGGTGTCGAGGAGGTCGCCCAGGCGGAGGGCGTCGGCACCGTGGTCTCCGCGATCCACGGCCGCTCCGGCGCGGCCCGCGACTGGATGCGCAACCTCCGCGCCCGCGCCTCCGACGGGGTCATCCTCGTCACCTCGGCGCTGGACACCGTCCTCCACGACGAACTGCGCGCCCTCGGCGTCCCCTTGGTCGTCGTCGACCCGGCGGGCTCACCCGCACCGGAGGCCCCGACCATCGGCGCCGCGAACTGGTCGGGAGGACTGGCGGCCACCGAGCACCTGCTGTCGCTGGGCCACCGCAGGATCGGCCTGATCGCAGGACCGCCCCGACTGCTGTGCTCCCGGGCCCGCTTCGACGGCTACCGGGCCGCGCTGGAGGGCGCCGGGCTCGCCCTCGACGAGTCACTGGTGGTGCCGGGCGACTTCCACCCGGAGTCCGGCTTCGCCGGCTGCGAGAAGCTCCTCGACCTCCCCGAGCCGCCGACCGCGGTCTTCGCGGCCAGCGACCAGATGGCCCTCGGCGCGATCGAGGCTCTGCGACGACGCGGCCTCAGGGTCCCGGAGGACATGAGCCTGGTCGGCTTCGACGACCTCCCGGAAGTCCGCTGGTCCGCACCCCCACTCACCACCATCCGCCAACCCCTCTCGGAGATGGGCAAGTTGGCCGTCCGCACCATCCTCAAACTGACCCGCAACGAACCCCCGGACAGCCCCCGAGTAGAACTGGGCACAGAACTGGTGGTCCGATCCAGCACGGCTCCTCCTGCGCCCCCCTGACGCACGCCGCCGCACACGGGAACGGCCCGGACGGGGGCTGCAACGCGGACACGGCCACTCCGACGACCCCCTGGCGGGTGGCGCCACGCGCAACGCAACCAGTAAGACGCCCTTCTGTCAGGCGACCCAGCGCCCAACCACAGCGCCCCGGGCAGGACCACGGCACCTCCGCCCCCGCACAGGTCCCGCTCCGCCCAAACCACCACGCCGCAGCCACCCCACCGACAGACAGCGGGACCCGCGAGCTCCACACCGCACTGGCCCGACCGGTGGACTACAGGACCCCGCCGGCCAGGACCGCCCCACGCCCGCAGGACAGCCCCGACCGGCGAAGCCCGCCGGTCCGCGAGGCGGGCCGGTGGCCACCCTGCCGAGCCACCGACGTATGCCCCCCACCGCCGCGGCCAACTCATAGACCAGCTGCGCCGTTGGCGCGCCAAGCCGCAGGATTCTGCCGCCCGAGAGCCCCCAGGGCCGCCCGCTGAAGGCACACGGATCAGCACTCCCGCCCCGAGGACCCCCGCTCCCCCATGGACCTCACCACCCCGAGCACGGCCAGCGCACGGGTCCGGTCAGCGCCCCCGAAGGTGCCCCGACCGGACCCGCCCCAGCCCCGTACGCACCCGCCCCCTACTTCAGCGCCTCCCTGATCGCGAAGTACGCCGGCTTCGGCTGGAACTGCTCGTCCCAGGGCAGCGCAGCGCCCTCGCCCTCGAAGAAGGCCGGTATCCAGCTGTACTTGTCGGTCCAGTCCCACACCGTGATGCCGACGCACCGCCGCACGGCGAGGCACGCGTCGGTCACGTCGGCGTACCACTCGGCCTGTTGGGCCAGCTTCTCCTCGGTGGCCGGCAGGATCATCCGGATGTCGACCTCGGTGAGCGCGGTGTCGAGGCCCAGCCTGGAGAAGCGGCGGAGGTTGTCCTCCAGGGTGGCCGGGTAGCCGTACTGGAGCGCCAGGTGCGCCTGGAGCCCGATCCCGTCGAGCGGAACGCCCTGCGCCTTCAACTCCTTGGCCAGGTTGTAGTAGGCGTCGCTCTTCGCCCCGACCGCCTCGATGTTGTAGTCGTTGAGGTACAGCTTGACCTTCGGGTCGGCCTGCCGGGCCCACCGCAGCGCGTCCGCGATGTAACCGGGACCGAGCGTCTTGTAGAAGACGGTCTCCCGGTACGTACCGTCCTCGTTGAAGGCCTCGTTGACGACGTCCCAGGCGAACACCTTGCCCCGGTAGTGCCGTACCTCGGTCTGGATGTGCTTCTTCAGTACGGCCCGCAGCTCGCCCGCCGTCCACTCGCGCGAGGTGACCCAGTCCGGCAACTGGCTGTGCCAGACCAGGGTGTGGCCGCGCACCTTCTGGTGATGAGCCCGGGCCAGGTTCACGATCTCGTCGCCCGCGGAGAAGTCGAACACGCCCTGCTGGGGCTCGGTGGCGTACCACTTCATGCCGTTGCCCGGCGTGATCTGGTCGAACTCACTGCCGAGGATCTTCTTGTACGGCTCGTCCACGAGCTCGGGATTGTCGGTGGCGCTGCCGAAGTACCGGCCGTGCCGCTGGGCGAGGTCGGCGAGCGTGGCCGGCTTGCCGTGGGCCTGGGCGGCGGGCGCGCCCAGGCCGGTGACGACCAGGGCCGCGGCCAGGACTCCGGCGAGTCTGAGACGGTTCTTGCGCATGGTGCGACTCCTCACGTGCGGGGGTGGGTGAGCCGTACTGGAGAAAACGCCGTCAGCCTTTGGTGGCTCCGGCGGTCAGGCCGCCGACCAGTTGGCGTTCGGCGACCGAGTAGAAGGCGAGGGCGGGCACCATCGCCAGCACGAGATAGGCGAAGACTCGCGCGTACTCGGCGGAGTACTGCCCCTGGAACTGCTGCACACCGACCGGCAGCGTCCACCATGTGTTGTCGGTGAACACCAGCAGCGGCAGCATGAAGTTGTTCCAGCTGGTGACGACGGCGAGCACCGACACCGTGCCGAGCGCGGGCCGCGCCATCGGCAGCAGCACGCGCCAGAAGAACCCGAAGGAGCTGCACCCGTCGAGCGTGGCCGCCTCCTCCAGCTCCCCCGGGATCTCCCGGAAGAAGGCCCGCAGGATGATGATGGTCATCGGCAGCCCGAAGGCGGCCTGCGGCAGGATCACACCGAGCGGGTTGTCGAGCAGGTCGAGCGAGCGCAGCAGCAGGAACAGCGGGAGCACCGCCACCGCGAAGGGGAACATCAGCCCCATCGTGAAGAGCGTGAACAGCGCCTCCCGCCCCCGGAAGGCGAACCGCGCGAACGAGAACGCGGCCAGCGCGGACAGGGCGACCACCAGCACCGTCGTCCCGACCGCGATCAGCGTGCTGCTGCCGAGCAGCCGCCAGAAGTCGCTCCCGCCGAGGATGTCGGTGTAGTTGCTGGTGAGCCACTTCCTCGGCAGACCGAACGGATTGCTGGAGAGTTCGTCGGTCGACTTGAAGCCGGACAGGACGGCGTACCCGAGGGGTACGACCATCACCGCGCCGACGACGACGAGGATCACGTGCATCGGCAGGGTGCGAACACCGCTTGTACGGCTGGTCACTTGCCGTCCCCCCTCATCGTCGTGGTGGCCCCTTCGAGGTCGCGGCGGAGCACGAACCGCTGGTAGGCGAGGGCGAAGACGAGGCAGATCCCGAACATGACCACGCTGATCGCGCTGGCGTAGCCGACCTGGTAGCGCTTGAAGCCGTACTGGAACATGGTCACGGCCATCGTCTCGGAGTGGTGGTCCGGCCCGCCCTGGGTGATCACCCAGACCAGGTCGAAGAGCTGGATCGCCCCGATGACGGACAGGAAGACGCTGATGCGCAGGGTGGGCGCGAGCAGCGGCAGGGTGACGTTGCGGAACCGCTGCCAGGCGCCGGCGCCGTCGATGAGCGCGGCCTCGGTCAACTCCCTCGGGATGGACTGGAGTCCGGCGAGGTAGAGCATCATGTGGAAGCCGAAGTACTTCCAGGTCATGACGAGGAAGAGCGTCGCCATGACGTAGGAGGGATCGGCGAACCACAGCCCGCCCACGCCGTCGAGCCCCACCGCGCCCAGCACGTGGTCGGCGAGTCCGTCGTCCGGCGCGAAGACCATGCTGAACAGCACGCCGGTGATCGCCTCGGAGAGCACGTAGGGCGCGAAGAACAGCATCCGGTAGACGGCCCGGCCGCGCAGCCGCTGGTTGAGCAGGACGGCCATGGCGAGCGCGAACGGCAGTTGGATGACGAGCGAGAGCACCACCAGGACGAGGCAGCGCCACAGGTCGCCCAGGAAGACCGGGTTGTCGAAGAGGTCCGTGAAGTTGTTGGTGCCGACGTAGTCCGACGGCATGCCGAAGCCGCCCCAGCGGAAGAACGCGGCGTACAGCGCGAACAGCATCGGCAGCAGGACCATGCCGATGAACAGCACCAGCGCGGGGAGTTGGAAGCCGACCGCGGTGAGCCAGTGCAGCACCCGTCGACGGCCCCGCCCCCGGGCCCTGACTGATTCCGGGGGCGGGAGTTCGGTGCCCGGACCGCTCCGCTTGTCTGCGAGGAACGTGGAGGTCATCGCGGGCTACTGCTCTTCCTTCGCCGTCTGCGTGATCGACTGGGCAACCTGCTCGGGGGACTTGGAGCCGGCGATGAGCGCGGCCACGCTGTCGTTGACCTCCTGGCCGACGGCGGGCGCGTACGCCTGGTCGAGGTAGAGCTGGAAGCCGGTGGCCGCCTTCAACTGGGCCTGTACGAGCTTGAGGTTGGGGTCGGTCATGGCCTTCTCCGCGTTCGGCAGCACGGGAAGGATGCTGGTCTTCTTGACCAGTTCCAGTTCGGTGGCCTCGGAGGCGAAGAACTTCAGGAAGTCGACGGCCGCCTGCGGGGCACCCCGGCGCAGCGCGTGGCCGCCGCCACCGCCGAACACCTCGGTGATGGCCCCCTTGCCGCCCTCGACCGCGGGGAACGGGAAGAACCCGAGATCGGAGCCGAGTCCCTTGCCGGAGTCGGCCTGCACGGAGGGCGCCCACTGGCCCATGAGCTCCATGGCCGCCTTGCTGTTGCCCACGGCGGCCGCCTGGCCGGTCGGGGTGGAGTAGGCCGCGTTGAGGAAGCCCTTCTGGAAGGGCTGGAGGTCCACGAGGTCCTTGAGGTGCCGGCCGGCCTCGACGAACCCGGCGCCGGTGAAGTCCTTGTCCTCGCTGGCCTTCTGGAGGGCGGCGATGCCGGCGGTACGCATCGCGAGGTAGGCCCAGTAGTACATCCCCGGCCACTTCTCCTTGCCGGCGAGGGCGATGGGCGTGATGTTCTTCGCCTTCAGCTTGTTCACGGCCTCCAGGAAGCCGCTCCAAGTGGTGGGGGGTTCACTGATCCCGGCCTGCTTGAAGAGCTTCTTGTTGTACCAGAAGCCGATCATGCCCATGTCGAACGGAACGCCGTAGAGCTTGCCGTCGAGGATGTACGGCTCCTTGGTGACCTTCAGCAGACCGTCGGACCAGGGCTTGGTCCGGTCGCTCAGATCCTCGACAAGACCGGCGTCGACCTGCTGCTTGAGGACACCGCCGCCCCAGGTGTGGAAGATGTCGGGGAGCTTGCCGGAGGCGGTCAGCGCCGTCATCTTCGACTTGTAGGCGTCGTTCTCCAGCTGGACGATCTTGATCTTCACCTTGGGGTTCTGCGCCTCGAACTTCTTGGCGAGACCGGCCCAGACCGTCTTCGCCGGCTCGGTGGTGGAGATGTTCCACCACTCCACCGTGGTCGTGCCGTCGGACGACCCTCCGTCCGAGTCACCGCCGCAGCCGGTCAGTGCCGTCATGCTCAGACCGGCCGCGGCGGACGCCGCTATGAATCCACGGCGGGACAGTGCCGGGTCGCCCATTTTGCGCTCCTTGGGTACGGGACGGAGACGTCCTGGTCCGCCCTGCGTCTCGAAAGTTTCGAAAGAGATCCAGAAAGCTTCGCTGCTGCCGCACCCTAGAGACAGCTACGGAGGGGTGGCAACCCCCTGTGCAGAGGGAATGTTCGAAGAACAACCACTCAACTCGTCGCGAGGGGCGGTGAGGTGATCGCCCCGGACGAAGCCCGCGGCGCCCTGGATGCCATAGAGGACGATGATCGGACCCACGAAGGGAGAGGCCACCCACGGGGGAGACAAGCGCGCGAGAGAAGCGCGGCGAGCCCTGGGCCGAGCGCCCGGGAGTCGCCGTCACTGACCGCCGCTCCACGCACTTACAGCCGAAACATTCGGCATTCTCAGCGATCCTTACGAGAGCGACCAGTCGAGCTGCCCACCGGCGCTTGAGCCCCCACTAAGATGCGCCGCCAGTCCCCGCATCTCGCCCCCTCACCATGACGCTGCGTGTCCACCCCGCGCCCTCCTCCAACACAGCCCGAACCGGGACGAATCTCCCCATCGCCCACTCCGGGCCGCTGCGGACCGAGTCTTAACGGAAGCTTGACGCCCATACGGCCCCGATCCGAAGGCCCAGACGTCACTCTCCGCTTACGCTTGTCCCGCCGTCAGCCGGGCGGCCGCCACCCCGCTGAGCCGCACCGCAGGAGCACCCCCCGATGGCCACGACCGAACAGCCGCCCGCCAGTCGCCTGCGCGCCTGGATGCTGGAAGGCCTGTCCGACATGGGCAAGCCGGGCGGCCACACGGGCCCCCACGCCGAACCGGAACCCGCGCACCGGGGCCAGCGCTGGTGGCGGGTGATGTGCCTGACCGGCGTCGACTACTTCTCGACCCTCGGCTACCAGCCCGGCATCGCCGCCCTGGCGGCCGGCCTGCTCTCCCCCATCGCCACGATCGTCCTCGTGATCGTCACGCTCGCGGGCGCCCTGCCGGTCTACCGCCGGGTCGCCGAGGAGAGCCCCCGGGGCGAGGGCTCCATCGCCATGCTGGAGCGGCTGCTGTCCTTCTGGCAGGGCAAGCTCTTCGTCCTGACCCTGCTCGGCTTCGCCGCCACCGACTTCCTGATCACCATCACCCTGTCCGCCGCGGACGCCTCCACCCACCTCGTCGAGAACCCGCACCTGAACAGCGCCCTGCACGACCAGCAGATGCTGATCACCCTCGTCCTGGTCGCCCTGCTCGGCGCGGTGTTCCTCAAGGGCTTCCTGGAGGCGGTCGGCGTCGCGGTCGTCCTGGTGGGCCTCTACCTCGCCCTGAACGTCGTCGTCGTGATCGTCGGCTTCTGGCACATCATCACGGCGGGCCACGTCGTCACCGACTGGTCCAGCGCCCTGACCGCCGAACACGGCAACATCTTCGTGATGATCGGCGTGGCCCTGATCGTCTTCCCCAAGCTCGCCCTCGGCCTCTCCGGCTTCGAGACCGGCGTCGCCGTCATGCCGCACGTCCAGGGCGACGAGGGTGACACGGAGGAGCGCCCCACCGGCCGTATCCGTGACACCAAGAAACTGCTCACCACCGCCGCCCTGATCATGAGCGGCTTCCTGATCGCCACCAGCTTCATCACCACCCTCCTCATCCCGGAGAAGGACTTCGAGTCGGGCGGCCCGGCCAACGGCCGCGCCCTCGCCTATCTGGCCCACCAGTACCTGGGCGGCGCCTTCGGCACGCTCTACGACGTGTCCACGATCGCCATCCTGTGGTTCGCCGGTGCCTCCGCCATGGCAGGGCTGCTCAACCTGATGCCGCGCTACCTGCCCCGCTACGGCATGGCCCCGCACTGGGCCCGCGCCGTCCGCCCCATGGTCATCGTGTTCACGCTCATCGGCTTCCTGGTGACGTGGATCTTCGACGCGGACGTGGACGCGCAGGGCGGCGCGTACGCCACCGGCGTGCTGGTGCTGATCAGCTCGGCGGCGATCGCGGTGACCATCGCCGCCCACAAGGCGGGCCAGCGGGGCTGGACGATCGGCTTCGCGGTCATCTCCGCGGTGTTCCTCTACACGACCGTGCTCAACGTCATCGAGCGCCCGGACGGCGTGAAGATCGGCGCCTGTTTCATCGCCGGCATCATCCTGGTGTCCCTGCTCTCCCGGCTGGCCCGTGCCTTCGAACTCCGCGTCACCAGCGTCACGCTCGACCCGTTGGCGGAACGTTTCGTCCGGGACATGGCCAGCCGCAAGATCCGCTTCATCGCCAACGAACCGGACTCGCGCGACAAGGCCGAGTACCGCGACAAGATCGAGCAGATCCGCGAGGACAACGACATCCCGGGCGAGGACTTCGTGTTCGTGGAGGTCACGGTCCTGGACCCCTCGGAGTTCGAGGCCGGCCTCACCGTACGGGGCGAGGTGCTGCACAACCGCTACCGCGTCCTGACCCTGGAGTCCTCCTCCATCCCCAACGCCCTCGCCGCCCTCCTCCTCCACGTCCGCGACGAGACGGGCTGCACCCCGCACATCTACTTCGAGTGGACCGAGGGCGGCCCGTTCGCCAACTTCCTGCGCTTCTTCCTCTTCGGGCAGGGCGAGGTCGCCCCCGTCACCCGGGAGGTCCTGCGCGAGGCCGAACCGGACCGCGCCCGCCGCCCCCGCGTCCACACGGGGTGACCCGCGAGCGCGTCCGGCAGTGCCCTGCCGGACGCGCTCCCGCACCAGCCCTACCGTGACCCCATGACCCTGAGCATCCGCAACCAGCTCCCCGGCACCGTCACCGCCGTCACCCCCGGTGACGCCATGGCGACGGTCAAGGTCCGCCTCGACGGCGGCCAGGACCTCACGGCCGCGATCACCCTCGACGCCGTCGAGGACCTCGGCCTCTCCCAGGGCTCCGCCGTACGCGCCCTGGTGAAGTCGACGGAGGTCTCCCTCGCCACCGCCCCGGTCCGCGGTGTGTCCATCCGCAACCAGCTCCCCGGCACGGTCACAGGCGTGGCCACCGGAGCCGCCATGGCCACCGTGCGGATCGCCGTGGAAGGAGGCGAACTCACCTCCGCGATCACCGCGGAATCCGCGACCGATCTCGCCCTCACCACCGGCACCCCGGTCGTCGCCCTCATCAAGTCGACCGAGGTCGCCCTGGCCAACGCCTGACGCCGTCGCGCCGCACCCGACGCCGGACGCGAAAAGGGCCCCGCCGAAGCGGGGCCCTCCTCAGTTCGGATCAGTCCTCGTACGCGTCCAGCGGCGGGCACGAGCACACCAGGTTGCGGTCGCCGAAGGCCTGGTCGATCCGCCGTACCGGCGGCCAGTACTTGTCCGCGACCGAGACACCGCCCGGGAAGACGGCCTCCTCACGCGTGTACGCGTGCTCCCAGTCGCCGCCCAGCGCACCGGCGGTGTGCGGAGCGTTCCGCAGCGGGTTGTCGTCCGCGTCCCACTCCCCCGAGCCGACCTTCTCGATCTCCCCGCGGATGGCGATCATCGCCTCGCAGAACCGGTCGAGCTCGGTCAGGTCCTCGGACTCGGTCGGCTCGATCATCAGTGTCCCGGCCACCGGGAACGACATGGTCGGCGCGTGGAAGCCGTAGTCGATGAGCCGCTTGGCCACATCGTCGACGCTCACGCCGGTCGCCTTCGTCAGCGGCCGCAGGTCGATGATGCACTCGTGCGCGACCAGCCCGCCGGGCCCGGTGTAGAGCACCGGGTAGTGCGGCTCGAGCCGCTTGGCGATGTAGTTGGCGGAGAGCACGGCCACCTGCGTGGCCCGCTTGAGCCCCTCACCGCCCATGAGCCGCACGTACGCCCACGAGATCGGCAGGATGCCCGCGGAACCCCAGGGCGCGGCCGAGATGGGCCCGACGCCCGTCTCCGGGCCGGCCGCGGGCTGCATCGGGTGGTTGGGCAGGTACGGCGCGAGGTGCGCCCGCACGCCCACCGGGCCGACGCCCGGACCACCGCCGCCGTGCGGGATGCAGAAGGTCTTGTGCAGGTTCAGGTGCGAGACGTCACCGCCGAAGTGCCCCGGCTTGGCGAGCCCCACCAGCGCGTTGAGGTTGGCCCCGTCGACGTACACCTGCCCGCCGGCCTCGTGCACCTGCGCGCAGATGTCGGCGACGTGCTCCTCGAACACGCCGTGCGTCGAGGGGTAGGTGATCATCAGAACCGCGAGCTCGTCCCGGTGCTGCTCGATCTTGGCCCGCAGGTCCTCGACGTCGATCTCGCCGTCCCCTGCGGTCTTCACGACGACGACCTTCATGCCCGCCATCACGGCACTTGCGGCGTTGGTCCCGTGCGCGGACGACGGGATCAGACACACGGTCCGCTGCTCGTCCCCGTTGGCCCGGTGGTACCCGCGCACCGCGAGCAGCCCGGCCAGCTCGCCCTGCGACCCGGCGTTCGGCTGGAGCGACACGCTGTCGTACCCGGTGACCTCGGCGAGCCGCTCCTCCAGCTCCCGGATCAGGGTCAGATAGCCCTCGGCCTGCTCGGCGGGCGCGAAGGGGTGCAGCTGCCCGAACTCGGGCCAGGTGACCGGCTCCATCTCGGTGGTCGCGTTGAGCTTCATGGTGCAGGAGCCCAGCGGGATCATGCCCCGGTCCAGCGCGTAGTCACGGTCGGCGAGCCGGCGCAGGTAGCGCAGCATCGCGGTCTCGGAGCGGTACTGGTGGAACACGGGGTGAGTGAGGAAGTCGTCGCCCCGCAGCAGCGCGTCCGGCAGCGCCTCCTCGGTGGCCGCGTCCAGCGCCTCGATGTCGCCCTCGACCCCGAACGCGTCCCACACGGCGGCCACCTGGGCCCGCAGGGTGGTCTCGTCACAGGCGAGGGACACGTGGTCGGCGTCGACGAGGTGCAGGTTGACGCCGCCCTGCCGCGCGGCGTCGACGACCTCGGCCGCCCTGCCGGCCACGCGGACGGTGAGCGTGTCGAAGTAGGAGCCGTGCACGACCTCCACGCCACCGGCGGTGAGCCCCGCGGCGATGATGTTCGCGTACCGGTGGGTCCGTCGCGCGATGGCCTTGAGCCCGTCGGGCCCGTGGTAGACCGCGTACATCCCGGCCATGACCGCGAGCAGCACCTGCGCGGTGCAGATGTTGCTGGTCGCCTTCTCCCGCCGGATGTGCTGCTCCCGCGTCTGGAGCGCGAGCCGGTACGCCTTGTTCCCGTCGGCGTCCACGGACACGCCCACGAGCCGCCCGGGCAGGCTCCGCGCGAACTTCTCGTGCACGGCCATGTAGCCCGCGTGCGGCCCGCCGAAGCCCATCGGCACACCGAACCGCTGCGTGGTCCCGACCGCGATGTCCGCACCGAGTTCACCCGGCGACCTCAGCAGGGTCAGCGCGAGCAGGTCGGCGGCGACGGTCACGAGCGCGCCGAGCTCGTGGGCCTGGTCGATGACGGGCTTGATGTCGCGTACGGCCCCGGAGGCGCCGGGGTACTGGAGGAGCACTCCGTTGATCTCACGGGAGGCGATCTCTGCCGGGATGCCCTGGCTCAGGTCCGCCACGACGACCTCGACACCGGTCGGCTCGGCGCGGGTCTCGATGACGGCGACGGTCTGCGGGAGGGTGTCCGCGTCGATGAGGAAGAGGCCCTTCTTGTTCTTCCCCATGCGCCGGGACAGGGCCATGGCCTCGGCGGCCGCCGTCCCCTCGTCGAGCAGCGAGGCGCCGGAGGTCGGCAGCCCGGTGAGTTCGGCGACCATGGTCTGGAAGTTCAGCAGGGCTTCCAGCCGGCCCTGCGAGATCTCCGGCTGGTACGGCGTGTAGGCGGTGTACCAGGCCGGGTTCTCCATCACGTTCCGCAGGATGACGGGCGGCGTGAAGGTGCCGTAGTACCCGAGTCCGATCATGGGGGCGAGGACCTGGTTCCGGTCGGCCAGCGACCGCAGCTCGGCCAGCACCTCGGCCTCGGTGCGCGCTCCGGGCAGCTCCAGGGCATCGGCGTTCTTGATCACATCGGGCACCGCGGCGGCGGTCAGCTCGTCGAGCGAGCCGTACCCGACCTGGGCGAGCATCTTGGCCCGGGCCTCGTGGTCGGGACCGATGTGACGCTGCTCGAACGGGATCCCCTGCTCGAGCTCTGCGAGCGGAATGCGGTGGGCGGTCATTGCGGAGGCCTCCTGGTCTGACGCGACCTTCGAGGGGTACCCCGGCGCGGGTACCCCGACGGCCTCCCCCTCTGTCATCTCAACCTGAGAGCTTCACCGGTCGCCCGAGGGCCACCGGCTTTCACCGTCGGTGAGAGCGGAGGCCGCCGTCGACACCCGCCCTGCTTTCCAGAGTGACCTCGTCCGTGCGGTACGTGAGCCTGAGAGATTCCGGGGAGGATTTGCTCCTTCGGCGCCTCCGATGTCGTCTGGAGGACTCTCCCGCACGGGGTCGACAGCCGTCTGCCAGCCTACCAGCGCGGTCCGCGATCGAGCGTTCGAGTGGCCGCCCACCCCAATGTGCTCTTTCGTAGTGTTACGACCGCTTCGGATGAGTTGCGACCAAGTGGAGGGCCCGTGCAGACCGACATCGATCCGCGCAACCTGATCGGCCGCAAGGCGTTCGACCGCAACGGCACGAAGATCGGCACCGTCGACGAGGTCTACCTCGACGACGCCACCGGGGTCCCGGAGTGGGCGGCGATACGCACCGGCCTCTTCTCCCGCGACGCCTTCGTCCCCCTGGAGCCCAGCGAACTGGTCGAGGGCAACCTGAAGGTCCCCTACGACCGCTCCCTGATCAAGGACGCCCCTGACTTCGGCGTGGGCCGCCACCTTTCCCCGGCCCAGGAACTCCAGCTCTACCACCACTACGGCCTGGACCTGGCCCCACCCCCACCGCTGCCGGACCGCCCCTTCGGCAAGGTGGCAGGCTCGGAGGACGCGGAGCCCTGACCCACCGCTGTGCGACCCACGACCCCCAGCGGCAACGGCTCGGCGACCTCCAGCCCGGGATCGTCGACGGAAAACGTCCGCACCCGCCCCGGAGGAGAGTCCGGCGTCTCGAACCGCACGGTCACCCGCCCCACCCCGCTCCCCTGCACCCACCCGTGCCCGTACGCGGCGTGCCGCACATCGTGTCCGGCGACCCACCGCCGCTCGCCGCCCGACTCCCGTTCCTCGACCGGCACATCGGCGGCGACCTCCTCCTCGGTGTGTTCCACCCCGTCCCCCGCGGCCTGGGCGAACAGATCCTCCTGGGTGAAGTCGGCAAGCCCCGAGACCCCGACCCCCAGCAACCGCACGCCCCCCGTGGAGTCCACCCCCTCCAGCAACCGCAGAGCGGCCTCCCGTACCACCGCGGGGTCGTCCGTGGGCCCCCGCAGCGTCTCGGACCGCGTCAAGGTCGAGAAGTCGTACCGCCGGACCTTCAACACGATGGTCCGCCCCGACAACCCGGCCCCCCGCAACCGCCGCACACACCGGTCCGCCAGCCGCTGCACCTCGAGCCCGACCCGGACCCGGTCATGGATGTCCACGTCGTAGGTGTCCTCCACCGACACCGACTTGGTCTCCCGCTCCGCCACCACGGCCCGCTCGTCCCGCGCCAGCGCCATCGCGTACAGCCCGTGCCCGTGCGCCTTCCCCAGCAGCCGTACGAGCTCGTCCTCCCCCGCCTCCACGATCTCCTCGACGGTGTGGATCCCGGCCCGCCGCAGATGGTCCCCCGTCGCCGGACCCACCCCCGGCAGGGTCCGCACCGACATGGGTCCGAGCAACGCCCGCTCGGTCCCCGGCTCGATCACCACCAGCCCGTCCGGCTTGGCCTGCTCGGAGGCGATCTTCGCGAGCATCTTGGAGGCGGCGAGCCCCACGGACCCGGTGAGCGCCGTGACGGCCCGTATGTCGGCCCGCAGCTTCGCTCCGGCCAGTCGGGCCGACCCCTCGTCCCAGGCCGCTCCACCGGCCTCCAGATCGACGAACGCCTCGTCCAGGCTCAGCGGCTCCACGAGCGGGGACAGCTCCCGCAGCAGCCCCATCACCTGCTCGCTGATCGCCTTGTAGAACCCGAAGCGCGGGACGAGATAGGCGGCGTTCGGCGCGAGCCGTCTCGCCTGGGCCATGGGCATCGCCGAGTGCACCCCGAACACCCGGGCCTCGTAGGACGCGGTGGCCACCACACCCCGCGGCCCCAGCCCGCCCACGACGACGGCCTTCCCGCGCAGACTCGGCTTGGACGCCTGCTCCGCCGAGGCGTAGAAGGCATCCATGTCGAGATGCAGGATCGTGGGCGCTTTTCTCACATGTCCGATGCTGCCCTACGCCACTGACAATGCCCCGCCGGAACAGCGGAGCAGGACCTCAGACGGCCCGGTTGCGCCGCCGCGCCAGCTCGTCCGCGGGGTTGGTGCCGACGAGCGTCTCGCCGGTGTCCACACGCTCCCCGTGCAACTGCGACAGCGCGCTCTCGACGTCCCGCCACACCACACCCACGGCGATCCCGAAGATCCCCTGTCCGCCTTGGAGGAGTGCGTGGACCTCGTCGGGCGAGGTGCACTCGTAGACCGTGGCCCCGTCGCTCATGAGCGTCATGCGCTCCAGGTCCTGGAATCCCCGCTCCCGCAGGTGCTGGACCGTGGTGCGGATGTTCTGGAGCGACACGCCGGTGTCCAGGAACCGCTTGACGATCTTCAGGACGACGACGTCCCGGAAGCTGTAGAGCCGCTGCGTCCCCGACCCGTAGGCGGGCCGCACACTCGGCTCGACGAGTCCGGTGCGTGCCCAGTAGTCGAGTTGCCGGTAGGTGATGCCGGCCGCCGCGCACGCCGTAGGGCCGCGGTAGCCGATCTGCTCGGACGCCATGGACGTCGCCCCTCCGCTGCTCGGCACGGCCGCCGGTCGCTGCGGAACGTGATGATCGGCCGCGCTGCTGTGAAGCGGGTACGGACCGCTCGCCCCGAGACTGCGTCCGGGGGCACCCCCAGCCGTACCGTCGCCGCTGCTTCTCACGCCGACCTCCGTCCTTGACCTGCCTTCTCGACGGTAGGCAGTCACCAGGGGTGCGTCAACGATCGCCACACTCGGCACGCCGAGTGATAATCACCCTGAGAGTGGTTTCCCGTAGCCATCCGCGGGGAAAGGCTAGCCGAATGCGCTCCGAACGGGCCGCAGGACGCTCTCACACGCCGGTGGCAAATGCCGGCATTTCGGTGACGACCGGACACGCCCGGCCCGTCACGGACCACTGACCCGCCGGACCGGCCGCACCCCGTCTCACTGACTGCTGGTGCCGAAGTCCTCGGGGGAGATCTGGTCGAGGAACTCGCGGAACTTCTCCACCTCGTCCTCCTGCTCGTCCGGGATCGCGATGCCGGCGTCGTCGAGCACCCCGTCGCTGCCGTAGATCGGCGTCCCGGTGCGCAGGGCCAGCGCTATGGCGTCGGACGGCCGCGCGCTCACCTCGACCCCGCTGGCGAACACCAGCTCCGCGTAGAAGACGCCCTCACGCAGGTCCGTGATGCGCACTTCGGTGAGCTCCTGGCCGACCGCCTCCAGCACGTCCTTGAACAGGTCGTGGGTCAGCGGTCGTGCGGGGGCCATGCCCTGCTGCGCGAAGGCGATCGCGGTCGCCTCCCCGGGCCCGATCCAGATGGGGAGGTAGCGGTCGCCTCCCACTTCACGCAGAAGCACGATCGGTTGGTTGGAGGGCATTTCGACCCGGACACCTACGACATCGAGCTCGTTCACACAGCAACCCTAGGCCGTGCCCGGGACGTTTGGGTAGTCGGGCAGGAAACGGGTGACAGTTCCTGCACCTGCCGTCCTCAGGGCAGCCGCACACCGAGGGCGGTCTGCACCAGCGCGGCATGCAGCCGCACCGTGAGCCCCGCCAGTTCCTTCGCACGGGCTTCCGCGTGCGCGCGGGTCTGCGGATTGCGGTGGCGCTTCAGCGGAGCCACCACCTGGTCCACGAGCCCCGCCTCACGGTCCGCGGCGGCCTTCATCGCCCGCAGGTGCCGCGGCTCGATCCCGAACCGCCCGAGCTCGACGACGAGCGCGGCCACGGTCACCGCCTCGGCGTCGTACGCCCCGTCCGGCAGCGGGGTGATGAGCCCGTACGACTCCCACTCCGCGAGCTCCGGCTCACCGATCTCGGCGGCGGCCAGCAGCTCGGCACGGCCGATCCGGGCCGCGGTGGGTCCCTCGGAGACCTCCAGGACCGTTTCTCCGTCCCGCTGACGGCCCACCGTGGGCAGCGCGACGGCCTCGCCCCGCTCCATGGCGTCCAGGTGCTCCCGGATGACCTTGAGCGGCAGATAGTGGTCCCGCTGCATCCTCAGGACGTGGCCGAGTCGCTCGACGTCCCGGTTGCTGAACTTGCGGTACCCGGAGGGCGTCCGCTGCGGCTCGATGAGGCCCTCGGACTCCAGGAAACGGATCTTGGAGATGGTCACTTCGGGAAACTCGTCGCGCAGCACGTTCAGCACCGTGCCGATGCTCATCAGTCCACTGTCCGTCGCGGCGGTGCCGTGTCCGGCACCGCCGCCCGGTGTTTGAAGCATGGACCTTCCCTGGGAGGGTCAGTAGCCCTGCTGGCTCGCGTAGAACACCAGCCGGTACTTGCCGATCTGCACCTCGTCGCCGTTGTTCAGGGCGACCGAGTCGATCCGCTCACGGTTGACGTACGTGCCGTTGAGACTGCCCACGTCGGACACCGTGAACGAGCCGTCCTGGCCCCGGCGGAACTCCACGTGGCGGCGCGAGACGGTGACGTCGTCGAGGAAGATGTCGCTCTGCGGGTGACGGCCGGCCGTGGTCAGCTCGCCGTCCAGCAGGAAGCGGCTGCCCGAGTTCGGACCGCGGCGCACGACCAGCAGCGCGGAGCCCAGCGGCAGCGCGTCCACGGCGGCCTGGGCCTCCGGGGAGAGCGCCGGCATCTGGGTCTGGCCGGTGACCTCCGAGTCGTAGGCCTCGAGGCCGGAGATGGAGATGGTGGAGGTCGTCTCCGAGGGACGCTCGGGAACCGCACCGGCCCGCAGCGGGGCGCCGCAGTTGGAGCAGAAGCGGCTGTTCTCCGCGTTGCGGTTACCGCACCTCGTACACACCTGGGCCGACATAGGGGAAAACCCTCCACCCGTACTTGAGGTTGACGGCTGCCCGAAACCTATGCCGCCGGACTGGGCAGGGTCAACAGACGGCACGCCCTGACCTCCGGAAATGTCACCGCCCGGGCCGCCGACCTGGTCCCGGAACAGCGGGCGCTGGCCCTCGGCTTCGGGCTGTGCGCGGTGCCGAGCGGTGGCGTTGTTGTCGCTACCCTCTCGCGCGCTCTTGCCGAACAACTTCTGAAACAACTTCACGGGCGATTCCCCTTGACCGAAACAGACCCGCCCGTGGGGCAGGACGAACCCTGATTGAACACACCGGCCGACCCGGACACCCTGACAACGTCCGTTTCCACCAGACAGTTTCCACCACGCACCACCCAATCGGTGCGCCGACCCCCCGCAACCTCATGCCCTTGCCCGACGCGCCGCATGCACCCCCGGTTCACCGGGAGGACGACCGAGCGTAGTCAGGCCGCTTCGCCGCCCGCAAGGCGTCCACGACGATCTTGTCCGACCGCTCCACGGCCACCGTGGCCTGCTCCTTCTCGAGAGTCTGCACCACGCCTCCAGGGATGTTGAGCGCCGGTTCCAGGTCCTGCGGATTGCCGATGACCTTGAAACGAAACGGAGCGGTGATCTTGTTCCCGTCGACGCTCACGCTTTTGTCGGAGTCCGACAGATAGGTACCGGCGACGACCCGCACGCCGTTCACCTGAATCGCCTCCGCGCCCGCCGCCCGCAGCTCCTGGATCGCGTCGAGCAGCATGTCCGACTCGACCGTCCCCTTGGTGTCCTGGATCGTCATCTCGATGCCCGGCCCCTGCGCGGCCACCGTGCCCGCCAGGATGCCGAGTTGCCGCTCCTTCTCGACCGTCTGCTTGCGGGCCTCCTCCGCCTGGTCGGAGCTGTTCTCCAGCTCGTCCCGCTGCTTCTCGAGGCCCTGCTTCTCGTCTTCAAGACGCTGGGTGCGGTCGTCCAGTTCATCGAGGATGCGCACGAGATCTTCCTGCCTCGCCCCCCGCAGCGCACTGTCGCTGTCACTGTTCGACGCCACCTGGACGGCGAGACCGAACCCGAGGCCGAACAGCAGCACCGCGACGATGAGTTGGGCCCGGGTCACACGCGGCGGCCACAGGCCCTTGACCAGCCTCTGACGACCGGTCAGGTCGGCCTCCGCCGCCGGACCCGCGGTCTCCTCGACGGGCGTCGCCTGCTGCTCCGCCGGGAGTTCCTCGGGCAGTTCCCTGCGCAGCCCGTTGCCGGGCGTCTCTTCCTGCTCGCTCATCGGCGTCACGCCCTGAAGACGTGCCGGCGGATCGCCGCGGCGTTCGAGAAGATGCGGATCCCGAGCACGACGACGACACCGGTCGACAGCTGGGCGCCCACACCCAGCTTGTCGCCCAGGAACACGATCAGCGCGGCCACGACTACGTTCGACAGGAACGACACGACGAAGACCTTGTCGTCGAAGATGCCGTCGAGCATGGCGCGCAGACCACCGAAGACGGCGTCCAGCGCCGCCACCACGGCGATCGGCAGATAAGGCTCGACAACAGCCGGAACCTCGGGCCGGACCAACAGGCCGGCCACGACTCCCACGACGAGGCCCAGTACGGCGATCACGATGTGCCCTTCTCAGTTCTCGGCTTTGCTGTACGTACGATCACACTCGGTGCGGCCGGCAACCGGAGGTCGTCCTCCACGGAGATCGCGGTCCGGATGCCGTAGTCCCCTTGAAGAGCGTGCAGATACAGCCCGTCGGCGCTGTTCTGGAACCTGGTGCTCAGCCGCTGCCCGTCCCCCACCGCAAGCACCGTATACGGCGGAACCAGCGGCTTGTTGTCGACCAGTATCGCGTCACCCGCGGCCCTGATCGCCGACAGGGCGGTCAGCCGCTGTCCGTTGATGGAGATGGCCTCGGCACCCGATTCCCACAGCCCGTTGACCACGCGCTGCATGTCCCGGTCGCGCACCCGTCCGGTGTCGGAGAACCCCGACGTCTCACGCGGGTTGCCGTCGCCGCCCGTGGTGGCTTCCTTGGCGTCGTTCACGACCAGCTTGACGCCGGGCCCGTGCACCGCCGCGGCGCCCGACAGGATGCCCACGAGGTCGGCCTTGCCGCTCTCCCCGCTCTGCTTGAGCGCCTCCCGCTGCCGCGAACTCACGTCGTCGCGCAGCGTGTCGACATTTTCCTCGAGCTTGTCGGCCGTATCGCCCTCGCGGTCGATGCGGTCGATGAGCTCCTGGCGCTCCTTGGCCACCACCGGAGCCGCCACCCGCGCCTGAGCCGCCCCCACGGTGACCACCAGCGCGGCGAGCACCAGGCCGAGGGCCAGACCGAGCCTCGCCCGCAACGTCTTGGGCAGCCCACCCTCGCCGGCGGCCTTCTTGCGGGCCGCCGCCTCGGCGTACCCGTCGTCGAGGCTGTGATCCATGACGTTGGTGAGCAGCGACATGGAGGCGTCCGGACGCGGGGGTCGCGTGGGGGTGCTCCGAATGGGGGGCTGCTGCGGCATGCCGCACATCGTCGCACGTCGCGGCCCCTACCTCCGAATGGCCCCATCGGCGTGCCGGACACGCCCCCTTGGGGACACATGTCCGGCACGCGTGCGTGCGTGGGCTCAGCGGCCGGCGCTGTCCACGACCGCCGACCACTCGTCCAGCAGGGCCTGTGCGGACGCGTCGTCCGGCCCCTCGGCCCACAGATGGGTGACCGCCTCCGCCGGGTCGGGCAGCACCATCACCCAGCGTCCGTCGGTCTCGACGACCCGGACACCGTCGGTCGTGTCGACAAAGCGATCGCCCGCCGCCTCCACGACCCGCCGCATCACCAGTCCCTTGACGGCCCACGGCGTCGCCAGGTCCCGCTTGAGGACATGCGCCCGCGGGATCCGCGCGTCGATCTGGCTGAGCGTGAGCTGCGTCCGCGCCACCAGCCCGATCAGGCGTACGAAGGCCGCCGTACCGTCGAAGACGCTGCTGAACTCCGGCACGATGAAGGCGCCCTTGCCGTCACCGCCGAAGATCGTCGAGTCGTCGCGTCCGACCCTGGTGAGATCGTCGGGCGAGGTGGTGGTCCACTCGACCTGCGTGCCGTGATACGCCGCCACCTGCTCCGCGATCCGCGTGGTCGTCACCGGAAGCGCCACACGGCCGCTGCGCCGCTCGGCGGCGACCAGGTCGAGCATGACGAGCAGCGCGCGGTCGTCCTCGATGATCCGCCCCTTCTCGTCCACCAGGGACAGCCGCTCGCCCACGGGGTCGAAGCGCACACCGAACGCGGCCCGCGCGGACGCCACGATCTCTCCCAGCCGCACCAGGCCGGACCGCCGCGCGTCGGCCGTCTCGGTCGGCCGGGACTCGTCGAGTCCCGGGTTGATGGTGAGCGAGTCCACCCCGAGCTTCCCGAGCAGACTGGGCAGCACCAGACCCGCGCTGCCGTTCGAGGCGTCGACGACCACCTTCAGCCCGGACTCGGCGATTCCGGTGATGTCCACGTTCCGCAGCAGCGAACCGGTGTACGAGTCGAAGACGCTCGCCGGGAAGTGCAGATCCCCGATCTCGCCGGGGAACGCCCGCCGGTACTCCTGCCGCGCGAACACCCGGTCCAGCTTCCGCTGGCTGCCCTGCGAAAGGTCCGCGCCCCGCCCGTCGAAGAACATGATGTCCACGGAGTCCGGCACCCCGGGCGTGGTCCGGATCATGATCCCGCCGGCACTGCCCCGAGCGGTCTGCTGCCGCGCAACGGGCAGCGGCACGTTCTCCAGGTCGCGTACGTCGATCGCGCTGGCCTGAAGGGCGGAGATCACCGCCCGCTTCAGCGCCCGGGCGCCTCGGGAGTGGTCGCGGGCCGTAGTGACCGTCGAACCCTTCTTGAGGGTCGTCGCATAGGCACCGGCCAGTCTGACGGCGAGCTCCGGCGTGATCTCGACGTTCAGGATGCCGGACACCCCACGGGCGCCGAAGAGATGCGCCTGTCCCCTGGACTCCCAGATGACCGAGGTGTTGACGAAGGCGCCGGCTTCGATGGTCTTGAACGGGTAGACCCGGACATTCCCCTGAATAATCGATTCCTCGCCGACGAGGCACTCGTCGCCGATGACCGCGCCGTCCTCGATCCGGGCGGCACGCATGATGTCGGTGTTCTTTCCGACGACACAGCCGCGGAGATTGCTCTGCTGGCCCACGTACACGTTGTCGTGCACGACGGCCTTGTGCAGAAAGGCCCCGCTCTTCACGACGACGTTGGAGCCGACGACGGTGTGTTCCCGGATCTCGGCGCCGGCCTCGACCTTCGCGTAGTCCCCGATGTACAGGGGGCCGCGGAGAACGGCATCGGGATGCACTTCGGCACCCTCGGCCACCCATACGCCCGGGGAGAGCTCGAACCCGTCGATCTCGACGTCGACCTTGCCCTCGAGGACGTCGGCCTGGGCCTTCACGTAGCTCTCGTGGGTACCGACGTCCTCCCAGTAGCCCTCCGCGATATAGCCGTAGACCGGCTTGCCTTCCTTCATCAACTGGGGAAAGACATCACCGGACCAGTCGACGGGCACATCGGCCTCGACATAGTCGAAGACCTCGGGCTCCATGACATAGATGCCCGTGTTCACGGTGTCCGAGAAGACCTGGCCCCAGGTCGGCTTCTCCAGGAAGCGCTCGACCTTGCCCTCTTCGTCGACGATGGTGATACCGAATTCAAGGGGATTGGGCACACGCGTCAGACAGACGGTGACCAGCGCGCCCTTTTCTTTGTGGAAGTTGATGAGCTCGGTGAGGTCGAAGTCGGTCAGGGCATCACCGGAGATGACAAGGAAAGCATCGTCCTTCAACGCCTCTTCGGCGTTCTTGACGCTTCCGGCGGTACCGAGTGGCTTCTCCTCATTGGCATAGGAGAGCTCCATGCCGAGCTCCTCGCCGTCACCGAAGTAGTTCTTGACCAGAGAGGCCAGGAACTGGACGGTGACCACGGTCTCGTTGAGCCCATGCCTTTTGAGCAGCCTCAGAACGTGCTCCATGATCGGCCGGTTGGCCACCGGCAGGAGCGGCTTGGGCATGCTTGAGGTCATGGGACGAAGGCGTGTGCCTTCGCCTCCGGCCATCACGACGGCCTTCATGTCGGAAGCGTCCTCCTCCAAGAGATGACGGTCTAGCCGACTTCACCCGCCCAGATTGTCCCGCACTTTTCCGCCGGGGGCCATCGAGCCGCTTCGGCCGTGCCGCAGGGACGAGTTCAATCGGCCATGGCGTCCGCACGAATCAGGCGGCGGACTTGCACCACGTAGAGGACTCCTGCCCACCAGTACAGGGTTGTACCCCATCCAGCGAACGCCCATCCGAAAATAGCAGCGAGTGACGAGAGCCAACCCGTTCCGTCACTGAGCAGGAGCAAGGGGAAGGCGTACATCAGGTTGAAGGTGGCGGCCTTGCCGAGGAAGTTCACCTGGGGCGGCGGATAACCGTGACGCCTGAGGATGCCCACCATCACCAGGAGAACCAGCTCTCGCAAGAGAAGTGCAGCCGTCAACCAGATCGGCAGAATCTCACGCCAGGTGAGTCCGACCAGGGTCGAAAGAATGTAGAGCCGGTCGGCGGCCGGGTCGAGCAGCCGGCCGAGACTGCTGATCTGGTTCCACTTGCGTGCCAGCTTGCCGTCCAGGTAGTCGCTGATGCCGCTGAGAGCGAGCACCAGCAATGCCCAGCCGTCACTCTTGGGCCCTCCGAACTCAGGCCTGAGGATCAACCACAGGAAGAGCGGCACCCCAACGAGCCGCGCCATGCTGAGGATGTTGGGGATGGTGAGGACCCGGTCCGTCTGGACCCGGGTCTCCTGGACCTCCACCCGGGGGCCTCCTGTGGGAAACGTGCCAACGATGCTCCCTGACCCTACCTCAACGCAAAAAAGCTCCGGCTCTTGGGCAGTGCCCAAGAGCCGGAGCTATAAAAGGAGTTCGGCGGTGTCCTACTCTCCCACAGGGTCCCCCCTGCAGTACCATCGGCGCTGTAAGGCTTAGCTTCCGGGTTCGGAATGTAACCGGGCGTTTCCCTCACGCTATGACCACCGAAACACTATGAAGTTCGACCGGAAAAGACACGGTCGTTGCCTCAGAACTAACACAGTGGACGCGAGCAAATATGGACAAGCCCTCGGCCT
>NZ_KB911796.1:0-172997 GCF_000383655.1 Streptomyces sp. 351MFTsu5.1 | reverse complement strand
GGGTTAAGGCTCCCAGTAGACGACTGGGTTGATAGGCCGGATCTGGAAGCCCAGTAATGGGTGGAGGTGACCGGTACTAATAGGCCGAGGGCTTGTCCATATTTGCTCGCGTCCACTGTGTTAGTTCTGAGGCAACGACCGTGTCTTATCCGGTCTAATCTCATAGTGTTTCGGTGGTCATAGCGTGAGGGAAACGCCCGGTTACATTCCGAACCCGGAAGCTAAGCCTTACAGCGCCGATGGTACTGCAGGGGGGACCCTGTGGGAGAGTAGGACACCGCCGAACAAATTTTGAGAAAACCCCCGTTCCATTCGGAACGGGGGTTTTCTGTTTTTCCGTACTACTGTGGTCGGCATGAATTATGTGATTCGGTCCGTTCGTGCTGATGAGTGGGCTGCCGCCAAGGCTCTGCGGCTGGAGGCGCTTCAGGATCCTGTCGCGCCTCTTGCCTATCTGGAGACCTATGAGGAGGCCCTTGGCCGGCCTGATTCCTTCTGGCAGGAGCGCACGGCCTCCGGCGCGGAGGGGGCGGACGGGGCGCAGACGGTCATCGCCGAGGCGCCTGACGGTCAGTGGGTCGGGATGGTGACCGTGCTGATCGAGGAACCCGGTACCACGGACTGGGCCGGGTTCCCCGTGGAGCAAAAGCAGGGGCATCTCGTCGGTGTCTTCGTGCGCCCCGAGGAGCGGGGCAGCGGGCTCACCGACGTGCTGTTCGACGCGGCCCTGGAGTGGGCCTGGGCGCACGGGGCCGAGCGGGTGCGGCTGATCGTGCACGAGGACAATGCGCGGGCGCAGCGGTTCTATCGCAGGACGGGGTTCGTGCCGAGCGGTGTGGTGGTGCCGCTCGCGGAGGCTGCCGGGGAGTCCGAGTTGGAGTTCGTGCTCGAACGCTCGTGAGAACGCTCGTGCACTTACACGGGCAGTTCGGCGTCCGGCCAGCGGGTGCGGGCCTGTTCCCGGGAGCGGAGCAGGGCCAGGGTCGGCAGGCCGCGGTCCGCTCCGGTGGCCAGGAGCTCCGGCAGCTGGGGAAGCGGGGCCACGGCTGCGACGTCGTCCAGGACGAAGGTCAGTGGTGGGTCGAGGCGACCGGCGGATGACCGTTCGGCCATGCGCCGGCCACGCTCGACCACGCTGGAGGCGAGAGCCGTCAGAAGGGGCATCGCGCCAGGGTTGGTCCTGGGGTCCTCGATGGATTCGCCGACCAGATAAAGCGTTCCCGCTTCGTGGACGAAGGAATCCAAGGCAAGGGCATCATTTCGGTTGGGAGTGCATGCCTCGCGGATGTTGACGGTGAAGAGGGCGGAGAGTGCCCGTGCCGTCAGTTCCTGGGCGATGTCCCTGCGCTCCGGGTGCCCTGTCAGGGCTGCTTCTAGTTCGCCCGCGGAGCCGGGGGCGGCCTTCGGGTGGGTGCGAAGGGTTCGTACCGCGTCCTGGATCTGGGTGCCCTGGCACCAGCGGTGGACGTGGCGGATGGTGCGGGACTCCAGGGCGGCGGCGTGGAGGTAGCTGCGCAGGAGCGTTTCGGCCACGTCGGTGACGGCCTGGTCGATCTTCGCGGTGGGGCGGACGGGGGCGAGGAGGGCGGTGGCTCTGGCCTTCGCGGTTTCCTTGTTCTCGCAGCCGGTTGTCGGTGACCAGTGGAGGCGGGCCGGGGTGTCGCAGAGGTGGGTGGGGTCGTAGACGTGGACCGGGCCGAGTTTGGCTCGGGCGTCCTTGGTGTCCTGCCAGAGGGTGGGGTTCGAGGTGACTACGAGTGCGGGGCCCTCGGCGTCTCTGATGGTCTGGGTGGCGGTGGTGTGGCGGGTTGCCCTGGGGGCGTAGAAGATCGCGCCTTCGGCGCGGGATGTTTCCCACCCGCCCACCCGTTCACCGTTGGACAGAGAAGTGGGCAGATTGGCCGTCGCGGGCGTTGTACGGAGTGGCTCTGCGGGATGGGGGAGCCCGGGCGGGGCGCTCGCCGTTGAGCTCAGTGGATCGCCCGGCGGGGCTGAAACGGTCGGCGCCTGCTCCGCGGATGGTCTCGGGGCCGGTACCTCGTGCACCGGTTCCGGAGCTCTACGGCGTTCCCTTGCCGCCAGCTTTTCCGCTTTCGTTCTCGCCCGTACCGCTCTCCAGCGGGCCAGGGTGCCCATCACGAAGATGGTCAGGACGACCAGGATCATCAGCTGGCCGATCAGCAGGCCCCAGACCAGGCCGTAGCCGGAGAGCTGGGTGGGCGGGGTGTCGGGCCAGGCGCCCGGGATGTCCTGGGGGTGGCCGATGAGGTGGCGCATGGCCAGGGGGGTGCGGGTGAAGGTGACGGACCGGGGCCAGTGGCCGTGGGTGAACAGGCCCGCCAGGCCCGTCGCCGTCCAGACCAGCAGGGTCATGCCGACGAGGAAGGCGAGTATGCCGACCAGGAGGCCGTCCGGGATGCCTCCCTGGGCCTCCCGGGCTTCGCGAGGGTCCCGTCGGCGGTCGTCCGGTCTCACCACTGTCCGCCCCCTTCTACGCCACCGTCGACTCGGAGTCGCCCATGTGCTGTTCCACGAAGGCGGCCGCCCTCTCCTCCGCCTCCAGTTCGGCCGCGCGCAGGGCGTCGTCGGCGAGTTCGCGGTCCGCGGAGGACTCCGTCATCGCGCGGTCGGTGAAGACCAGTGGCCGTTCCGTCTCGGTGACCAGGTGTTTGACGACCTGGACGTTGCCGTTGACGTCCCAGACGGCGATGCCGGGGGTGAGGGAGGGGATGATCTCGACGGCCCAGCGGGGCAGGCCCAGGACGCGGCCCGTGGCCCGGGCCTCGTCGGCTTTCTGGGCGTAGATGGTGCGGGTCGAGGCCATCTTGAGGATCGCGGCCGCTTCCTTCGCCGCTGCTCCGTCCACCACGTCGGACAGGTGGTGGACGACCGCCACGAAGGACAGGCCGAGCCGGCGGCCGAACTTCAGCAGGCGCTGGAAGAGTTGGGCCACGAAGGGGCTGTTGATGATGTGCCAGGCCTCCTCGACCAGGAAGATGCGCTTCTTCCGGTCGGGGCGGATCCAGGTGTGTTCCAGCCAAACGCCCACGATCGCCATGAGGATGGGCATGGCGATGGAGTTGCGGTCGATGTGGGACAAATCGAAGACGATCAGCGGCGCGTCCAGATCGATGCCGACCGTGGTCGGGCCGTCGAACATGCCGCGCAGGTCACCGTCGACCAGGCGGTCCAGGACCAGGGCGACATCGAGGCCCCAGGCGCGTACGTCCTCTATGTCGACGTTCATCGCCTCGGCCGACTCGGGCTCGGGGTGCCGTAGCTGCTCCACGATGTCCGTGAGGATCGGCTGGCGTTCGACGATCGACTCGTTGACGTAGGCGTGCGCGACCTTGAGGGCGAAGCCGGAGCGCTCGTCGAGGCCGTGGCCCATCGCGACCTCGATGATGGTCCGCAGCAGGGCGAGCTGGCCGGTCGTGGTGATCGCCGGGTCCAGCGGGTTGAGGCGGATGCCCTGGTCCAGGGCGGCCATCGGGTCGAGCCGGATGGGAGTTATCCCCAACTCCTGCGCGATGAGGTTCCATTCACCGGCGCCGTCCTCGCCCTGGGCGTCCAGGACGACGACTTGGCGGTCCCGGAAGCGCAACTGCCTTAGGACGTAGGTCTTCTCGAGGGCCGACTTGCCGTTGCCCGACTCGCCCAGGACCAGCCAGTGGGGGGCCGGGAGCTGCTGGCCGTAGAGCTGGAAGGGGTCGTAGATGTAGCCCTTGCCGGAGTAGACCTCGCGGCCGATGATCACGCCCGAGTCACCGAGGCCGGGCGCGGCGGTCGGGAGGTAGACCGCCTGCGCCTGGCCGGTGGACGTGCGGACCGGCAGGCGGGTCGTCTCGACCTTCCCGAAGAGGAAGGACGTGAAGGCGTCGGTGAGGACGGACAGCGGATCCCGCATGCTTGGTCCCCTACTTTCGGATGCCGGTGGCGAACGGAAGCGTGTTCACGAAGGCGCGGTGGTGCTCGCGGTCGCACCACTCCAGCTTCAGGTACGACTTTCCTGCCGAGGCCCGGATGGTCCGCTTGTCGCGGGCCAGGGCCTCGGGGGAGCGGGAGGAGACGGTGATGTAGCCGACCAGGTTGACGCCGGCCGCGCCGCTCGCGAGGTCCTCGCCGCGCTGGTCGAGGCGGGAGTGGGCGGCCACGTCACGGGGGTCGATCGTGCGGTTCATCTTGGCCGCGCGGGACGCCTCCGCCTCGTCGTTGGTCTTCTCGGTCAGCATGCGTTCGATGGCGATCTCGGTGGGTTCGAGGTCCATCGTGACGGCGACCGTGCGGATGACGTCCGGGGTGTGCACGAGCAGGGGTGCCAGGAAGTTGACGCCGACCGGGGTCATCGGCCACTCCTTGACCCAGGCGGTGGCGTGGCACCAGGGCGCGCGGGTGGAGGACTCCCTCGTCTTCGCCTGGAGGAACGTCGGTTCCATGGCGTCGAGTTCGGCCGGCCAGGCGTTGCGCTGGGTCATCGCCTGGATGTGGTCGATGGGGTGGTCGGGGTCGTACATGGAGTGGATGAGCGACGACAGCCGGCCCTGGCCGAGCGGCTGGCGTACGCGGATGTCGGCCTCCTGGAGGCGCGAGCAGATGTCGGTCAGCTCGCGGGCCATGACCACCGCGAGACCGGCGTCCCGGTCGAGCCTGCGGCCGGACTGGGGGCGGGCCGCGCGGGCCATCGCCTGGGCCTCGGCGGCGAGTTCGCGGGTGTAGTGCATGCAGGCGACCAGGTACGCGCGGTGCTGCTCGCTGCTGGTGGACACCATCGACTGGAGTTGGTCGTACGACGACTGGAGCCAGGGCAGCGCTTTGTCGTCCCCGCGTACGGCGACGTCCTTGGCGTGGGCGTCGGGGTCGGCGGGGAGGGTGCGGGCGAGCATCTGGAGGCGGGTGACGAAGCCGTCGCCGTTGGCCACGTGCTTGAGGAGGGTGCCGAAGCGGTCGACGAGGGCTTCCTGGTCCTCGGAGTCGCGCAGGCCGACGCCGGGGCCCTCGATCTCGATGGCGGCGGTGACGGTACGGCGGTCCGCGTGCAGGAGGACGGCGATCTCGTCGGGGCCGAACGGGGCGGCGAGCCAGTTGATGCGGCCGATGCCGGGGGGCGGGCCGACCTCGACCTCGCGGCCGTCGGCGTGGGTGCCGGCTTCCATGACGGAGGAGCGGTAGGTGGTGCCCTGGCGCAGGGTGCGCTTGTAACTGCGGTTGATCTCGAACCACTTGTAGAAGGTGCGGCGCTTGTACGGCACGTAGACCGCGGCGAGCGCGACGAGCGGGAAGCCCATCAGGAGCACGATGCGCAGGGAGAGCACCGGGACGAGGAGCCCGCACATCATGCCGAGGAACGCGCCCACGATGATGAGCGCGATCTCGCCCGACTCACGGTTCCTGCCGACGATCGCGTTCGGCCGGGCGCGGCCGATCAGATATGTCCGGCGGGGCGTGACCGCATGCGACACGTGGGACTCGGTCGTCAACGCCCGTCACCTCCTGTGCTGTTGCTGTTGCGGGTGTTGCTGGCGTGCGGGGTGTTCACCGGGTTGCCGGCGCGGGGAGCGGGAGCGGCGGAGGGGACAGATCCGCCGCCTCCGTTCGGGGTGCGCGAGCTGTGGGCGGCGACTCCGCCGGACGCCGGGTTGCTCGGGCGGGCGCCCGAACCTCCGGAGGCCTGACCGTTGTTGTCGGCCCGGGAGCTGTGGGTCTTGATGCCCTGGGCGACGAGGGTGGCGGGCGAGCTGATGACGGCCGCCGCCTTGCCTTCGGCGCCCTGCATGATGCGGTTGTTGCGGGAGCCGGCGATCTCGTCGCCGAAGCCGGGGACGAAGCGGTAGATCATCGCGCTGGCGAAGATGGCGAGCAGGATGATGGCGAGGCCGGAGACGACAGCGGAGAAGGCGTCGGGGCCGTCGTCGGAGGAGAGCGCGCCGGCGAGGCCGAGGACGATGACGATCACCGGTTTGACCAGGATGACGGCGATCATGATGCCGGCCCAGCGGCGGACGTGGCCCCAGAGGTTCTTGTCGACGAGGCCGGCGTAGACGACGGTGCCGAGGAGGGCGCCGACGTAGAGGAGGGCGGCGCGGATCACGAGCTCCAGCCAGAGGACTCCGGCGGCGAGGATGCTGACCAGGGAGACGACGATCAGCATGATGGGGCCGCCGCCGATGTCGTTGCCCTTCTGGAGGGCGCCGGAGAAGGTGCCGAAGAAGGTGTCGGTCTGGTCGCCGGTGGCTTTCGCGAGGACTTCTGAGACGCCGTCGGTGGCCGAGACGACGGTGTAGAGGATGAGGGGGGTGAAGGCGGAGGCGAGGACGGTGAGCCAGAGGAACCCGATGGCTTCGCTGAGGGCGGTGGAGAGGGGGACGCCTCTCACTGCGCGCTTGGCGACGGCGAGCAGCCACAGGAGGAGGGTGAGGATGGTGGAGGCGGCGAAGACGACGGCGTACTGCTGGAGGAACTTCTGGTTGGTGAAGTCGACGTTGGCGGTGTCCTTGACGGCGTCGCTGAGTTTGGTGATGGTCCAGGCGGCGGCTTTGGCGCAGCTGTTGGCCAGCGAGGACATGGGGTCGAGCGTGGTGGTGGGGTCGTCGGTGATCGACCCTCCGCTCGACTTGTTGCTGCGGTCGCTCTCGCACAGCGCCTTGGAGGCCCCGCTGAGGAGACGACAGGCGTCGTTGCTCGCCGAGGGCGTCGGGGTGGGCGAGGGGACCGCGAAGGCGCGGGTCGCCAGCAGCACGGTCGCGCTCTGTACGGCGGTGACCGCGGCGGCGGCCTTGAGCACGTAGCGACTACCGGGCATAGGTGAACCCTCCGTACTCATCGACAGCCTTTGCCATTTCGTCGGCGCTGGAGGCCTGGTCGTCGCCGGGGACGGGCGCCGGGCCTGCCTTCTGGGACTGTGTGGCGACCTTCCAGTCGCCGGAGACCCATTCGAGCTGCATGGTGATGGTGAACCAGCTGTTGGTGACAGGGTTCGTGGAGTTCTCGCCCGCCATGCCGAGCAGCCCGCTGCACCAGACCTCGACGGTCACGCTGTTCTGGGCGGACGCGGTGACCTTGGTGCCGATGGGACTCGTACGGGACACGAAGGTGGAGCCGGCGGGTGCGGAGCCGTCGTCGTTCAGTCCGACCGTCTTGTTGAAGGCCGGCGTGTAGGCCTGGTCGAGGGTCGATCGGAAACCTGCAAGGCGCGCCGGGGCGATGACGGTCTGGAGGATCGCGTCGCGCTGGGCCTTGTTGAACATGTCGGCCGCGCCCAGCGCCACCGCGTAGTTCGCCGCGGCGCTCTGGGCGCCCTGCGTGTCGTGCGCGTAGCCGGTGGGGATCGCACCCGAGGTGCTCTTCACGGGCTTGGTGCCGCTCGGGGCCGTGGAGGAGCTCTTCGGTTCGCCCCCCGCCCCCGTCCCCGTCGCCGTCGAGTCCGAGGCGTTGTCGCCGCGGTTCGCGAAGGCGATTGCTGCGATCAGGAGGACGATGACGCCTACGACGGTGACGAGGCTTCTGGAGGAGGAGCGGGGGGTGCGGCGGGCGCCGCCGTAGACGTCGCCGGGGCGCTCGGGGTAGCGGGTGCGGGTCTGGCCCGTGCCGCCGTAGCCCTCGTGGTCGTCGTCCGGACTCATGCCGCTCACGCCCCCTCGACGTCGTACGAAAACCCGTAGGAGTACGACGGTAGCCGCGCTGGTTCCCGCGCGGGTGCGGTGTGGTGACTCGACATCAGGGAACGCAACCTCAGCCGGTGGGCACTGCGGACGGGTGGGGTAGGAGGGGGTACCGGGAGCGCCCGGCCGGACTGGAGGTGCGTCGACCGGACGCTGCGGCTATACGGCCATTCCGTACACGATGGTGAAGAGCGTGCCCAGGGAGCCGATGATGAAGACTCCGGTCAGGCCCGCGACGATGAGGCCCTTGCCCTGTTCCGCGCTGAAGGTGTCCCGCAGGGCGGTGGCGCCGATGCGCTGCTTGGCGGCGCCCCAGATGGCGATGCCGAGGCAGAGCAGGATGGCGACCGCCATGACGACCTGGATCATCGTCTTGGCCTCGGTCCCCAGCGCCCCGAAAGGCCCCCAGTCGGGAGCGATCCCGCCGATGATGGTGTTGATGTCGCCCTTGTCGGCCGCAAAGAACATGTAAGTCACCGCCCCTGGTGGGTAGTTCCGTCCCCCTGCGTGGGCGCAGAGGTCAGTCCTCATTGTCGCCGACAATTCTGCCGTCGTATGTCGACTTGGCGGCATTGGCCGACGGGTTTCGTACGAATGACTGTCTGGTCACTCTGTGTATCACGGCAGGTCACGCCGGGCAATGAGGCCTGAGCGGAACCTGTCGTGTGGTTCCGTCGTTGACCCCTCTTACGACCTGCGGTGCTTCTGGCACCGATGTTCTGCGGGTGAAGGCTAACCCGGACCGCCCCCGGTATGACGAACGGGCCGCGGGAGGGGAGCCCCGCGGCCCGTTCGTTGACGGAGAGTCAGCTGGTGAAGCCGGTTACTCCTTCCGGGGTGCCCACGCCGGTCGGGCCGTCGTAGCCCGTCCCGGCGGTGCAGAAGTAGCTCGTGGTGCAGGAGCCGTTGTTGCCCGAGGTCACGTCGTTGAGGGCGGAGGTGTGCTTGTAGGGGTACTGGGCCGGGTAGTCGCTGCTCCCGGGGGTGCCGGCCAGCGCGTAGACACTCGCGATGATCGGGGCGGCGGCGCTGGTGCCGCCGAAGGTGTACCAGCCGGCGGTGATGCCGTAGGAGTCGTAGACGGAGACGCCGGTGGCCGGGTCGGCGACGGCGGAGACGTCCGAAATCATGCGCCTGGTGCAGCCGGTGTCGGTCTGCCAGGAGGGCTTGGCGTCGTAGGCGGAGCAGCCGGAGCCGGTGCCCTCGGTGGAGCTGGTCTTCCAGACGCTCTCGGTCCAGCCGCGGGCGTTGGAGGAGGTGGAGAGGGCGGTGCCGCCGACCGAGGTCACGTACCTGGAGGCGGCCGGGTACTCGGCGCCGTAGCCCGAGTCGCCGGCGCTGACGGTGATGGCGACGCCGGGGTGGTTGAAGTACGAGGAGTCGTAGGACGTGTCGCTCGACGACTCCGAGCCGCCGTAGGAGTTGGAGACGAACTTGGCGCCGAGGGTGACCGCCTCGTTCACCGACTTGCCGAGGTTGGCCATCGTGGGCGAGGTCGCCTCGACCAGCAGGATGTGGGCGTTGGGGGCGATCGCGGAAACCATGTCGAGGTCGAGGGAGATCTCCTCGGACCAGCCGGCGTCACTGGAGGGCAGGGAGGTGGTGGAGCCGGTCTGGGAGACCTTCTTGAAGCAGCCGTTGGCGGTGGTGCAGGCGGGGAGGCCGTAGTACGAGCGGTAGGTGGCGAGGTCGGCCTCGGCGTTGGGGTCGTTGTAGGCGTCGACGATGGCGACGGTCGCACCGGTGCCGCCCGAGGCGGCGGCCGCGGTCAGGCCGTAGGCGGACCGCAGGTCGGTGGGGCCGTAGCCGGTGGGGGTGGCGGCGTCGGCGGCCTTCGGGGTGACGCCGCGGGCCTGCTGGGCCTTCTGGAAGGCGGTGGTGCCGCCGGTCACGCGCAGGGAGTTGCAGGCGAGTTCGCCGGCCTTCTTGGGGGTGGCGCAGGGGGTCGCGGTCCAGGTGACCTTGGACGAGGTCGTGGCGTCCGCGTGGGCGGCGGTGCCGAGGCCGGCCAGGGCGAGGGCGGCGGTGGCGGCCGCGGCGGTGCCGACGCGGCGCCATCCGGGCCGTCTGTGGGGGGAGTTGGTACGCAAGATGCAGCCTCCTGATGACGGGGGAACAGGGGCGGTGCGGGTGCGTGCCGTCGGTGGGGTGTCCCGGGTGGCGGGCGGCGGCCTGCGACGACCGTCCTCTTGTTGAGGACGTGACAACAAGGGAGCCGGTGGAATCCTGACTCACGCCTTACCGAAGCGGGGCTCGGATTACCCGGCGATGAAAGGCCGTTGGACTGCGGGCGGCGCCCGCTTGACCTGATTCACAGGTGTGTGACGCGCGGAGATACGGCGAACGGGCCGCGACCGGATGTCGTGGCCCGTTGCCGTGGTGCCGCCGAGGGGACCCCACGTCCCCCTCTCAAGGGCGGCGTCCCCGTGACCCGACGGGGACGTTCAGGGGGTGGCTCAGCCGCCGAAGGCGGCCAGGCCCTGCGGGGTGCCGAGGCCGGTCGGGCCGTCGTAGCCCGTCCCGGCGGTGCAGAAGTAGCTGGTGGAGCAGGTGCCGTTGTTGCCCGAGGTCACGTCGTTGAGGGCGGCGGTGTCCTCGTAGGGGTACTGCGACGGGTAGTCGCTGCTGCCCGGGGTGCCCGCGAGGGCGTACACCGACGCGATGATCGGGGCGGAGGCGCTGGTGCCGCCGTAGGTGTTCCAGCCGGTGCCGTCGGAGCCGTAGGAGTCGTAGACGGAGACGCCGGTGGCGGGGTCGGCGACGGCGGAGACGTCGGCGATCATGCGCTTGGTGCAGCCGGTGTCGGTCTGCCAGGACGGCTTGGCGTCGTAGGCCGAGCAGCCGGAGCCGGTGCCCTCGGTGGAGCTGGTCTTCCAGACCGTCTCGGTCCAGCCGCGGGTGGTGGAGGAGGTCTTCAGGGCCGTGCCGCCCACCGCCGTCACGTACTTGGAGGCGGCCGGGTACTCGGCGCCGTAGGCCTCGTCGCCGGCGGAGACGGTGATGGCGACACCCGGGTGGTTGAAGTACGAGGAGTCGTACGAGGTGTCCGACGACGACTCGGAGCCGCCGTAGGAGTTGGAGACGAACTTGGCGCCCAGGGTGACGGCCTCGTTCACCGCCTTGCCCAGGTTGGCCATGCTCGACGAACTCGCCTCGACCAGCAGGATGTGGGCGTTGGGGGCGATCGCGGAGACCATGTCGAGGTCGAGGGAGATCTCGCCGGCCCAGCCGCTGTCGGCGGTGGGCAGGGAAGTCGTGGAGCCGGTCTGGGAGACCTTCTTGAAGCAGCCGTTCGCGACCGTGCACGCCGGCAGGCCGTAGTAGCTGCGGTAGGTGGCCAGGTCCGCGGCGGCGTTGGGGTCGTCGTAGGCGTCGACGATGGCGATGGTCTGGCCGGCGCCGTTGTTGGCGGACGCGGAGGTCAGGCCGTAGGCGGAGCGCAGGTCGCTCGGGCCGTAACCGGTCGGGGTGGCGGAGGAGGCGTTCGGCTTGAGTGTCTTGGCGGTCACGCCCTTGAGCGCGGCCTGCTTCTCCATGAAGGCGGTGGTGCCGGCGGTGACGCGCAGGGCGTTGCAGGCGGCGTAGCCCTTCTTGGGGGTGGCGTCACACGCGCTCTCGTACTGCACGTGCGCCTTCGCGACGGCGGTGGCGACGGTCTTGGCTCTCACGTGGTCGGGCGTGGCCGCCGTCGCGTGGGCGGCGGTGCCGAGGCCGGCGAACACGAGGGCGGTGGTGGCCACGGCGGTGGAGCCGGCCCGGCGCCATCTGCCGGCTATGTGGGGGGAGTTGGAAGTACGCAACGTACAGCCTCCTGGGAGTGGTTGCAGAGGCCTGCAGTGGGGGACCACCGGTGAGGTTCCGGTGGGGGCGGCGACCCGCGTAGACCATCGCCTTGTTGAGTACGTGACAACAAGACGGGTTTCGGAATCCTGACTACCGCCTTACCGAAGGGCGTTGCGGGATTGCTGATCAATGGCGGCTGGATGGGCGGGGGATGGTCACGGCTTGACCATCTACACGCGTCGCACACAATCGAAGGATCACGGAGAGGGGCGTCAGACCTTCTGCCAGAAGGCGCGCAGGGCGTCCGCGAGGGCCTGCGGGGCCTCCTCGGCCATGTGGTGGCCGGAGTCGATCGGGGCACCTTCCAGGTGGGCGCCGGCCCAGTCGCGCCAGACGGCGACGACGTCGCCGTAGAGCTCGGCCATGTCGTCGCGGGTGGCCCACAGGATCTGGAGCGGGCAGCCGATGCGCCGGCCGGCCCGCTGGTCGGCGTCGTCGTGCTCCCGGTCGACACCGAGCCCGGCGCGGTAGTCCTCGCACATGGCGTGCACGGTGGCCGGGGCGTGGATCGCGCGGTGGAAGTCCTCGTAGGCCTCGGCGCCCATCTGCTCGGGTGTGGCCGTGTACCAGGCGTCCGGGTCGGCGTCGATGACGCGTTCGGCGGGCTTGGCGGTCTGGCCGAGGAAGAACCAGTGCCACCAGCTCGCGGCGAAACCGGCGTCGCAGCGGCGCAGGGCCTCCCCGATCGGGACCGCGTCCAGCACGCTGAGCGCGGACACCGCCTCGGGGTGGTCCAGGGTGAGGCGGGTGGCCACGTAGGCGCCCCTGTCGTGGCCGACGACCGCGAACCGCTCGTGCCCCAGCCCGCGCATCACCGCGAGGCAGTCCCCGGCCATCGCGCGCTTGGAGTACGGGCGGTGCTCCGGGTCGGTCGGGGGCTTGTCGGAGCCGCCGTACCCACGCAGGTCGGGGCAGACGACGGTGTGCCCGGCGGCGGCCAGCAGCGGGGCCACGCGGTGCCAGGTGGCGTGGGTGCGGGGGTGGCCGTGCAGCAGGAGGACGGCGGGGCCGGTGCCGCCGTGGCGTACGCGCAGCCGGACGCCGTCGCGGCCTGGGCGGTGGGTCAGCTCGAAGCCGTCGAACACGGGGTCCTCCTGGGGGCGGGGCGGGCGGATCCGGCTGGGCTGTGCGGCGGGCCGGTGCCGGTGTGGCGTGCGGGCGGCCGGACACCGTACGGACCCGGCGAGGGCGGCTGTGCTGCGGGGGCCGGTGTCGGCGTCTGGGCAGGCGGACGGAGTCGTGGCCCTTGGGCGTTCGGAACCGACTTCCCAGGGGAGCTCCGTCCACACTCGTACGCTCAGTTGACGCTTTTCTCACCTTCGTGCGGAATGCTGGCGTCCGATGAAGCGCACGCCACGTACCGCTCTGTACGCCGTCGTCGTCCTGCTCGCCGTCACCGCGTCCTCCGAGGCGATCGCCGACGACGGCACAGGGCCGTTCGGGGTGACCGAGGTCGCCCCCGCCACCAGGCAGAACGCCCTGGTGGGCGCCCTGTTCGACGGCAAGCAGCACGTCTGTACCGCCTCCGTCGTCCGCAGCCCGGACAAGGACCTCGTCGTCACGGCCGCGCACTGTCTCGACGACAGCGACGACCTGGTGTTCGAGCCCGGGTACCGGGACGGCCGGGCGCCCTACGGGAAGTGGAAGGTGGAGAAGCGGTACCTGCCCGAGGGCTGGTCCAAGGCGCAGGACGAGGACAGCGACCTCGCCTTCGCCACCGTGGACGGGAAGGTCCAGGACCGCGTCGGCGCGGACCGGTTCACGACGGGTACGGCGACCGGGGCCACCGCCGTCACGGTCACCGGGTACCCCTCCTCCCGGGACGTGCCGATCAGCTGCACCAACAGGCCCACCGCGCACAGCCGTACGCAACAGCGCATAGATTGCCCGGAGTTCACCGGCGGGACCAGCGGCAGCCCCTGGGTGAACGGCGACGGGCAGGTCGTGGGTGTGCTGGGCGGGCACGAGGAGGGCGGACTGACGCCCGACGTGTCGTACAGCGTGGTCCTGGGTGCGGAGGCCGCCGGGCTCTACCGGGAGGCCGTCTGCTGACGCACTGCGGTGATCTTTGCGCCGACCCCGCCGAGTACCCCGGTTTCCGGCGGGGAAGCTCATAAACTGGCGCGGGCGGACTCCCGGTCGGTGAGGGGCGGTTGACGGTGCGTAAGGCGTGGCTCGTGGCGGGCGCCGCTCTCGGGGCGGGGCTCAGCTTCGTGATGCTGCTCGTCGTCGGGGTCTACGTCGTCGCGGGCAACCTCGCCGGCGGGGTGGGCGGAGCCACCAGATCCCTGGCCAAGGGTGCCGTGCCGGCCGCCTACCAGGCGCTCGTGCAGAAGTGGGGCAACCTCTGCCCCGCCATCAACCCGGCCCTGCTCGCCGCCCAGCTCTACCAGGAGAGCGGGTTCAACCCCCACGCGCAGAGCGCGGCCGCGGCGCAGGGGATAGCGCAGTTCATCCCGGGGACCTGGGCCACGCACGGCGTCGACGGCGACGGGGACGGCGACAAGGACGTCTGGGACCCCAACGACGCCATTCCGTCGGCGGCTTCCTACGACTGCTCGCTCGCGTCCTATGTGAAGGACGTGCCCGGAAACCTCACCGACAACATGCTCGCCTCCTACAACGCGGGCGCGTACGCGGTCATCAAGTACGGGGGCGTGCCGCCGTACAAGGAAACCCAGAACTACGTGAAGACCATCACGACCCTGGAGGAGAGCTTCGCCGCGCCGACGAGCCGGGTCGATCCCTCCAAGCAGGCCGCGGGGGCCATTTACTACGCGCAGAAGAAGCTCGGGACGCCTTATCTGTGGGGCGGCACCGGTACGGCCGCCCAGGGCGGGCGGTTCGACTGCTCGGGGCTGACGCAGGCCTCTTACGAGAGCGTGGGCGTCACTCTTCCCCGCGTCGCGAACGACCAGTACAACGCGGGCCCTCATCCGGCCAGAAGTGAACTGCTGCCGGGAGACCTGGTGTTCTTCTCCAAGGACCCGACAAATTCGCGTGCCATCCATCATGTGGGTATTTATGTGGGCGGCGGATACATGATCGACGCACCGAGAACAGGTGCTGTGATCCGGTTCGACCCGATCGACACTTCTGAGTACTTCGGCGCTACCCGGGTCACCGAAGATGGCGCGAAAGCATTGCCCACCACCGTGTGACCGAGCGTGAAACCCACCCCCTGAGCTGCGGCGATGTGTCTCTCTTCGATAACGTCTGCGTGATCATTCAGTGGAACGTGGAACGTATTAACGGGAGCCGTGCGTTCCTGAGGGCGTAGCCGAGCGCACATGGGTACGCCGGGAAAGACGACGAAGGGGCCGCAGCACCATGGCTGTTCTCGCCGAAACCGGGTCGAACCCTGACGTCGACCTGCTCTACGACATCAACGGCCTGGCCAAGGACGCCCCGCACTGGTTCGACCGGGTCATGGAGTACGTCGGGGAGTACGGGATCCTGCTCGGAATGGTGCTGCTCATCCTGTGGTGCTGGTGGAGCGGGCGCCGGCGCGGGGGTGAGGACGCCGCGTCCTCCGTGGCCGCGCTCCTCTGGGCGCCGCTCGCCGCCGCGCTCGCCGTTCTCGTGAACATCCCCATAAGGGGATTCGTCGAGCGGCCCCGGCCGTTCCGGACCCACGAGGGGCTCGAAGTCCTGGTTTCCGGGAAGACCGACTATTCCTTTGTGAGCGACCACGCGACGATCACCATGGCGATGGCGGTCGCGTTGTTCGTCGCCCACCGGAAGTTCGGCGTGATCGGGATTCTGCTCGCGCTGCTCGAAGGGTTCTGCCGGGTCTACATGGGCGTGCACTATCCGACGGATGTCGTCGGCGGGTTCGCGCTCGGAACGGCTGTGGCGCTGCTGCTTTCCCCGCTCGCGATGGCCCTGTTGACCCCTTTGACGAGGGCGATCGAGGGGTCGTCGAAAGGCGCGTGGCTGATTCGGGCGCGGGGGACCGAGCGGGCGGGTGCGGTGATTCCCGGGACCCGGCAGGGAGCGCCGGGAACCGAGAGGGACCTGGCCGCGTAGCGAAAACCGCTACAGCGACTGCGGGTACGAGAAGAACCCCTCCGGGTCGTACTGCTTCTTCACCTTCGTCAGCCGGGTCACCGCGTCGCCGTAGTACGCCTTGCGCCAGTCCTTGAGGGTCGGGTCCGTGTAGTTCTGGTAGGCCGCCCCGGAGGCGTACGGCTTCATCGCGTCGTGGGTGCCGGTGAGCCAGGACTGGGCCGCCGTGCCCGCGGTGCCCGGCCGCCAGGACGCGATGTACTGGGCCAGCATCCGGGAGCGGCGGTGGACGAAGGCCGTCGCCGTGGGGGAGACCCGGTTGACCGCTCCGCCGAGGGCCGTGAAGGCCACGCTGCCCGAGCCGCCCCGGACCGAGGCGATGTGCGACAGCAGGGTGCGGATGCCCGCCGCGGAGATCGAGCGGTCGAAGAAGTCCGAGCGGGCCGCGTAGGTCTCGCGGCCGAGCGCGCCGTGCGGGTTGCGGTTCGGGGTGGAGCCGGGCAGATGGCACTGGGCGTCCGTGGCGAAGGACGAGCAGCCCGCGTACGCCTCCATCGCGCTCTCGTAGGAGTGCCGTCGGAGCGTGACGCTGCGGGCCGGTGAACCGACCCGGTCGGCCAGCCGGTCGAGCGCGTTCTGGAGTTCGCCGTAGGTGCCCATCGAGAACGCCGCCACCGCCACCGAGGGCGATCCGCCGTTCTCCAGGTGGCAGGAGGACCAGATCTCGTCGGGCTGGCCGGGACCCCACTCCTGCCAGGCCTTCAGCACGGCGGCCGCCTTCGACCACGGCCAGGTCGCGTACGCGGTCACGCCCTGCGGGGCCGGGTGGGTCCTGAAGTGCAGCTCGGTCACCACGCCGAAGTTGCCGTTGCCCGCGCCGCGCAGCGCCCAGAACAGGTCCTTGTTCGTGCCGGCGTTCGCGGTGAGCTGCTTGCCGTCGGCGGTGATCAGGGTGGCCTGGGTGAGGCTGTCGCAGGTCAGGCCGTAGGCCCGGGAGGCCACTCCGTGGCCGCCGCCGAGGACCAGGCCGGAGACGCCGACGGTCGGGCAGGAGCCCGCCGGGATCGTCACGCCCTTCGCGGTGAGCGCCCGGTAGACGTCGATCAGCTTGGCGCCGGCGCCGACCACGGCGGTGCCGCCCGAGGCCCGGACCCGGTTCAGCTCGGAGACATCGACGATCAGCCGGTTGTTTCCCGAGGACCAGCCGGCGTAGGAGTGGCCGCCGTTGCGGATCGCGACCCGCAGGCCGTGCGCGCGGGCGTACGCGAGGGTGCTGCGGATGTCGTCCGCGTGCGCCACGTACGCGACCGCGGCGGGCCTGAGCGAGTCGAAGCGGGTGTTGTAGAGCTGACGGGCGGTCGTCCAGTTCGCCTCGCCGGGGCGGACCAGGGTGCCGTCGAGGTCGCGGCCGAGCGCGGCCCAGTTCGGGGCGGCCGAGGCAGGCGTACGGGAGGAGAGCCGCTGGTCGAGGGTGCTCTGCGCGGCACCTGCGCTGTCCTTGCCCTTGCACGCGGCGGTGCCGGCCGCCGCCAGCACGGCCGTGCCGCTTGCGATGAACGTACGCCGTTCCATGTGTCGTGCCTTTCGTCTGCCTCGTCGGCTTCCGTGGAACGAGACGGGGTTGTGGGAGTGAGGGTTCCCGTGCCGGTTCCGGAATCACACCGTGCCCTCGACGTGAGCGTTCCGTGACCTCACCGCACCTTTCTCAGGGGTTCACCCCTCGTTCACTTCCGGCCATAAGCGCCTTCACCTGATCTGCCTAATTTCGGCCTTACGCGATGCGAGGTGCGCCACGACGGCGCACCCGTGTCACCCAGACTTCGCGCACGCCGCCGGATTCAGGACGGCGGCTCCCGGAAGGAACTCAAGTGAAGCTTCAGCGCAAGAACCGGCGGGCCCTCGCTCTCGGTGCTCTCGCCGTCTCCGGCGCCCTGGCCCTCACGGCGTGCGGCTCCGACGACACCAGCGGCGGCGGCAGCGGCGGTGCCACGACGGCCGCCGCCGGCAACATCAAGTGCGACGACGCCAAGGGCCAGCTGCTCGCCGACGGCTCCTCCGCGCAGAAGAACGCGATCGACGCCTGGGTCAAGCAGTTCACGCAGGCCTGTGGCGTGCAGATCAACTACAAGGGCGGCGGCTCCGGCGCCGGTGTGACCGCGTTCAACAACGGCCAGGTCGCCTTCGCCGGTTCCGACTCCGCGCTGAAGCCGGAAGAGGTCACCGCCTCCAAGAAGGTCTGCTCCGGCGGCCAGGGCATCGACCTCCCGATGGTCGGCGGCCCGATCGCCCTCGGCATCAACATCTCCGGTGTCGACAAGCTCACGCTGGACGCGCCCACCATCGCCAAGATCTTCAACTCGAAGATCAGCAACTGGAACGACCCGGCGATCGCCAAGCTGAACCCGGGCGTCAAGCTGCCGGACCTCAAGATCCAGGCGTTCCACCGCTCGGACGACTCCGGCACCACGGACAACTTCACCAAGTACCTGATCGCCACCGCCAAGAGCGACTGGCCCTACGAGCACGGCAAGACCTGGGTGGCCAAGGGCGGCCAGTCCGCCGCGCAGTCCTCCGGTGTCGCTCAGCAGGTGAAGCAGACCAACGGCGCCATCGGCTACTTCGAGCTCTCCTACGCCAAGGACGGCATCACGCCGGTCAGCATCAACACCGGCGCCTCCGCCCCGGTCGAGCCGACCGTCGAGAACGCCACCAAGGCCATCGCCGACGCCAAGGTCGTCGGCACCGGCTCCGACCTCTCGCTGGAGCTCAACTACGGCACCAAGGCCGAGGGTGCGTACCCGATGGTCCTGGTCACCTACGAGATCGTCTGCGACAAGGGCAACAAGGCCGACACCCTCGCCGCCACCAAGGCGTTCCTGCGCTACATCGCCTCCGAGGACGGCCAGAAGATCCTCGCGGAGAACGACTACGCGCCGATCCCCGACGACATCATCGCCAAGGTTCGCACCACCATCGAGAGCCTGAGCTGACCTGAGTGTGCGGACCGGTCCGGGGCCCCGCAGCACGGGACCCCGGCCGGCCGCACCGTCCGGTGCACCGCCGCCAGGAGCCGCACCCCGTGTACGGCTCCGCAGACCGGAGAACCCGATGGACACACAGATAAAAGACGCACCTCCCCCCAGTCCCCAGCCGACCGTGGCCGAGCAGAAGCGCGCGGCCCGTGGTGCCACCCGACCCGGTGACCGGATCTTCCTCGGTCTCTCCCGCGGGTCGGGCATCCTGCTGCTGGTGATCATGGCCGCGATCGCGGTCTTCCTCACCTACCGCGCCTCGATCGCGATCAGCAAGGACGAGGCGAACTTCTTCACCGCGTTCGAGTGGAACACCCAGCTGATCCCGCCGAAGTTCGGCATCGCGGTGCTCGCCTTCGGCACGATCGTCTCCTCGATCATCGCCATGGCCATCGCCGTCCCGATCGCGGTCGCCATCGCGCTGTTCCTCACGCACTACGCCCCGCGCAAGCTGAGGGGTCCGATCGCCTACGTGATCGACCTGCTCGCCGCCGTGCCGTCCATCGTGTACGGCCTGTGGGGCGCCCTGATCCTCGTACCGCACATGAACGGCCTGTACGGCTGGCTGAACGACTACTTCGGCTGGACCGGCATCTTCTCCTGGCAGCAGGGCGCGCCGCGCTCCATGCTGACCGTCGGCATCCTGCTCGCGATCATGATCCTGCCGATCATCACCAACGTGAGCCGCGAGGTCTTCCGCCAGGTCCCGCAGATGCACGAGGAGGCGGCCCTGGCGCTCGGCGCCACCCGCTGGGAGGTGATCCGCATGGCGGTGATCCCCTTCGGCCGCTCCGGTGTGATCTCCGCCTCGATGCTCGGTCTCGGCCGCGCGCTCGGCGAGACGATGGCCGTGGCCACCGTGCTCTCGCCGTCCTTCGACATCCAGGCCAGCCTGCTCGACCCGGGCGGCGGCACCTTCGCCCAGAACATCGCCAGCAAGTTCGGTGAGGCCAGCGAGCTGGGCCGGGACGCGCTGATCGCGTCCGGTCTGGTCCTGTTCGTCATCACCCTGCTGGTCAACGGCGCGGCCCGCATGATCATCGCCCGCCGCAAGGAGTACTCGGGGGCCAACGCATGAGCACCGCAGCCACCGTCAGCACCCTGAAGGGTGCCCGCCTGCCGAAGTGGTCGCCGTACGCGATCGCCGCCGGCTCCGTCGCCCTCGGCATCGGCATCAGCTTCGCCGCCGGCCTGCACAGCAGCATCCAGTGGGCGCTGATAGCCGGGCTGCTGTTCGTCCTCGGCACGTACGGCATCGCCGCCCGGGTGGAGGGGCGCCGGCAGGCCAAGGACCGGGTCGCCACCTCCCTGGTCTGGGTCGCCTTCCTGCTCGCCGTCGTCCCGCTGGTCTCCCTGGTGTGGTCGACCGTCGCGCGCGGTCTGAAGGTCCTCGACTTCTACTTCCTGACCCACTCGATGGGCCTGGTCGCCGACGACGAGCCGGGCGGCGGCATCTACCACGCCATCCTCGGCAGCCTGGAGCAGGTCGGCCTCGCCACCCTGATCGCGGCGCCGATCGGTGTGCTCACCGCGATCTACCTCGTGGAGTACGGGCGCGGGAGGCTCGCCAAGGCCGTCACGTTCTTCGTCGACGTCATGACCGGCATCCCGTCGATCGTGGCCGGTCTGTTCATCCTCTCGATCATGCTGATGTTCGACATGCAGCCCTTCGGCTTCGCCGGCTCGCTCGCCCTGGCGATCCTGATGATGCCGGTCGTCGTCCGCTCCACCGAGGAGATGCTCAAGCTCGTCCCGAACGAGCTGCGCGAGGCCTCCCTGGCGCTGGGCATCCCGAAGTGGCGGACCATCCTGAAGGTGGTCGTCCCGACCTCCATCGGCGGCATCACCACCGGCATCATGCTGGCGGTCGCCCGTATCGCCGGTGAGACCGCGCCGGTGCTGCTCCTGGTGTGGGGCAACTCGCTCATCAACGCCAACCCCTTCGAGGGTGCGCAGCAGTCGCTCCCGCTGTACATCTACCAGCAGTACGCGAACAGCGCGGGCGCCGGTGCGGCGTACGACCGAGCGTGGGCGGCGTCGCTGACGCTGATCGCCTTCGTGATGATCCTGAACCTGGTGGCCCGCGGCATCGCCCGCTGGAAGGCCCCGAAGACCGGTCGCTGACGCGGCCACACAGCGACCGAGATCTGGAAGTGAAGTAGTCATGGCCAAGCGAATCGACGTGAGTGGGCTCACCGCCTACTACGGCTCCCACAAGGCGATCGAAGACATCTCGATGACGGTCGAGCCCCGCTCGGTGACGGCCTTCATCGGCCCCTCCGGCTGCGGCAAGTCCACGTTCCTGCGCACCCTCAACCGGATGCACGAGGTCACCTCCGGTGGCCGCGTCGAGGGCAAGGTGCTCCTCGACGACGAAGACCTGTACGGCCAGGGCATCGACCCCGTGTCCGTCCGCCGCGAGGTCGGCATGGTCTTCCAGCGCCCGAACCCGTTCCCCACGATGTCGATCTTCGACAACGTGGCGGCGGGCCTGCGCCTGAACGGCTCGTACAAGAAGTCGGAACTGACCGACATCGTGGAGAAGTCCCTCAAGGGCGCCAACCTCTGGAACGAGGTCAAGGACCGGCTGAACAAGCCCGGTTCCGGTCTGTCCGGCGGTCAGCAGCAGCGGCTGTGCATCGCCCGCGCCATCGCGGTCGAGCCGAAGGTGCTGCTCATGGACGAGCCCTGCTCGGCCCTCGACCCGATCTCCACGCTCGCCATCGAGGACCTCATCGGTGAGCTGAAGGAGCGCTTCACGATCGTCATCGTGACGCACAACATGCAGCAGGCCGCCCGTGTCTCCGACCGCACGGCCTTCTTCAACCTGGCCGCCGTCGGGCAGCCCGGCAAGCTGATCGAGATCGACGAGACGGAGCGGATCTTCTCCAACCCGTCGGTCCAGGCCACGGAGGACTACATCTCCGGCCGCTTCGGCTAGGCCTCCCGAACCCCTCGCGGTGCTGCATGGCGGTGCCACCGCGAGGACACAAAAGGGCCCGCCCCCGGATCAGGGGGCGGGCCCGTCGTCGTACGTGCGCGGCGCCTACAGGAACGTGCTCGGCGTCTACAGGAACAGCAGGTTCACGATGCCGTAGCAGCAGGCGGCCACGATCGCCGCTGCCGGCATGGTGATGAACCAGCCGAGGACGATGTTCTTGGCCACGCCCCAGCGGACCGCGTTGACGCGCTTGGTGGCGCCGACGCCCATGATCGCCGAGGTGATGACGTGGGTCGTGGAAACCGGCGCCTTGAACAGGTAGGCGGTGGTGAACATGATCGCCGCACCGGTGGTCTCCGCGGCGAAGCCCTGCGGGGGGTCCAGCTCGATGATCTTGCGGCCCAGGGTGCGCATGATGCGCCAGCCGCCCGCGTAGGTGCCCAGCGACAGCATCACCGCGCAGACGATCTTCACCCAGACCGGGATCGGGTCGCCGTACGTCTCGTGGCCCGAGATCACCAGGGCCATCACCACGACACCCATGGTCTTCTGGGCGTCCTGGAGGCCGTGGCCGAGGGCCATGCCGGCCGCGGACACGGTCTGCGCTATCCGGAAGCCCCGCTTGGCCTTGTGCGGGTTGGCCCGCCGGAAGATCCACATGATCGCCGTCATCACCAGGTAACCGGCGACCAGGCCGACCACCGGGGACAGGAACATGGGGATGACGACCTTGTCGAGGACGCCGTTCCAGATCACCTCGGTGCCGCCCGCGAGCGCGGCTCCGACCATGCCGCCGAACAGCGCGTGCGAGGACGAGGAGGGCAGTCCGAAGTACCAGGTGACGAGGTTCCACACGATCGCGCCCACCAGGGCCGCGAACAGGATGGCCATCCCCTTCGAGCCCTCCGGCGTCTCGATCAGGCCCTCACTGACCGTCTTCGCGACCCCGGAGCCCAGGAAGGCGCCTGCCAGGTTCATGACCGCTGCCATCGCGAGCGCGGCCCGTGGCGTGAGCGCCCGTGTCGACACCGAGGTCGCGATGGCGTTCGCGGAGTCGTGGAAGCCGTTGGTGTACGTGAAGAAGAGCGCGACCAGGATGGTCACGATCAGAGCGAAGGTGTCCATGGAAGGGTTCAGGACTCCTTGACGGCGATGGTCTCCACCGTGTTCGCCACGTGCTCGAAAGCGTCGGCGGCCTCTTCCAGGACGTCCACGATCTGCTTGAGCTTGAGCACCTCGATGGCGTCGTACTTGCCGTTGAAGAGCGTGGCGAGCAGCTTGCGGTGGATCTGGTCGGCCTGGTTCTCGAGGCGGTTGACCTCGATCCAGTACTCGGTCAGGTTGTCCATGGTCCGCAGGTTCGGCATGGCCTCGGCGGTCAGCTCGGCCGCCCGCGCCAGGACCTCGATCTGCTGCTCGACGCCCTTGGGCAGTTCCTCGACGTTGTAGAGGACGACCAGGTCGACGGCCTCCTCCATGAAGTCCATGATGTCGTCGAGGGAGGACGCCAGGTTGTAGATGTCCTCGCGGTCGAACGGCGTGATGAACGAGGAGTTCAGCTGGTGGAAGATCGCGTGCGTGGCATCGTCACCGGCGTGTTCCGCGGCCCGCATACGCTCTGCGATCTCGGCCCGGCCGGCGGTGTCCGCCCCGAGCAGTTCCATCAGGAGCTTCGAGCCCGTGACGATGTTGTCCGCGGAGGCGGCGAACATGTCGTAGAAGCTCGTCTCCCTGGGGGTCAGACGAAAGCGCACAAGGGGTCCTCGGGGTGCATCGGTTTCGGTCAGGGTGATGCTAAGTGCATCATCCGGCCACGGCTAATGGGCCGTCCCCCAGTGTCGCCCATCAGGCACAGTGGTTGGCACGGGGGCCGTCCGCAGGCCCTATACCCGGGAAACTTCGGTACGATATACCCAGGAGGGGTATACGAATGCCCCTTGTTGTGGAGGACGCGATGACGACGACCGACACCGGCGCCCCGGCGCCCTCCGAGACGGTGACCGAAAACACCACCCACGGCTACCACAAGCAGAAGGACGAGCACCTCAAGCGCCTGCGCCGGATCGAGGGCCAGATCCGCGGCCTCCAGCGGATGGTCGACGAGGACGTCTACTGCATCGACATACTCACGCAGGTCTCCGCCTCCACCAAGGCGCTCCAGTCCTTCGCCCTCCAGCTTCTGGAGGAACACCTGCGGCACTGCGTCGCCGACGCTGCCGTCAAGGGCGGCGCCGAGATCGACGCGAAGGTCGACGAGGCCACGAAGGCCATCGGCCGCCTGCTGCGCACCTGACCGGTTGCCATGTGACGCCACGACGGAACAGGCGCCCCCGGCTCAGCGGCCGGGGGCGTCCGCGCGTTCCTCGGCCACTTTCAGCACCTCGTCGATGCTCTCCAGGCTGAGCCGGTCGTCCGCGGCCGAGGCCGCGATGATCAGCTCTCCGCACAGTTCGATCTCGGCGAGGGCCACGTGGTCCTGAACCGCCGTACCGCCGACCGGAGCCACGCGCATCACCTCTTCTCTGCCGTTACCGACTTCCTAGAGTAGGGAGCGGCCTACATACCGCGCATGGCACGGACGGGCTAGTCCTTGACGCCCGTCACGACCGCTCATCCGTCGGCGATCTTGCCCGCGAAGATGTCCCTCGCGGCCGGCAGCCGTACGTCCGCGGGCACCCCGAAGTCGTACAGCAGGGTCGTCGAGGCGACCGCGACGGTGCCCGGCCGCTGTCCGTTGACGAAGCTGAAGCGGTGCCGGACCTTGCGGATCCGGCCCTGGTCGTCGAGGTAGACGTCGAAGGGCACCGCGGCCGTGGCGAACCCTTTCGCCGCCGCGGCCAGGACGGCCCTGTTGGCCCGGGAGGCGCTCTTCGCGGCGGCGGTGAGATCCGCGGTCCCCCGGTAGTGCCGCACCTCGGTCCCGGCCAGCTCGGTCGTCCCGACGTACGTCGCCGTCCTGGTCCCGCGCAGCACCTCGGCGGCGGCCAGCGGGTCGGTGGCCCCGCCGGTGACGAGGTTGCCGTCGGAGAGTCCGGCGGTGTCCACGCGCACCCACTTGTCGGCGGGCACCCCGGCACCCCGGTTCTTCATGAACAGGGCTCCGGGGGCGAGGAGTTCAGTGATCGGCTGGTGCTCGCTGGTGCCGGCCGGGTCCTGCGGCAGCAGCACCCTGAGCCGGCCGAGCCGCCCGCGGTAGTCGTACACGCCCTCGCCGCGGATGGTGACCCGGGTGCCGCCGGTGGCCATCTCCATCGAGGTGCTGGCCTTCGAACTGCCGGTGTCCACCAGGGTGTCGGGGGCCCGGCGCAGGGTTCCGACCGGGTCGGCCGCGGCCGCGTCGTCCGGGCCGGAGCCGGTGCCCGAGCAGCCGGCGGCGCAGGCGCCGGCCATGAGCACCGCCGCGACGACCGTCCCGCGGGCCCGCCTGTGCTGCCGCTCCGCCATCGCCGTTACCCCCAGCCGATACGTCCGTCAAGGACCCGTGTCGTCTCGCTTAACGACGGCCGGGGTGGGCCCGTCACGCGCACACCCGCCGTTTACCCGGGGTGGGTAACGTTGTCGGTGTGGCGCAGCAGGACAGGATCCCCCCACCTCCCCCCGACGCACCGGCCCACCGGACACAGATGGTCGAACAGGGCCGCTTCTGTCTGGCCCGGTGCACCTGCGGCTGGCGCGGCCCGGCCCGCAGAGCCCGCAGCCAGGCCCGGACGGACGCGGAGGGGCATGCGAGCAGTGCCTGAGCGGTGGTTCGGTGGCTAGAGCGGCAGCAGTTCGTCGATCAGGGTGCGGTCGCGGTACTGCGTGAGACGGCTGCGGGCCGCGGCGGGGGAGAGCCACAGGATGCGGTCCACCTCGTCGTTGGGGGTGAAGCCGCCGCCGGTCGCCTCGGCCGCCCAGTAACGCACCCGCTTGGGGCGGCCGTTGGCCATGTAGCGGACGGTGGGGAGCTCGGTGCCGGGCTCGGCCGTATAGCCGGTCTCCTCCTCGACCTCGCGCAGGGCACCGGCGAGGGCGTTCTCGTGGGGCTTCAACTTGCCTTTGGGGTGCGACCAGTCGTCGTACTTCGGCCGGTGGACCAGGCAGATCTCGAGGTCGCCGTCGAGCGGGGAGCGGCGCCACAGGACGCAGCCGGCTGCCTGGATGACGGAGTCGTCGTCGCTCATGTGCTCACCGCCTGTTTCTGCCAGCACTGCTGGAACGCGAACCGGGCCGCCTCCACCTCGTGGCGCTGGTCGGCGTGCAGGACGCCGAGGGCGTACGCGGTGGCCGGGGCGATACGGGGGGTGCGGGCCGCCGAGGCCGCGGCTGCCGCCGCCTCCGAGGCGTCCCGGTGCCGGTCCAGGCACTGGCCCGCCGTCAGGAGCCGTACGTCCACCGCGGGGCTCAGGACCTCGCGGGCGTAGCGGTGCAGGCGCAGCAGCAGACGGACCTGGTGCCAGGGGGCGTCCTGGGGGTGGGGGGAGGGGTCGGGGGAGAGGCCGTGGATGAGGGCCTCGGCGTTGTAGGGGTGGCCCGCGGTGACCAGCGGCAGAGCCGTCGCCGCGTCCTCCAGGCGTTCCTGGGCCGCCGCGGCCAGGGGGTGCAGGTCGGTGCCGGAGGCGCTCTTGACCAGGGGGACCTCGCTGGCCAGTAAGGCGACGGTGTCCGCGACCGCGTGGAACCGGGAGGAGCCGAGGGCCTGGAGGGCGGTGGAGTGGGCGCGGGTGCGGGCCAGGGTGAGCTGGCGGTCCAGGAGGGCGCCCGCCTTCGCCGCGCCGACGGTCAGGTTGCCGCGGTCGGGAGCGGGGGAGGGGGTGCGGTCCGGGGTGGGGGCGCGGTCGGGGGCGGGGTGGGCCGTGGCGCCCACCCCCTGGGTGGGGAACACCGCGCCCGACAGGCGGTGCAGGGCCAGCAACAGCCGTTCCAGCCGGGACTCGTAGGCGTGCTCCATGCCCAGGGTCCCGGACAGCCAGGCCAGTTCGGGGCGCAGGGACTCCGACCAGTCGGCGTCCAGGAGGGGGCGGAAGGTGTGGAGGCTGGCGCTGATGCGGCGGACCGAGCGGCGCAGGGCCCGGGCCGCGTCCGCGGGGTCCTCTGCGCCCGCCGCCGCACCGCCGGACTCGCGGTGCTGGCGGAGCGCGCGGAGGAACTCCGTGGCCTGGGACCGCAGATAACCCGCGAGGGCGTCCCCGGTCACGGTTCCGACGGGCCCGGCGAGCGGGCCGGTCGGTTCAAGGTGTTGCTGTGCCACGCCGGCGCCTCCGGGCGTCTATGAGCATCTCCTGGACGTTGCGCAGGGGTTGGCCGTCCGCGTCGGTCGCGTGCCGGGTCCACTCGCCGTCCGGGCCGAGGTGCCAGGACGCGGTGGTGTCCGACATGCCGGTCTCCAACAGCCGGTTCAGGGCTGCCCGGTGGGCCGGGTCGGTGACCCGGACCAGGGCCTCTATCCGGCGGTCGAGGTTGCGGTGCATCATGTCGGCGCTGCCGATCCACACCTCGGGCTCGCCGCCGTTGCCGAAGGCGAAGACCCGGGAGTGCTCGAGGAACCGGCCGAGGATCGAGCGGACCCGGATGTTCTCCGACATGCCCGCGACACCGGGGCGGATCGCGCAGATGCCGCGCACCCAGACGTCGACCGGCACGCCTGCCTGCGAGGCACGGTAGAGCGAGTCGATGAGCGCCTCGTCCACCATCGAGTTGACCTTGATGCGGATGAAGGCCGGGCGCCCTGCGCGGTGGTGCTGTACTTCCTTGTTCACACGGGCGATGAGGCCGTCGCGAAGGGACTTGGGGGCCACCAGGAGGCGGCGGTAGGTCTCGCGGCGGGAGTAGCCGGACAGCCGGTTGAAGAGGTCGGAGAGGTCCGCGCCGACCTGCGGGTCGGCGGTGAGCAGGCCGAGGTCCTCGTAGAGGCGTGCGGTCTTCGGGTGGTAGTTGCCGGTGCCGACGTGGCTGTACCGCCGTAGCGTGTCGCCTTCCTGACGGACCACCAGGGACAGCTTGCAGTGGGTCTTCAGGCCGACGAGGCCGTAGACGACATGGCAGCCCGCCTCCTCCAGCTTGCGCGCCCACTTGATGTTGGCGTGCTCGTCGAAGCGGGCCTTGATCTCGACCAGGACGAGGACCTGCTTGCCGGCCTCGGCGGCGTCGATGAGGGCGTCGACGATGGGGGAGTCGCCGGAGGTGCGGTACAGGGTCTGCTTGATGGCGAGGACGTCCGGGTCGTCGGCGGCCTGCTGGAGGAAGGCCTGGACGGACGTCGAGAAGCTGTCGTAGGGGTGGTGCAGCAGGACGTCACGGGTGCGCAGGGCGGCGAAGATGTCCGGCGCGGACGCGGACTCGACCTCGGCCAGGTCGCGGTGGACGCCGGCGATGAACTTGCGGTACTTCAGCTCGGGACGGTCGAGGCCCGCGATGCGGAAGAGGCCGGTGAGGTCGAGCGGGCCGGGCAGCGGGTAGACCTCCGCCTCGGAGATCTTCAGCTCGCGCACCAGCAGGTCCAGCACCTCGCGGTCGATGGACTCCTCGACCTCCAGGCGCACCGGCGGGCCGAAGCGGCGCCGCATGAGCTCCTTCTCCAGGGCTTGGAGGAGGTTCTCGGCGTCGTCCTCCTCGACTTCCAGGTCCTCGTTGCGGGTGACCCGGAAGGTGTGGTGCTCCATCACCTCCATGCCCGGGAACAGCTCCTCCAGGTGGGCGCCGATGACGTCCTCTATGGGGACGTACCGGCCGGGAGAGGACTCCAGGAAGCGGGACAGCAGCGGCGGGACCTTGACCCGGGCGAAGTGGCGGTTGCCGTTGACCGGGTTGCGCACGATCACGGCCAGGTTCAGGGAGAGGCCGGAGATGTACGGGAAGGGGTGCGCGGGGTCGACGGCGAGGGGGGTGAGGACCGGGAAGATCTGGTGCCGGAACAGGGTGAAGAGGCGGGCCTGCTCCTTCTCCTGGAGTTCGTTCCAGCGGACCAGGTGGATGCCCTCCTCGGCGAGCGCGGGGGCGACGTCCTCGTGGTAGCAGGCGGCGTGCCGGGCCATCAGCTCGCGGGAACGGGCCCAGATCATCTCCAGGACCTCGCGGGGCTGGAGGCCGGAGGCGGAGCGGGTGGCGACTCCGGTGGCGATACGGCGCTTCAGTCCGGCCACCCGGACCATGAAGAACTCGTCGAGGTTGCTGGCGAAGATGGCGAGGAAGTTCGCGCGTTCGAGGAGGGGGGTGTTGGGGTCCTCGGCGAGTTCCAGGACGCGTTCGTTGAACGCGAGCCAGCTGCGTTCCCGGTCGAGGAAACGACCCTGCGGGAGCTGGGCGGCACCGTCGACCGGGATCTCCTCGTACGCGTCGAGATCGGCGTCGAGGTCGGGTTCCAGATCGGAGACGGTGGCCGACACGGTGTGCGGGCGGTGCGCGGCTATGGAGCCCACGGAGGGCTGCACGTGCTGGACCTCTGCCTGGGCGTTCGACTGGCTCATGGACCCATTCTTCCGCGCCGACCGCGAAACGGGCGCGTCGGAGGCGGCGAGCGGGAGCACGGCGGCGACCGAGGTCCCGACCGGAACGCCCCCGTTCCTCCGGACCCCCTCGGGCGGCGGCGAAGGCTCTGGCACGACGGGCTTCATCCACTGAGCCTCGCAAGCCTGTCTGAACCGACGGTTACAGAGACATGGCGGTAGGGATATCGGGGCGCGACCGCGGAGGGGGTGGTGGTTGGTGGGGGTGGGGTGCCGGCTGCTGTGGCCGCGGGGCCGGTGTCGGCCGCCGGGGGACTGGGACGGTTCCCGAAGGGCCAGGGGGAACGGTGCGTGGGGCGGGGTCCGTGGCCGCCGCGGAGAAGCCGTGGTTGCCCGGGATGAGGCGCCGGCTGCCGTCGCCGGGGCGGTATCAGCTGCCGCTGGGCGCGTGCTACGGCTCCGGAGGGATGGGGTGCCGGTTGCCGGAGTGGAGGGCACGGGGTACCGGTTCCTCGGCTGTGCGGGTCACGACTTCCACGCGGCCCGGTAACGGATGGCGGGTGCGGGTCGCTGGGCCGCCGAGGGGACGCCACGGTCGTCGGGGACGGGTGACGGCCGCGGGGGTGGAGGCCGCGTGGCGGTTGCTGACGGCTGGGGCGGCTGAGGCGGCTGGGGCTGCCACCCCTGAGGGCAGGGTGGTCCGGTTGCCGGGGGCAGGACCGGCGCCCGGGGTGGGGCTCTGCTCGTCAGAGGGTGATGCGGCGCAGTCGCCAGTAGGCGGCCAGGGTTGCCAAGGCTGTGAGCGTGAGGACCAGGGCCGTTTCCGTGAGGTGGGCGGGCCAGAAGGCCGTGGAGGGCAACGGGTTCGGGCGGTGGTGTTCCAGGGTGCGGTTGAGGAGGCTGGTGAGGGCCAGCGACAGGGCCAGAGCGGGCAGGGCGCGGCCCAGCAGGAGGCCGGTGAGCGCGCCCACGGACAGGGCGCACAGGCCGTACGCCACCACCAGGGGGCCGTGGTCGGCGAACACGTCGTTGAAGGCGAGGCTGTCGCCCATCAGGTCGCGGTGCGCCGACCAGGCCCAGCGGTAGACGGGGACGAAGACCGCGCCGCCCACGACGAGCGCCGCCGCGGGCAGGGCGAGCTTGGCGGTGAGCCAGTGCCTCGGGGTGACGCCCTGGGTCCAGGCGAGCCGGGCGGTACCGCTCTCCAGCTCGCGGCCGATCAGCGCCCCGCCCGCCCAGGCGGCCACGGCCCAGTAGCTGTAGTACATGAACGTGCTGGTCCAGCCCATCGCGCCGCTGTAGGCGTGCCAGGCGTCGATCCCGCACAGGATCCCGTTGTCGGGGCAGGCGTCGAGCGTCTCGCGGACGGAGTCGGCCGTGACCTCGGTCAGCCACACCAGGTAGCCCACCGAGCCGAGCACGAACACCGTCCACACGAGCAGTGCCGTGCGGTGCAGCCGCAGTACGGTCCGGGGCAGGGCCGGCGCGCTCATCCCGTCGCCGCCCGTCTGCGCAGGAGGCCGAACGCGAGGGCGACGGCCACGGCGGTGAGGGCGAGCAGGACACCTGTCTCCAGGAGCTGGCGGGGCCAGTAGTCGGAGGACGGCAGGTACTCGCGGGAGAAGCCGACGACGTGGTGCTGCGCGAGGCAGGCCTTGTCGTCGTAGCAGTCCGGGTCGGCGACGCGGGCGCCGGTGGAGGTGATCGCCCGGCTGCGGGAGTGCAGCTCGGGCGCCTGGTAGCGGCCCTGGAAGGGCCAGTGGTTGCCGCGGAAGGCGTAGACGAGGAAGTAGGCGAACCCGCTGAAGGCGAGCGCGGGCAGGGTGCGGCGGACCGCGAGGCCGATCAGGGCGCCGAGTGCGAGTCCGAGCAGCGGGGCGGCGACGGTGGCCGGGCCGAGGGAGAAGTAGAGGGCGCGGGGCTGGATGCCGGCGATCAGGAGGTTGCTGTGGGTGGACCACAGCTGGTGGTACAGCAGGGTGAGCAGGCCCGTCCCCACGACGGTGAAGGCGGCCGGTACGGCGAGCTTCACCGCGAGCCAGCGGACCGGCGAGACCGACTGGGTCCAGGCGAGCTGGGCGGTGCCGGTCTCCAGTTCCCGGGCGATCAGCGGGCCCCCGGCGAACAGGGCGACGGCGAAGGAGCCCAGGGTGAGCAGGGTGTCGGCGTAGTAGAACCGGCTGCTGTACTCGTCCGCCGAGCCCATGGCCATGATGAGCCCGGAGTAGCCGTAGGTGTCGAGCGCGCGTTGTGCGATGTCGGCGCCGGGGCCGAGGAGCCAGAGCAGGAGCCCCGCGGTGCCGGCCACGAAGGCGAGCCAGATGCACAGCGCGCCGCGGTGCAGGCGCAGGACGGTGCGGACCAGGCCGCGGGGCCGGCCGCCCCGGGGCGCTGCGGGGGCGGGGGCGGTGGCGAGGGTCGGGGCGCTCACGCGGTCACCGCCTGCGGGGCCGGGGTCGTGCTCGGGGTGAGCAGCGCGGGGGCTGCGGGGGCGCGCAGATGGGCGAGGACCAGTTCCTCCAGGGAGGGTTCCTCGGTGGCCCAGCCCTCGTCGACCGGTCCGTCCCGGCGGATCAGGGCGGTGAGGCCGCGGCCGGCCGTGCGGGACTCGATCACGGTGTGCCCGCTGCGGGTCAGATCCTCCGGGGTGCCGCGGCCGGTGACCACGGTGTGGGCGGTGAGCAGGTCGTCGATGCCGCCGCCGAGCCGGACCCGGCCGCCGCCCAGGAGCAGCAGGTGGTCGCAGGCGTCGGCGAGCTCGGCGACGATGTGCGAGGACATCAGCACGGTGGTGCCGTGTTCGGCCGCGTCCGCCATCAGGGTGCCCATCAGTTCGTGCCGGGCGAGCGGGTCGAGGTCGGCCATCGGCTCGTCGAGGAGCATCAGCTCGGGCCGCTTGCCGAGCGCGAGGGCGAGGGCGACGCGGGTGCGCTGGCCGCCGGAGAGCGAGCGGATCCGGGACTTCGGGTCCAGGCCGCCCTGCTCGACGATCCGGGCCGCGCAGGCGGCGTCCCAGCGGGCCGGGTTCAGCTCGGCGCCCATGCTCAGGGTCTCGGCGATGGTCAGCTGGGGGTAGAGCGGCTTGTTCTGGGCGAGGTGGGCGACCCGGTCACGGTGCTCGCCGGGCGCGCCGCCGAGGACGGTGAGCGTGCCGGAGGTGGGCCGCAGCAGGCCGGCGGCGATGGCGAGCAGGGTGGACTTCCCGGCGCCGTTGGGTCCGACCAGTGCGCTGATGCGGCCCGTGGGCAGCCGGAAGGAGCAGCCGTCGAGGGCGGCGCCCCGTCTGCCGTACCGCTTGCCCAGGCCGGACGCCTCCAGGGCGACGGCCGGGGTGGTGCTGGTGGAACTCACTGGTCCCCCTTCGGGAAGTGTTCGTCGAGTACGGCGGTGAAGAACGCGTCGACGTCCTCGCGCCCCAGGCCCGCCGACCGGGCCCGCGCGGCCCATTCGCCGAGCTCGGCACGGAGGGGGATGTCGGCGGCCTGGACACCGGTGCCGAGCGTGCCGCGGACGAAGGTGCCGAGGCCGCGGCGGGCCTCGACGAGGCCTTCGCGTTCCAACTCGCGGTACGCCTTGAGCACGGTGTTCGGGTTGATGGCGGTGGCCTCCACGACCTCTCGGGCCGTGGGCAGCCGGTCGCCCGGTTCCAGCAGGCCCAGCCGCAGGGCCTGCTTGGTCTGCTGGACGATCTGCACGTAGGTGGCGACGCCGGAGCGCCGGTCGATGCGGTACTCGACCACGCGGACAACCACCCTTTCACTAATTGAGTAGTGAAAGGGTGGTCCAAGGGGTCCGGAAAAGTCAAGCGAGGATTTCCCGTCGCCGCGTGAACCGGTCAGCGGGGGTCGTCCGATGAAGGGGCGTGAGGGAGACGAGAAGCGACGGAGAGCTGCTGCGGGCCATCGCCGCGGACGCGGACCGGCGCGCCTTCGAGGAGCTGTACCGGCGGTACGCGCCCTGGCTGCTGGCCAGGCTGCGCGGCCGGTGCGCCGATCCGGGCCTGGTGGACGACGTCGTGCAGGAGACCTTCCTCGCGGTGTGGCGGGGGACCGCCCGCTACCGCGAGGAGGGCGATGTGGCCGGGTGGCTGTGGCGGATCGGCTCGCGCAGGCTCATCGACGCGCTGCGCGGCGACGGGGCGCGGGGGCGGCTCCGGCAGGCCCTGGCCCGGATCCGGCACCGCGACGAGGAGTCCGCGGAGGAACGCGTGCTCGCGGGGGTGGAGCACGGAGACCTCGCGGGCGCCCTCGTCCGGCTCTCCCCGGAGCTCCGGGCGGTCCTCCAGGCCACGGTCATCGACGGTCTGACCACCCGGGAGGCCGCCGTCCTGCTGGGCATCCCGCCCGGCACCGTCAAGACCCGGGCGATGCGGGCCCGCAAGCAGTTGCGGGAGGAGCTGGCATGAGCACGAGTACCCCCGACATCCCCGAGGGAGGTGGCGGCATGACCTGGCATGTGGCCGAGGACGATCTACGGGCCTACGTCCGGGGCGAGTTGACCGCCCCCCTGCTCTGGTCCGCCGACACCCACCTGGCCGCCTGCGCCGCGTGCCGGGCGCTGCTGGCCGGCGTCACCGACCCGGTCGCGCTGGACGCCGGCTGGGAGCGGCTGGACGCCGAGCTGGACGCACCCCGGCCGGGATGGTTCGAGTCCCTGCTGGTCCGGGCCGGGATCGCCGACCACACGGCCCGGCTGCTGACGGCCACCCCGGTGCTGCGCCGCTCCTGGCTGGCGGCCGTGGTGTTCCTGCTGCTGGCCACGGTCGGCGTGGTGCACACGGCCGGTTCACCGGCCCTGTTCCTCGCCCTCGCCCCGCTGCTTCCCCTGGCCGGTGTCGCGCTGTCCTACGGCCCGGCGCTCGACCCGACGTACGAGATGGCGGTCGTCGCGCCCCTGCACGGCTTCCGGCTGCTGATGATCCGCACGCTCGCCGTGCTGGCCGCGGGCCTCGGCCTCAACGGGCTCGCCACCCTCGCCCTGCCCGGCTACGGCCTGCGCGCGCTCGCCTGGCTGCTGCCCGCGCTCGCGCTCACCGCGACCGGCCTCGCCCTCACCCCGCGGCTCGGCCCGGTCCTCGCACCGTCCCTGGTCGGCGGCGCCTGGATCGCCGTCCTGCTGGCCGCGCAGGCCGCACAGGAGCGGGACGCCGGCTCGCTCGCGCCGTTCACCGCGGCCGGCCAGGGCGTGGCCGCGGCCGTCGCCGCGCTCGCCGCCGGGCTGCTCTTCGTGGTCCGCGACCGCTTCGACCTCTTCAACGGGAGCGCGGAATGACGGCGGCCCGGGGGACCGCCGTACGCACGACTGCTCCGATCACGGCGATCACCCGATCGCCCTCACTCAGGGGGACCGCATGACCACCACCGTCACCGCCTCGGGGCTCGGGCTCCGGTACGGCGGGACCCGTGCCCTCGACGACGTGTCGCTGCGGCTCACGCCCGGTGTGACCGGGCTGCTCGGGCCCAACGGCGCCGGGAAGACCACCCTGCTCCGGGTGCTCGCCACCGCCGTGCCCGCCGACCGGGGCTCCTTCACCGTCCTCGGCCACGACCCCGGCACCTCGCGCGGCCGCCGGCAGGTCCGCCGCTCGCTCGGCTACCTGCCCCAGACCCCGGGCCTGCACCCGGACTTCAGCGCCTTCGAGTTCGTCGACTACGTGGCGATCCTCAAGGAACTCACCGACCGCACCGCCCGCCACTGCGAGGTGCGGCGGGTGCTGGAGGAGGTCGACCTGGGGGACGTGCGCGGCAAGCGCATCAAGAAGCTGTCCGGCGGGATGCGGCAGCGGGTCGCGCTGGCCGCAGCCCTCGTCGGGGACCCGGGGTTCCTCGTCCTCGACGAGCCGACCGTCGGCCTCGACCCCGAACAGCGCATGCGGTTCCGGGAGTTGATCGCCGGGGCGGGAGAGGGTCGGACGGTTCTGCTGTCCACCCACCAGACCGAGGACGTGGCCATGCTCTGCCACCGCGTCCTGGTCATGGCCCGCGGCCGCATCCTCTTCGCGGGCACCCCCGCCGAACTGACCGCCCGCGCGGCCGGCCGGGTGTGGAGCAGCACGGAACGCGCCCCGGGTGCGAAGGCGGGCTGGCGCACCGGCACCGGCTCCTTCCGCAACGTCGGAGACCCGCCCGCGGACGCCGAGCTCCTCGAACCCACCCTGGAGGACGGCTACTTGCTGACCCTGGACGACGCGAGTGCGGAGGCGGCGGCGTGAGCGTGCTGACGGAGACGGCGGCCGGGACCGCCGTGCACGAGACGGATCCGCGGCCGTCGTGGGCGGCCGTGGTCGCGCTCGCCCGCTTCGAGGCGCGGGACCTGCTGCAGTACCTCCCGGTGGCGGCGACCCTGCTGCTGTACGTCGGCTGGACCGCCTGGACGCTGTTCCACTCCAAGGACGGCATGGACGCCTACCCCGCCCTCCAGGACGTCGACCGGGAGACCCAGACCGGGCCCCTGCTGCTGGGGATCGCGCTGTTCGTGTGCGTCAACCGGTGCACGCTGCGCTCCCGCCGGCGCGGCACCGACCGGCAGTTCGACGTGCTGGTCATGGAGCCGTGGCGGCGGACGGTCGCCCACGTCCTGTCGGTGGTGCCGTTCGCCGCCGTCACCGCGCTGGTCGTGCTCGGCGAGTTCACCCGGCAGGCCCTCAGGCCCGGCGCGGTGGGCCACGGCTCGCCGGCCGAACTGGCCGTGGGCCCGCTGTTCGTGCTGCTGTGCGGGGCGCTCGGGGTGCTGCTGGCCCGGCTGGTGCCGACCGTGTTCGCGGCGCCGGTCGCGGTGATCGGTCTCGTCGTCGTGAGCGTGTTCGTCTCCGCGAGCACCGGCGGCGCGGAGTGGTCGCGTTGGCTGTCGCCGGTCGTGGACGAGGTGAGCGGCACCACCGTCCTCCCCTCGGACCTCCTCGGCCGCCCGGCCGCCTGGCACGCGCTGTATCTGACGGGGCTGATCCTGCTGGTGGCGCTCGTCGCGGTGCTGGTGAGCGGGGGCCGCACGTGGTCCCTGCGGGCCGGTGCGGTGGGTGCCCTGGTGCTGACGCTGGTGGGGGCGGTGGCCCAGTCCGGGGGTGTGTCACCGGAGTTGGCGGCCGCGCGGGAGCGGGCCTCGGTCGCCCCGCAGCGGGACCAGTCGTGCGTGCGGCGGGCGGGCTCGACGTACTGCGCCTTCCCCGAGTGGACGGGCCGCGCGGACGACTGGGCACGGACCGTGGACCGCGTCCGGTCCCTGGCCGGCGGTGCGGCCGCCCGGCAGCCCCTTCTCGTACGGCAGCGGGTCGAGGCGCGGTACGGGCTCGGCGGTGACTCGGCGATCCCGGCGCTCACCACGCCCGGCCAGGTGACCGTCGGCACCCGCTGGGGCGGCAACCGGGTCCCCGAGTTCGCGGTCGGGGCCGCCTCGGTGCTGGTCGCCGGGTCCGAGGCGAAGGGCGGTGAGCTGTGCGACGGGCGGGTGGTCACCGTCATGTGGCTCGTCCTGGGCGGGTCGGCCCATCCGCTGACCGACCTCGCGGCCGTCCGCATCGACGACAGCGTCACCGGCGCGGCGAGCGTGCTCGCCCCGACCGACGGGCTGTCCATGTCGGCCGCCCAGACCGATGTCGTACGGGAACTGCTGGACCGCCCGCGCGACGAGGCGACGGCGGCCGTGCGGCGGAACTGGACCGGCCTGACGACACCCGGGGTCACGACGACCCACGTGGCACGGCTGCTGGGCGTCAAGGCGCCGGAGGGGGCGAAGGACTGTGCCGGGGAGTGAGGGGCGGAGGGATGCGGTGGCCGAGGTGACCGAGGTGACCGAGGTGGCTGGAGGGGGCGAGGCGGGAGGGCCGCGGTCCGGTGTGAGCCGGGGGCGGGTCTTGTCGGCGGGGCGCGGGCCGGTGTGGCGGCGGGGGAGCGCGGCGGTCGAGGGGGCTGGAGTGGTCGGGGTGGGGCGGCTCCGGTCCGGCCTGAGCCGGGGGCTGGTCGTGGCGGTGGGGCGGACGGTGCCGTGGCGGGTCGTCGGGGTCGGCGCGGTCGCGGGGCTGCTGGTCGTCGGGCTGCCGAGGCTGCTGGGCGGGACGCCCGACGAGTGGCTCGGGCTCAACCTGCTGCGGGCCGCCGCGCTGGTCTTCGCCCTCGGCCTCGCCTTCCTCCTGGACGACCCGGCCCGCCGGCTCACCACCCCGGTCCCGACCCGGCGGTGGGCCCGGACCGCGCTGCGCGTCGCACTGGTGGCCCCGGTCGCCGCGGTGTGGTGGACGGCCGCGCTGCTCCTCGTACCGGCGCGGAGTCGGCCCCCGGTCGGCCCGGTCACCCTCGAAGCCGGGGCCACGGCCGCCCTCGCCCTGGCCGCCGCGTCCGTGGTCGTCCGCTTCACCGAGGAGCCCGAGCCGGGCGCGTCGGTGGCGGCGGGCCTGCTGACCCTCGCCCTCCTCGCCCCCGCCCTGATCCCGTCCCGCTGGGCCCTGTTCGTCCCGGTCGGCGACCCCGCGTGGGCGGCGGCGCATGTGCGGTGGGCCGTGGTGCTGACGGCCGCGCTCGTGACGGCGGTGGTCTGTGCGCCGGAGCCGGTACGCAGCCTGAGGCGGCTCCGCGCGGCGTCGTGAGGGGGCGTCGACGGGGGCGGGGGTGTCGTGTGCTGAGGCGGTGCCGTACCGGCCCACGGGGATGACGCGTGTTCAGACGGAGCCGTACCGGCCCACGGGGGTGGCCGACAGATCGCCGAGAACCAGCGCGACGAGCTCGCTCAGCCGCACCGGGAGGCTCACGTCTCCGTGCGGTACATCAGGTCCGTCTCGTACGTCGTGAAGCCGAGGCGCTCGTAGACCGACACCGCCGCCTTGTTGTCGGCGTCGACGTACAGCATGGCCGTGGGCAGACCCTGGGCGGCGAGGTGGCGCAGGCCGATCGTGGTGAGGGCCTTGCCGAGGCCGCCGCCCTGGGTGCCGGGGCGGACGCCCAGGACGTAGACCTCGCCGAGCTGTTCGGCCGCGTGGACCTTGGTCCAGTGGAAGCCGACGAGTTCACCGGCGCGGAACGCCAGGAAGAAGCCGGCCGGGTCGAACCAGGGCTCGGCCATGCGGTCGTCGAGGTCGCGCTGGGTGAGCGAGCCCTGCTCGGGGTGGTGGGCGAACGCGGCGGCGTTCACCGTGAGCCAGTCGGTGTCGTCCTCGCCGGGCACGAACGCACGGACCGTCACACCGGCGGGCAGCACCGGGTCGGGCAGCTCCAGGCCGGCCAGCGGGCGCCGCATCTGCCGTAGCTCACGGAAGAGGGTCAGACCGAGGACCTGGGCGAGATGGCGGGCGGCGCTGTGGCCGCCGTGCGCCCACACCCGCAGCCGCTTGCCGGACGCGGCGAGGAGCGCGGAGCCCAGCGCGCGGCCGTGCCCGTGGCCGCGGTGCCCGGGGTGCACGACCAGCTCCGCCGCCGGGGCCTCCACCGGGTCGGTGTCCTCCAGCTGGGCGTAGCCGACCAGTTCGTCGCCGACGTACAGGAGCAGATGGGAGACGCCCTCGCGGGCGCCGCCGCGCAGCTGCAACCGGCCCTGTTCGGACACCGCCTGCTGACCGTCGGCCTCCGTGGCCTCGGCGAGGAGCGCGAGGACGGCCCCGGTCTGGTCCGGCGAGAGCGCCGACAGGGTTTCGAGGGAACGGGCGGTGCCGGGGCGTGCGATGTCGTCGCTGGTCATGGCTACGAGGGTAAGGGCAGGTCCGGGCAAAGCGGCGGCAAAGAAGCAACCAGGATGTAACCACGAAACCTCTGTTGCGCTACGCGCGTTGACCCTAGGCTGCGCCGGACGGGGGCACTCTCACATCCCGAACTCAGGGGGGCGTATGCCAGCCAAGTCCCAGCAGCAACCGCGCCGCAGACGCACGTACCGGCTCCTGGCCGCGGCCGCCGGTCTCGCCACCGTCGGCGCGCTCGCCGCCGCGCTGCCCGCCGGCGCGCACGACAACAAGCACGGCAAGCCGCTGCCCAGCCGCTACCAGGACGTCCAGCTGCTGTCCTTCAACGACCTGCACGGCAACCTGGAACCGCCGTCCGGTTCCTCCGGCCGGGTCACCGAGCTCCAGGCGGACGGGACCACGAAGACCATCGACGCCGGCGGTGTCGAGTACCTCGCCACCCATCTGCGGGAGGCGCGCAAGGGGAACGCGTACTCCGTCACCGCCGCCGGTGGTGACATGGTCGGCGCCTCGCCGCTCGTCTCGGGTCTCTTCCACGACGAGCCGACCATCGAGGCGCTGAACAAGCTCGACCTGGACGTGACGAGCGTCGGCAACCACGAGTTCGACGAGGGCGCCAAGGAACTGGCCCGGCTCCAGAACGGCGGCTGTCACCCCACCGCCGGCTGCTACACCGACAAGAAGTTCGAGGGCGCCGACTTCCCCTACCTCGCGGCCAACGTGCTCAGCGAGAAGACCGGCAAGCCGATCCTCAAGCCGTACTGGGTGTGGAAGAAGAAGGGCGTCAAGATCGGCTTCATCGGCGTCACGCTGGAGGACACCCCGGGTGTCGTCTCCGCCGAGGGCGTCAAGGGCCTGAAGTTCAAGGACGAGGCCGAGACGATCAACAAGTACGCCCGGGAGCTCCAGAAGCAGGGCGTGAAGTCGATCGTGGCCCTCATCCACGAGGGCGGCCAGCCGGCCTCGGGCTCCTACAACTACAACTGCGACTCCCCGGGCCCGGGCGACGGCATCTCCGGCCCGATCGTCGACATCGCGAAGAACATCTCGCCGTCCGTGGACGCCCTGGTCACCGGCCACACCCACGCCGCGTACGTGTGCACGATCCCCGACCCGTCGGGCAAGCCCCGCATGGTCACCTCGGCCGCCTCGTTCGGCCGTCTCTACACGGACACCACGCTGACGTACGACCGCTTCACCGGCGACATCGTCCGTACGGCCGTGAAGTCGGCGAACCACGTGGTCACCCGGACCGTCCCCAAGGCGCCGGACATGACCGAGCTGATCGGTAGGTGGAACACCCTCGCGGCGCCCATCGGCAACCGCGCGATCGGGTACATCTCCGCCGACGTCCCCAGCACCGGCACCGAGTCGCCCATGGGCGACCTCATCGCCGACGCCCAACTCGCCCATGGCAGAAAGCTCGACGCCGGGACCGACCTCGCGCTGATGAACCCGGGCGGGGTCCGCGCGGGCCTCACCTACGCGGCCAAGGGGACCGAGGGCGACGGTGTGGTGACCTACGCCGAGGGCTTCACCGTCCAGCCGTTCTCCAACACCGTGAACCTCCAGGACTTCACCGGCGCCCAGCTGGTCAAGGTGCTCCAGGAGCAGGTGAGCGGGTCGAACGAGGCTTCCCCGAAGATCCTGCTGCCGTCGGCCAACCTCACCTACACGCTCGACCTGACGAAGACCGGCGCCGCCCGGATCGTCGTCGACTCGGTGAAGCTCGACGGCACGGCCATCGACCCGGCGGCCACCTACCGGGTCGCGACCAACAGCTTCCTCGCGGGCGGCGGTGACGGCTTCACCACCCTGGGCCAGGGCACCAACGACCTCGTCGGCGGCGACGACCTGGCCGCGCTGGTGGACTACCTCACGGCCAACTCGTCGGCGACCGCCCCGATCACCCCACCGACGGCGAACCGGATCACTGTCGTTCGGTAGGGACCTCCCGTCGGCCTGGTGAAGGCGAGGGGACCGGCACCAGTCCGGTTCCCTCGCCGAGTCGGGATGCGTTTCACTCTCCGTCACCGTCGCTCGTGATCAGAACGAGCCGAGGTGCACGGCCCTTCCGTCTCTGACGGAGTATTACCAGGTCGAGACGCGGGCCCCGGAAGGCCGGTGCAGAGTGGCACGGCCGCTTCCAACAGCGTTGTGTAGCGGTCGCGTTGATGGCGTCGGACGGCCCCACCGCGGCCTCCTGTGCGAAGTAATGCGGTGATAGCATTCCCGCGTCCGCGACCTTGATCCACTCGGGTCGGGTGCCATATGGGGGTTGGCTTCCTTGCCGTGACAGCAGCCGTTTGTTCCTGGTGAATGCGCTGTGGATCATCGCGCGATAGATCCGTGATGTCTGCAACCGTGCCGGGAAAGGCTCCCATGAATCAAGTGGCACTCATATGGTGCCTGGCTTCGGTGGCGGCGTTGGCCGTTGCTGCGGCCGTGGCGCTCACTCTTCGTAGCAGAGCCCTGGGGGTGAAACTCCGGCAGGCAGAGGCCGAGGTGGCGCAGGCGCAAGAAGCCGCTCGGCGCCAAGTAGAGGCCGCCAACAGCAAGTTGGTGCAGTTCCAGCAGGAGCAGGCCGACGTCATCCGGGAAGCCGAGCAGGTGGCGGAGGACCGGACCAAGGGCGTTCTGAAGGGCTCGGCCCGCTTCCTCCAGAGTCTGGCCGCGGAGATGACGACCCTCCTGGACCGGCTTCAGCGCGAGTACGGGAACCACCCCGTTCTGAAGGACCTGCTCGAAGTCCGCCATGCGAACGCACAGATGGCACGCAAGGCAGAGGGCATCGCGGTCCTGTGCGGCGGGCCGCTCGGTCGCCGCACGAAGCCGGCGAGCATCTACGACGTGGTGCGCAGCGCCCAGGGCCAGATCCGCAACTTCCAGCGGGTCGACATCATGCAGGGCAGCAATGTCGCGCTGAAGGCGACGGCGGTCGCGCCGGTGGCTCTGACGGTCGCGGAGCTGCTGGACAACGCCGCGACGTTCTCGCAGAACGACGCGCCGATCGACGTCACGTTCCAGCGGGTGCAGAGCAACATGTGCATCGTGATCGACGACGCGGGCGTCAGCATGAGCGACGAGGACCGGCAGGCCGCGATGGAACTGCTGTCGGGCGAGACCCCGCCCCGGCTCTCCGGGCTCGGCAACCAGCCCAAGTTCGGCTTCCCCGTGATCGGCCTGCTCGCCCGTCAGCACGGTTTCGGCGTCGACGTCACCGGCGTTTCCCGGTACGGCGGTGTCAGGGCCGTGGTGCGTCTGCCCGAGGAGCTGTGGACCATGGAGGAGATGCCACCGCCCGCCCAGGACGTTCCGGTGAGCATCCGGCGCAACGAGGGCCAGCCGAGGCAGCCGCAGGCGGTCGAGCCCGTCGGACGTACCGCTCACGGACTCCCCAAGCGCGGCCAGCGCCAGACGCCCATCGCGAGTGTCAGCGACGCCGGCCGTCGGGACGACTCGTCGCCGGTGCGCGAGGTCAGCCCCAGCCGCTCCCGGCTCGCGGGCTTCCAGCGCGGCACTCTCCTGGGCCGAGAAGACGAGTCTTCGTCATTCGAAGGGTCTGAGGACCGATGACCACCGCAGATCTGTCGTGGATGGTCGAGGACATCGTGGCCAACGTCCCCGCCGCACGGCATGCCGTCGTGCTGTCCGCGGACGGCATCTCCAAGGGCGCGACGGACGGCCTGACCAGCGCAGGCGTCAGGACGATCTCCGCCGCCATGGCGGGCATGCAGTCGCTCAGCCGGGCGACGGCACGGTTCGCGGGCCCGGTGCAGAACTGGCAGTGGAATCAGACCCTCGTCGAGTTCGAGGACGGCTGGGTGTTCGTGACCGAGGCGGGCAAGGGCGCCTACCTGGCGGCCGCCGCCGCCCCCGACGTCGATCTCGGGGCGATCTCGTTCCGTATGCAACGGCTCGTCGCCCGGCTGGGTGACCAGCTCACCTCCGCACCCCGGGTCAGCGGTGCGAAGGCCGTGACGGTCGACGCCCAACTGGCCGAGGACGAGACGTCGGGCGGCCAGGGCTTCGTGCTCGCCGAGCTGGACAAGGCGGTCGCCGGGGTACGGGGAGCGCGCCACGCCGTGCTGCTCGGTACCGACGGACTGCCCAGAGGGACGACGTCGGGCATCGGCAAGGACATGGCGGACATCATCTCCGCCGCCATGTCGGGCCTGGTGGCCTACAGCCGGGCCACGGCCCAGTTCGCCGGCGGGCTCCAGGACACGTGGCGCCAGACGCTCGTGGAGTTCGAGCACGGCTGGGTCTTCCTGATCGCGGCCGGCGAGGGCGCCTACCTGGCGGCGTCGGCCGAACACGACTGCGACATCGAGATGTTCGTGTCGCGACTGGCGGACGCGGTGCCCGCACTGAACGCCGCTTCGGCACCGCAGACAGGGACGGTGGGCCATGCATGACGATCAAGAACCGGCGCTGGAACTGACGTCCGAATTAGTTCCTCTCCATGTGATCGCCGACGGCCGGGACCTGCCCGCGGACCACGAGTACTCGCGCACCGCGCTCGTGACCGCTCTGGACGAGACGCCGGCCGCGGCGCGCACGCTCACCCCCGAAGCCCGCAGGGTCATGGACCTGGTCTCCGACGGACTCCTGTCCGTGGCGGAAGTGGCCGGGCGCACACAGCTGCCCCTGGGCATCGTGCGCATCCTGATCGCGCACCTGGTCGAGGTCGGGCTGGTCTACGTGCGGCCTCCCATGCCGCGGGCCGTGGCTCACGACCGCGCCCTGCTCCAAGCCGTGGTCGACGGCTTGCAGAAGACTCTCGGAGCGTGACATGTACCTGGAACCAACCGTCACCACGGCCGTCAAGGTCCTCGTCGTGGGCCCCTTCGGGGTCGGCAAGACCACGTACATCGGCAGCCTCTCCGAGATCGTCCCGCTCCAGACCGAAGAGGAGATCACCGAGGCCAGCGAGGGCTACGACGACCTCGCGAACATGCCCGACAAGACCACCACCACCGTGGCCATGGACTTCGGGCGGCTCACCCTCAACGAGCAGCTGGTCCTCTATCTCTTCGGGACGCCGGGTCAGGAGCGTTTCAAGGAGATGTGGGAGGAGCTGTCGAGAGGCGCTCTGGGCGCCCTGATCCTCGTCGACCCCGACCGCCTGGACGAGGCGTTCCCGGTGCTGGACCTGGTCGAGAAGTTCGACCTGCCCATGACGATCGGCGTCAACACCAAGGACGGGACGCCGATGTACGCCTGCGAGGAGATACGCGAGGCTCTGCACCTGCCTCCGGAGGTCCCCGTCGTCGACGTCGACGCGCGCGATCAGCAGTCGTCGGCCCAGGCACTCATCACCCTCGTGCAGCACCTCATGTCCACGCTTGTCTAGGAGTCACGGCATGCAGAACCACCCCGACACCACCCCGGAGATACCGCCCGGCTGCCCCGCACACGGCAACGTCCCGCTGTACGGCCCGCAGTTCGGCTCCGACATCGAGGGCACCTACGAGTACCTGCGTTCGCTCGGCCCGATCGCTCCCGTGGACATCGCGCCCGAGGTCGAGGTCGACCTGGTCACCAGCTACGACACGGCGCTGAAGATCCTGCACGACCCCACGACGTTCGTCCGGGACTCCCGGCGCTGGAACGCCCTCAACGAGGGGCGGGTCCCCGCGGACAGCCCGGCGCTGCCCATGATGGGCTACCGGCCCAACGCGCTCTTCGCGGACGGCGCGCGCCACGCCCGGCTGCGCCAGGCCGTCACCGAGAGCCTGGCCACCGTCGACGAGCTCCAGCTGGTCCGGCAGGTGCAGCAGTCGGCCGGGTATCTGATCAGCAGCTTCGGCGCCCGCGGGCAGGCGGACCTGATGGCGGACTACGCCGGGCCGCTGCCGCTGCTCGTCTTCAGCGAGCTGTTCGGCTGCCCGGCGGAGATCGGCGACCGCGTCATCGCGGGGATCAGCGGCATCTTCGAAGGCACCCCCGGTGCGGACGAGACGCTCGGCGGGGCTCTGATGGAGCTGATCGGTCTCAAGCGCCGCAGCCCCGGAGCGGACCTGACGACGCGTCTGATGGTGCACCCGGCCCAGCTCACGGACGAGGAAGTGCTCCACCAGCTCGTGACGCTGCTCTCCGGCGGCACCGCGCCGCTGACGGCCGCCATCGGCACCGCCACCGCCCTGTACCTCAGCGAGGACTGGTCCGAAGGGCTCTCGGTCGAGGACGCGGTGGCCCAGACGCTGTGGAAGTACCCGCCGATCGCCAACTACGCGGCCCACTACCCCACCCACGACGTCGAGGTCGACGGCCGGACGCTGCGAGCCGGTGACCCGGTTCTCATCAGCTTCGCGGCGGCCAACAACGACCCCCAACTGGCCGTGCACCGCGAGCAGCTCAGCTCCAAGGCGCATCTGGCGTTCGGAGCCGGGCCGCACGCCTGCCCGGCCAAGGACCCGGCGGTCATGATCGTCATCAGTGCCGTGGAGGCTCTGCTCAACCGGCTGCACGACGTCGAGACCCGCATCGCGTTCAAGTCGCTCGCCTGGAGCGAAGGGCCGTGGAGCCGTTCGCTGGTGACGGTTCCCATCCGGTTCACCCCGCCCCTGGCACCGGCAGCCGCCCCCGTCGCCGCCAGGGCCACGGAGACCGTCCGCCCGGTGGCGACGCCCGCCGCACCCACCGCCTCCCGGCCGGCTCACGCCGCCCCCGCCAAGGGTCTGTTCAGCCGCTTCCTGGCCTGGACGAGGGGCGAGTGACGTAAGTAACGCTTTAAGAACACTGTGTTATTGGATGCTTCAATCATCCGGCGGGTACGTATGGCGGCTGTGCTCAGAAAGGGGCCGTCATCGTGGGAAGCGTCACGACTCCGTCGTTCGACCGCCGGGCCGCAGTGTCCCTCATCTCCCGTCTGCGGACGGAACGAGGCCAGGACAATCCCTTCCCCATCTATCAGGAACTCCGCAGTCAGGGCGCGGTCATTCCCGCGCCCTGGGGCGGCTATCTCGTGACCGGCTACGAACTGTGCGACCAGATACTGCGCAGCAGTGCCTGGCTCGAGCCCGACAAACCCTGGCGGGACCGGCAAGGACCCCGCACCCGCTGGAACGCTCCTTCAGCCCGTGAGATCAGCAGCACGCTGCCCGCCCTCAACCCCCCGGACCACACCCGGGTGCGCCGGGCGGCCGGTTCCTTCGACCGCGGGACCATCGAGCAGCTGAGCCGCACCGTCACCGAGGACACCGACCGACTTCTCGACGCGCTGGTCGACCGGCTGCGCGACGGAGAGGCGGACTTCGCGGCGCTGGTCAGCGAGGAACTCCCGATCGCCACCGTCGGCCGCTGGCTCGACCTGCCCGCCGCCGACTGGCCACGCCTTCGGGACCTGACCCACGAACAGGTCTTCACCCAGGAACTGCTCCCCACCGCCAGCCAGCTGGTCCGCTCCGATGTGGCCATGGCGGAGCTGCGTACATATTTCCTCGAACTGGTACGCGACCGTCGTACACGCTTGCACGAGGATCCCGTGTCGCAGTGGATCAGGACGTGGGACTTACTCGAACCCGACCAGGACAAGGCCGACGAACAGGTCTACTACCTGGCCCTGTTCGTCCTGCTGGCGGCGCTGGAGACCACCTCCACGCTGCTCTCGACGACGACCCTGCTGCTCGTCGAGAACCCGCACCGCTGGGACCTGGTCACCGCCGACCCCGACGAACTGGTGCCCGCCTTCGTCGAGGAGACCCTGCGCTACGACCCTCCCACCCACGTCATCAGCCGGGTGTCCGCCGCGGACTGCCTCCTGGACGGCGTCCAGATCCGCACGGACGACATGGTCCACCTCATGGTGGGAGCGGCCCACCGGGACCCGGGCAAACACCCTCGCCCCGAGGAGTTCGACCCCCACCGCAGGCCCGCGCACCTCGCCTTCAGCGGAGGCATCCACTATTGCCTGGGCGCACCACTGGCCCGGCTGGAAGCGAACACCCTGCTCCGTCAACTCGTCCGTCGCCTGCCTCGTCTCACCCTCGTGCGCCCCCCGACCCGGGCGCCCCGGGTGGCGTTCAGGCGGCTGCTGAACCTGGATGTCGACCTCGCATGAAGAACCAAGCACTCACGACCGCGCACGACGTCATATCCGTCGACCAGGACGGATCCGTACTCCACGTGCAGCTCAACCCCTCCCGGCGCGACGACACCCTGAGCATCGCCGTCGTGGACGCCCTCACCGACCTGCTCGACAACCTGGGGCCCGACGTCCGGGTGCTCGTCCTGTCGTCGCGGGGCGAGGACTTCTGCACGGGAGCCGACCGCGGCGAGTACGCGGCCGCCCTCGCGGCGGACCCCACGGGGGTCACCCTGCGGCGCATCGGCGACAAGGCCCACCGCCTGTGCCAGGCCCTGGAGAACACCGACGCCATCACGATCGGACGGCTGCACGGCGGTGTCCTCGGTGCCGGTCTCGCGCTCGCCGCCCACTGCGATCTGCGGGCGGGTGCCGACACCTGCCGGTTCCGCATGCCGGAGGTCGGAGTGGGCCTGCCGCCCGCCTGGGGAGGCGCCATGGGGCGCCTCATCTCCGAAGCCGGAGTCGCGAGGATCCGTGAACTCATGCTCACCAGTGACCCGTTCGACGCACCCACCGCCCACCGCCTCGGCATCCTCCACAAGACCGCTCCCCTCGATCAGCTGGACCAGGTCGTCGAGAGATGGACGAGACCGCTGCTGCGGCGCTCGCGCGAGGCCCTGGTCCTGACCAAACGGATGCTGGCCGGATACGCCCGCGCCGACCGCACGGCCGACGTCGCCCTCCTCGACTCCCACCTCCTGACGTCGCACCTGGCCCGGATGGGGTAGGGGCGACGTACGACCTCACGGGGTCCGCGGGTCCTGCGTCTCCGGTGTCTCCGGAGGGGGAGTCGGGGCCCCGGGGAGCCGTACGGTCGCCACCGTGCCGCCGCCGTCCGCGTGGTCCAGGGTCACCTGGCCACCGGACTGCTCGATCGTGCGGGCCACGATGGACAGGCCGAGCCCCGAGCCGGGGAGGGCGCGGGCCGACGGGGAGCGCCAGAAGCGGTCGAAGACGTGCGGGAGTTCCTCGGCGGGGATGCCGGGGCCGTGGTCGCGGACCGTGAGCACGCCGCCGTCCAGGCGGACCTCGATGGTGCCGCCCTCGGGGCTGAACTTCACCGCGTTGTCCAGGATGTTGACGACGGCTCGCTCCAGGGCGGCCGGTTCGGCCCGGGTGTACCAGGGCTCCAGCGCGGCGTCGATGGTCAGTTCGGGTCCGCGCAGACGTGCCCTGCGCAGGGCCGCCTCGACGGTGTCCTCCAGGGACACCACCTGCACGCGTTCGCCGCGCTGGCCCTCCGAGCGGGACAGCTCCTGCAAGTCGCCGATCAGGGCGGCCAGTTCGGTCATCTGCGCCTTCACCGACGCGAGCAGCGCCTTGCGGTCCGCCTCGGGGAGGGGGCGGCCGGTCTCCTCGCTGCGGGTGAGCAGCTCGATGTTGGTGCGCAGGGAGGTGAGGGGGGTGCGCAACTCGTGGCCGGCGTCGGCGATCAGCTGCTGCTGGAGCTCGCGGGAGCTGGCGAGGGAGCTCGTCATCGAGTTGAACGACCGGGACAGCCGGGCGACTTCGTCCTCGGCGTCCTCGTCGACGGGGATGCGGATGCTCAGGTCCTCCGTGCGGGCCACGTGCTCCACCGCCTCGGTCAGCTTGTCGACGGGCCGCAGCCCGGCCCGGGCAACGGCGAGCCCGGCGGCCCCGGCACCGAGCACGCCCACGCCGGAGACGAGGAGGAGGATCAGGGCGAGTTCGTTGAGGGTGGACTGGGTCCCCTTCAGCGAGGTCGCGACCATGAGGGCGGCCGGCTGCGAGGTGACTGCGTCGATGCCCTTGTAGACCGTCAGGACGCGGACCGGGTTGCCGTTCTCGTCGGTGCCGTTGCGGTAGGTGCCCGTCCTCAGGTTGGCTGCCTTGATCACGTCCTTGTCCGACCCGGTGACCTTGACCGTGCCCTCGGAGTACCGGGGGACACAGGTGGTGCCGTCCTGCCTGACCAACTGCACATAGCCGTTCCGGGGCTGGAACTCGTCGTTGTCGGTGTCGTTCTTCTGCGGGGGGCTGGCGCACACGACCACCCCGTCCGGGCCGACGCCGCGTCCGAGCATCTTCTCGAGATCGTTGTTCACCTGGTCGTACAGTTTCCCCTGCACGATGAACCAGCACGTCACCGACACCGCCGCCACCGCGAACGCCACCGCCGCCGCCACCAGGAGCGCCAGGCGGGAGCGGATCGGGAGGGACCGGTACCGCCGTACCACCCTGTTCACTCGGCGCCGCCCTGCCGCAGCACGTACCCCACGCCCCGCACCGTGTGCACGAGCCGCGGCTCGCCGCCCGCCTCCGTCTTGCGGCGCAGGTACATCACGTACACGTCCAGCGAGTTGGACGACGGCTCGAAGTCGAAGCCCCAGACCGCCTTCAGGATCTGCTCCCGCGTCAGCACCTGCCGCGGGTGGGCCATGAACATCTCCAGGAGCGTGAACTCCGTGCGGGTCAGTTCCACCGGCCGTCCCGCCCGGGTGACCTCCCGCGTCGCCAGATCCATGCGCAGGTCCGCGAAGGTGAGCGCCTCGTCGTCCTCGGCGGACGCCGCCCCGGCCGCCGCCGCGTAGGAGGACCGCCGCAGCAGCGCCCGGACCCGGGCGAACAACTCGTCCAGTTCGAACGGCTTGACCAGGTAGTCGTCGGCGCCCGCGTCGAGCCCGGTCACCCGGTCGCCGACCGTGTCGCGGGCCGTCAGCATCAGGATGGGGGTCGTGTCGCCCGCGCCGCGGATCCGCCGGGCGGCCGTGAGCCCGTCCATGCGGGGCATCTGGATGTCGAGGACGACCAGGTCGGGCCGGTACGCGCCCGCCTTGTCGAGGGCGTCGGCCCCGTCCACGGCGACCTCGGTGTCGTAGCCCTCGAAGGCGAGGCTGCGCTGAAGTGCTTCGCGTACGGCCGGCTCGTCGTCGACGATCAGGATGCGCTGGGGGTCACGGTCGCCTTCGGCGGGGCTCATGGCTTCGGATTCCTCGGGTGCGGTGGGGACGGCGGGGAGCCGGCGGGTGAACGCTTTCAGCCTCGCACGGTTCCCGCCCGGTGCGACAAGGGCACGGGGTCAGCGGGTGGTGCTGCGACGGCGGGCGCGGCCGGCGGTCGCCCCGCGGCGGGCCACCGCCGTGGCGGTCGTCGTGGCCGCCACCTCGGGCGCCCGCGGCACCGGCGGGTGCAGTGCGTACGCCACGTCGAGGGCCAGGGCGAACCCGGCCGGATCGGCGCCGGACACCGTGTGCGAGACCTGCTGGATCATGACGTGCTCCCTACCGGGTGGAGGAGGTTCAGTTGGCGGTGCCGCCGGCCCGCAGCGTGGCCAGGTCGGACTTGACGGTGTTGATCGGGATGGAGAACCCGAGGCCCTGGCTGCCGGCCTGCGAGGAGTCCGAAGTGGACGAGTACATCGCCGAGTTGATGCCGATGATGTTGCCGTTCATGTCGATCAGCGCGCCGCCGGAGTTGCCGGGGTTCAGCGAGGCGTCGGTCTGGATCGCCTTGTACGTCGTCGTGGACGAGCCGGTGTCGCCGTTGAACTGCTGGCCGCCGAACTCGAACGGCCACTGGCCGTTGCCGCCGCCGAACCCGCCGCCCTGGTTCTGCTGCTGCTGGCCCTCCTCCGTGGAGACGGTGACGTCCCGGTTGAGGGCGGAGACGATGCCGCTGGTGACGGTGCCGGTCAGGCCCTCGGGGGAGCCGATCGCCACGACCTGGTCGCCGACCTGGACGCCGTCGGAGTTGCCGAGGGTGGCCACGGTCAGACCGGAGGCGTTCTCCAGCTTGATGAGGGCGAGGTCCTTCTTGGGGTCGGTGCCGACGACCTTCGCGGTGTAGGTCTTGCCGTTGCTGGTGCTCACCTTGATGGTGGAGGCGCCGGCGACGACGTGGTTGTTGGTGATGATCTCGCCGTCGCTGGTGATGATCACGCCGGATCCGGTGGACTCACCGGAGTTCGAGGTGGCGTTGATCTCGACGATGCTCGGGCTGACCGCCTTGGCGACGCCGGCGACCGTGCCCTTGGCGGAGGACGGCACCACGCTGGTGCTGGTGCTGCTGGAGGTGACCGTGTCGTTGCCGGTCAGCTCCTGGATGCCGTAGGCGGTGCCGCCTCCTATCACCGCGGCGACGATGGCCACGGCAGCGAGGAGGGCGATCGGGCCGCGGGAGCGCCGCTTGGGCGTCGGGGCGGGCCCGGCGGGGGGTGCGGTGTGGAGAGCGGTTCCGCCGCCGTTGCCGTCGCCGCCGTAGGACCCACCGCCGCCGTACGAACCTGACGCGTAGGCGGCCGGCTGCTGGATCGGCGTCGTGGGCTGGGTGTGCTGTGCGGGCGGCTGGGCCGGCGGGGGCGGCCACTCCGGGTTCACGGGCGACGAAGCGTGCTGCTGCTGGGCGCCCTGGTGGGGGTTGTCGTACTGCTCGTACTCGCCGTCGCGGCGGAAGCTCTCGGTCATGTCACACAGCTTGTCCGGCGACCATGAGAGCTGGCTGAGTGCTCCCTGAGAAGCCCGACAGAACCTCGTATGCCCGATATAAGGCCGCTGCTGGGCCTCCGGTCAGGTGTTCTCAGACGGTCTTCAGATACCTCACCCGCAGCCGCAGGACCGCCGTACGACCAGGCGGGAGGGGAACACCTTGACCCGCTCGCGGCGGGAGCCGGCCACCCGCAGCCCGTCGTCGAGGACCAGGTCCACCGCGGCCCGGGCCATCGCCGAGCGGTCGGAGGCGATGGTCGTCATCGGCGGATCGGCGAGCGCGGCTTCCTTGATGTCGTCGAACCCGATGACCCCGAGCTCGCCCGGCACGTCGATGCGCAGCTCCCGCGCGGCCCGCAGCAGGCCGATCGCCTGGTCGTCGGTGGAGCAGAAGATCGCGGGCGGGCGCTGCGGCCCGGCGAGGATCTCGAGGCCCACCTTGTAGGCGTCGTAGCGGTTGTACGGCGCCTCGAAGAGCCGTCCCTCGGTGGGCAGCCCGGCGTCCTGCATGGCCTGCCGCCAGCCCTCGACGTGGTCGGAGACCGGGTCGCCGACGGAGGGGGTGTCGGCGGTGCCGCCCATACAGGCGACATAGGGGTAGCCGTGGCCCAGCAGGTGCTCGACGGCGGTCTTCGCGCCGTTGACGTCGTCGAGGACGACGGCGACGTCGTCGATGGCCTCCGGCCGCTCGTGCAGCAGGACGACCCGGGCGTCCCACGCGTCTATCTCGGCGGCCGCGTTGTCGTTCAGCGCGTGCGAGACCAGGATCAGCCCGGAGACCCGCATCCCGAGGAACGCGCGCAGGTAGTGGACCTCGCGCTCGCCGATGTAGTCGGAGTTCCCGACCAGCACCATCTTTCCGCGCTCGGAGGCGGCCTGTTCCACCGCGTGCGCCATCTCGGCGAAGAACGGCTGGCGCGCGTCCGGCACGATCAGGCCTATGAGGTCGGTGCGCCGGGACGCCATCGCCTGGGCGACCCGGTCGGGCCGGTACCCCAGCTCCTTGATCGCGGCGAGGACACGCTCGCGCGTGGCCGGGGCAACCGGCCGGGGTCCGTTGTTGATGACGTAGCTGACCACCGCGGTGGACGTTCCCGCGAGTCTTGCCACGTCATCCCTGGTTACCTTGGCCACGCGCGGAGTCTACGCGGATGGACCCGCTCTGGGCAGGGCGTGAAGGAGGCCTCCGTACCCCCGCGAGGGGACTCGCGGGCGTGCGTCGGCGCGGGAGCCCTGCCCATGCGCGGGGCCCCTTACGCCTCTACGTCTTCGAGGGCGGGGCTCTCGTCCACTTCGTCCGCCTTTGCCTGCTCCGCCTTGGCCTTCGCTTCGTCGGTGATCCGGTCGCCCTTCTCGGGCGTAACGAATCGATAACCGACGTTCCGGACGGTCCCGATCAGCGACTCGTGCTCGGGTCCGAGCTTGGCGCGCAGACGTCGTACGTGCACGTCGACCGTTCGGGTGCCGCCGAAGTAGTCGTAACCCCAGACCTCCTGGAGCAGCTGCGCGCGCGTGAAGACGCGGCCCGGGTGCTGGGCGAGGTATTTGAGGAGCTCGAACTCCTTGAAGGTGAGGTCGAGGACCCGGCCCTTGAGCTTCGCGGAGTAGGTGGCCTCGTCGACGGAGAGGTCGCCGTTGCGGATCTCCATGGGGGAGTCGTCGTTGACGATCTGCTGGCGGCCCATGGCGAGCCGCAGCCGCGCCTCGACCTCCGCCGGTCCGGCGGTGTCGAGGAGCACGTCGTCGATGCCCCAGTCGGCGGTGACGGCGGCGAGGCCGCCCTCGGTCACGACGAGGATGAGCGGACAGCCCGGTCCCGTGGAGCGCAACAGCTGGCACAGGCTGCGCACCTGGGGCAGGTCACGGCGTCCGTCGATGAGGATGACGTCGGCACCGGGGGTGTCGACGAGCGCGGGTCCCTCCGCGGGTGCCACGCGCACGTTGTGCAGGAGCAGGCCGAGGGCCGGCAGCACCTCCGTCGACGGCTGGAGGGCGTTGGTCAGGAGCAGCAGAGAACTCATACGTCTGGTTCCTCCTCGGTCCCGGCGAGGTCGTTGCTTTCGTATACAGGCGTATCCGAAAGCACAAAAGGACCCGGGGGCTGCGTCGCCCGAGTCCTCTTCCCAGGAGAATAGCCCACATGAGCATGGATCCGGCAGGTCGTGTGGCACGTTCCACGGCTCGTCCGCACTCTGAGACGCACAGACGCGCACCTATACGGACGTTTCTGCACACCGTCGACGGTGTGACGATCGATTCCGTATACGATCCGCCCTCGTTCGTATACGACTCCTCCCGGCCACCCTCCCGTGACCTGGTGTTCGTCGTCGCGCACGGTTTCACCGGCGATGTGGATCGGCCTCATGTTCGCCGGGTGGTGCGGGCCCTCACGCGGTACGGCGCCGTCGTCACCTTCTCCTTCCGCGGCCACGGCGCCTCCGGCGGGCGCTCGACGGTCGGCGACCGCGAGGTGCTGGACCTGGCCGCCGCGGTGGAGTGGGCCCGTGGACTCGGCCACACGCGCGTGGCGACCGTCGGCTTCTCCATGGGCGGCTCGGTGGTGCTGCGGCACGCGGCGCTGTACGGGCCGGACACCCAGGCCCGCACGGACGCCGTGGTCTCGGTCAGCTCCCCGGCCCGCTGGTACTACCGCGGTACGGCCCCCATGCGCAGGCTCCACTGGCTGGTGACCCGCCCCGCGGGCCGCCTGGTGGGCCGCTACGGCTTCCGCACCCGCATCCACCACCGGGAGTGGGACCCGGTCCCGCTCTCCCCGGTGGACGCGGTCCCGAGGATCGCCCCGGCCCCGCTCCTCATAGTGCACGGCGACCGCGACGGCTACTTCCCCCTCGACCACCCGCGGATGCTCGCGGCAGCCGCCGGCGACCACGGCGAGCTGTGGATCGAGCCCATGGGCCACGCCGAGCACGCGGTCGGCGACGAGCTGCTGGACCGGATCGGGGACTGGGCTGTCACAGCGGGCGGCTAGCCTGGGGCCCGTACACCACCGATTCGATTGAGGAAGCGGATGCCAAAGGTCACGGTGCGCTACTGGGCCGCCGCGAAGGCCGCGGCCGGGATCGCCGAGGAGCCGTTCGACGCGGCCACGCTCGCCGAGGCGCTGGACGCGGCGCGTGAGCGACACCCCGGTGAACTCGTGCGCGTCCTGCGGCGATGCTCGTTCCTCGTCGACGGTGACCCCGTGGGCACCCGCGGACATGAGACGGTACGGCTGGCCGACGGCGGCACGGTCGAGGTGCTCCCGCCGTTCGCAGGAGGATCACGATGACGAACCAGCCGAACCAGCCGTACGAGGGCTACGACCAGTATCCGCAGCAGGGCTGGCCGGCCCACGCGGACCAGGGCTACGAGGACCCGCAGGCAGCCCAGCAGCACACCCAGCAGTGGCAGGGCCAGACCTGGGACACCCAGCTCCACACCCCGGCCCAGGCCGCCCCGGAGACGGCGTACCTGCCGCAGCAGGGGTACGAGGGCGATCCCCAGGGATACGGCACGGACCGGGGCGCGGGTGGGTACGGCTCGGCGCAGGCGGCTCCGGGTGCCGGTGCGTACGGCTCCTCCCAGGCAGCCCAGGGAGCCGGCGCCTACGACTCCGCCCAGGCGGCACCCGGATCCGGTGGGTACGGCTCCGCGCAGGCGGCTCCCGGCTCGGACGGGTACGGCCCCGCGGCAGGCGCGGCCCCGGCCGCGTACGGCCCCACCGGTCATGGCCCAGCGGCGGCTTCCGGCTCTGCGCCTACGGGCGCCGGTGCCGACTCCGCCCCGCCCTCCGGCTACGGCCCCGCCACCCTCGCCGGGAACTCCCGCGTCACCGACGCCCAGCGTGCCCGGCTCGAAGGACGGTCACCGATCATCGAGCCCGGCATCCAGCCGGCCGCGCTCACCGCTCTCCTCGGCCTGCTGCTGTCCGGTACGGCGGCCGTCGGGTCGTACGCCCTTCTCGTGCCTCTCGTCGCCCTCCAGGCGGTGACCGCGGCCGGCTGGTTCCGGCTGAACGGCATGTGGCCCGCCCGGCAGGGCATCGCGCTGGCCTTCCTCGGCGCGCTGGTCGCGGACGCGGCACTGCTCGTGGCGGGCCGGTCCAACGGGCCCGCCGCGATCCTCGGCACCCTCGGCGTGTGGGTCCTGCTCAGCCTGGTGATGCAGCTCCGCTCGCACGCCGACCCGGACGAGCGGATGTACGGCCTGATGGCGACCGTCGCCTCGGCGGCCCTGGCGATCGTGGCGACCGGCTACCTGGCGGCCGACCCGGACGCGGTGTCGGTGGGCGCGGCCGCGGTGGCCGTGGCCGTCCTGGCCCGGGCGCTGCCCCTGCCGACCCCGGCCTCGGTGGTCGTCTCGCTGCTCGCCGCGGCCGGTGCGGGCATCGCGGTCGGCGGGATGACGGGCCTCGGCGCGAAGGGCGCGCTGCTCGGCGCGGGCGCGGCGGTGTGCGCGCTGATCGGCCACCGGGTCGCGAGCTACGACTACCCGTCCCGCTTCGTGCACTTCACAGCGGGCGTCGCGCTGCCCCTGGCGGCGGCGGCCCCGGCGGTGTACGTGCTGGGCCGGGCGATCAGCTAGGTGTCTCGACCCAGAGGCAGAAGGGGTGCCCGGACGGGTCGTACAGCACCCGTACGTCGTCCTGCGGCTGGTGGTCGGCGAGCCGCGCCCCCTCCGCCACGGCCCGTGCGACCTCCGCCGCCAGGTCGTCCACCTCAATGTCCAGGTGCAGCATCATCTGCTGGTCACCGGGCCTGCGGGTGGGCCAGACCGGAGGGACGTAGTCGGGCTCGGTCTCGAAGGCGAGGGACGTGCCCGCGGTGCCCGGCGGCGGGCCGATGAGCACCCAGTGCGGCTCCTCGGCGCGCACCACGTACCCGAGCAGGCGCTGGTAGAACGCGGCGAGCTCGTGGGCGTCGTGGGCGTCGAGGACGACGGTGGACAGCCTCGCGGACGGCGTGGCGGGTTTGGCGGGCTTCCTGCTGCTCACGGGAGAAGACATGCCCGCTTCCTACTGGCGCCGCTTCTTCCCGTCCAGTTCGTCCCACCACTCGTCGGACTTGGGGTCGCCGGAGGGGTCGTCCCACCAGCGGTCGTCGGGGCCGCGCCGGTTGGCGACCATCGCGGCGAGCGGCGGGATCACCATGGCCACCACGCACATTCCCACGGCCACCGGGACCGACCAGAGCCGCACGACTCCCCAGGCCAGGACGAACAGGCCGATGCACGTGCCCATCATGGCGAAGTAGACATGCCGTCGTCGCGCCAACATGCCTCCAGCGTAGGCCTGCACAGGCCGGAAGGGCCGCACAGGCCGGAAGGGCCGCACCCCCGCAGGGGTACGGCCCTTCCACTGCTCAACCGCCTCAGACCGCGATCGCGACCTCGGCCAGGCCGCCCTGCTGGGCGACGACCGTGCGGTCCGCGGTGCCGCCCGGGACCAGGGCGCGGACGGTCCAGGTGCCCTCGGCCGCGTAGAAGCGGAACTGGCCCGTCGCGGAGGTCGGCACCTCGGCGGTGAACTCGCCGGTCGAGTCCAGGAGGCGGACGTAGCCCACCACAGGCTCGCCGTCACGCGTCACCTGGCCCTGGATCGTGGTCTCACCGGGCTTGATCGTCGAGGCGTCGGGGCCGCCGGCCTTCGCTCCACACATGTCTTTCTCCAGATTCAGAAGGGTCTGACCGGAAGGAAGGCCGGTCGGGATTTGCGGGTGGGTCTTACTTGTTGGCGCCGAGCTCGATCGGAACGCCGACCAGGGAGCCGTACTCGGTCCAGGAGCCGTCGTAGTTCTTGACGTTCTCGACACCGAGCAGCTCGTGCAGCACGAACCAGGTCAGGGCCGAGCGCTCACCGATACGGCAGTACGCGATGGTGTCCTTGGCGAGGTCGACCTGCTCCTCGGCGTAGAGCTCCTTGAGCTCCTCGTCCGACTTGAAGGTGCCGTCGTCGTTGGCGTTCTTCGACCACGGGATGTTGCGCGCGGACGGGACGTGACCCGGACGCTGCGACTGCTCCTGCGGCAGGTGCGCGGGGGCGAGCAGCTTGCCGGAGAACTCGTCGGGGGAGCGCACGTCGACCAGGTTCTGCGCACCGATGGCCGCCACCACGTCGTCACGGAAGGCGCGGATGGCCGTGTTCTGCGGCTTGGCCTTGTAGTCGGTCGTGGGGCGCTCGGGCACGTCCTCGACCAGCTCGCGGGCGTCCAGCTCCCACTTCTTGCGGCCACCGTCGAGGAGCTTGACGTTCTCGTGGCCGTAGAGCTTGAAGTACCAGTAGGCGTAGGACGCGAACCAGTTGTTGTTGCCGCCGTAGAGGATCACCAGGGTGTCGTTGGCGATGCCCTTCGCCGACAGGAGCTTCTCGAAGCCCTCCTGGTCGACGAAGTCGCGGCGGACCGGGTCCTGCAGGTCCTTGGTCCAGTCGATGCGGATCGCGTTGCGGATGTGGTTCTTCTCGTAGGCGGACGTGTCCTCGTCCACCTCCACGATCGCGATGCTCGGGTTGTCGAGGTTGGCCTCGACCCAGTCGGCGTCGACCAGGACGTCGCTGCGGCTCATGCTCTTTCTCCTCCGGGGCAGTTGCGGCGGGGCGTGCGGAAGGGTGCGCGGGGCGCACGGATGCCCTGGGGGCGCCAGGGCAAGGGGATGCGGAGGTCGATGCCGTCCGCTCAGAAGGGGCGACAGAGCATGGCGGCGACGCGGCACAGGTCTACTGCCCGCCGCTTCGTGAGATCCGCCTGTCGCTTCATGGGCTCGATCGTAGGGACGGACATACCGGCATGTCACCGGTGTGTCGCATGCTGAGATGCGATCGTCCGGAATGTGGGACCAGAGAGCCGCCCGGGCCGTGTTCCCACGGGCTCCGGGCGGATGTAGCGGTCATCACAGCTGCGGTACGGACATCACCGTCTCGCCTGTCGGACTCCTCGGTGGTCTGCGCCCCCGGTGTCCGGTCCGACGCTCGTCCTACCCGGCGAGCCTGACGTTCGAACCCTTCACCGCGATCTCCACACCGTTCGCACCCGCCTGCACCTTGTCGAGCTTGATGCCGCCCGGCAGGCCCTCGATCTTCTGGTCGAAGTCGGCGATGGAACGGAAGTCGGAGTCGGCGAGGGTGATGTTGCCGAAGCTGGGGATCGAGTCGGCGTGCACCCGCACGGTGTCGCCGTCGACGACGCTCACGGTGCTCAGCACGGAGACGGGCTTCTCCAGGGCACTCACCTTGATGTCGACCTTGATCTTGCCGTCGCCGCCGTCGGAGAGCCCGACGACCTTCGCGGTGATGCCGAACGGCAGCCGGGTCTCCTGCGACTTGGCGGCCTTGAGCAGCTGGTCGTAGCTGACGGCCGCGCTGCCGGCGGCGGTGGTCGCGGTGGCGGAGCTGTAGTCGCCGGAGAACGCCACGCCCTTCATGGCGGCGTTCAGGTCGTCGATGCGGATCTTGCCGCCGCTGGTGCCGGTGTCCGCGTCGTACTCCTTCATCCCGACCTGGACGTCGTCGAGCCGGCCGCCGGCCACCTGGGTCAGGAACGGGAACCCCTTGATGTCGACGCTCGGCGTCGTCGTCAGCCCCTCCCGTGACTGCAACCGGTCCGCGACCTCACCTTCCGCGAAGTGGACCGCCAGCCGGTCGGCGGCGACGAAGAGCCCGCCGAGAATCACGGCGGTGATCAGAAGTATTCGCAGGGCGCGCATGCGGTGGTTCCCCCAGGGAGCGGCGATGGGTGTCGACGAACGGATGACCGTCGAGCCCGACATTAACCGCGCCGGGTAAGGCCTTCCTCGAATTGTCGACCACCTGTGACGGTTCAGTAGACGAGCGCCTGCGTCCCGTCCGCCAGGGCCTCCTGCACGAACACCTGCGCCCCCGCGATCCGTACGCCCTCGATGACGTCCTTCTCCGTGATGTCCCGCCGGGCCGCGCACTGCGTGCACAGGGTGACCCGACCGCCCGCGAGCAGCGCCTCGATCAGTTCGGGCAGCGGCGCCGCGTGCGGCAGCTCGAACTCGGCGGCCCGGCCCGGCAGCGCGAACCACGCCGACTCCCCGGTCAGCCACAGCGACACGTCCACCCCACTGGCCACGGCCACCGCCGCCACGGTGAACGCCTGCGAGCAACGCTCGGGGGCATCGGCCCCGGCGGTCACCTTGATCACGAGCTTCTTCGCCATGCGGGAAGGGTAGTGCGTACGACGGCCAGGGCGACGTGACCCACCCTGACCTGCTGTCACGGTCGGACGTGGCCGGATCGTGATCGCCGCCGCCGCAACTCCGGGCCCCGACCGGCGGTCTCCTGTGCGGCACGTGCGCGGAACGCGTGCCGCGCACCTCGTGGGAGACGCCGTTGAAGAGCCCGAAGAGACACCTGACCGCCCTCGCGGCCGCCCTCGGCGTCGTGGCCGGGGCGGGGGCCGGATACCTGGTCCAGGCGGGCCGGGAGCCGAAGCTGCCCACGCTCGTCCAGCCGCCGCTCCCGCAGGCCCGCGGGCCGCAGCCGGCGCCGCTCACCGAGGCGCGGGACCGCAAGGTCAGGAACGACGGCGACCTGCGCGAACTGCTGCTGGAGAAGCCCAGCGGGGCGATCACCCCGGACTCGGTGCCGTCCCAGGGCTGGATGAACCTGTACGACTACGCCGACATGTGGGGGGACCCCGAGGCCGTCGAGGCCGCTGACACCTTCCTCGAGGAGCAGGAGTTCCTGCGGGCCGCGGTCACCGGCTGGGAGGCCGGCGGTCAGGAAGTGCATGTCTGGCTGGCCCAGTTCGAGCAGCAGAAGGACTTCGCGGCACCCGCGAACGACAGCGCGGGCACCCGCTACGGGGCGGAGACCGACCCGGACGTGGAGAGCCGGCCGATCCCGGGCACCGGCGAGGGCAGGGCGTACGTCCACCCGAAGCTGTACCGGGAGCCCGGCGGCGCCCCGTACTACAGGGCGGAGGCCCACGCGTCTCGCGGGGACCTCTCCGTGCACATCTGGGTCTACGACGACGACCCGGTCCCCTGGCGAACGATCATGGATCTCGCCGAACGGCAGATGGAGCGAGTGTGAGCGGCACGACGAGCGGCGGAGCCGGGGGGACGGGCGGCGACGCCGCGGCGACGGAGCCTGTCCTGGACGAGGGGAGCGGGGGCGTGTCCCGGCCGTCCCCGCGCGGCCGTCTGCGCGGCGCCGCCTCCGCCCTGCGCTGGATCACCGCGGCGGCGGTCTTCGCCGTGGCGGGAACCGCGACGGCGTACGGCATCGGCCGTCTGGACCGGGGAGACCTGCCCGGACTCGCGGCGGAGGCGGGCGGACTGTGGGAGTTCCCGCGCCTGAGCAGCCCGCCACTGCCCTCCGACAGCCCGGCCCCGTTCGCCGACGAGGACCGGCCCGGCGCCCACCACGCGGATCCGCGGGCCCTGGTCCTGCCCGCGCCGAAGGGCGCGGTGGAGGACCGGGCGCTGCGCGGCTCCGACGGATGGCTGGCGACCGAGGACTTCCTGTCGGAGTACGTCGAGCCGGACCGGGCGGCCCTCGGGCAGCTGCTCGTCGACACCGGTCTGCGGCACGTCACCGCACGCGGCTGGACCACCGAGGACGGCACCCGGACCCGTGTCTACCTGCTCCACTTCGGTACGTCGGCGGTCGTGGACGACCTGTTCCACCGGCACATGGCGGGCCTGGACGCCCCAGGACACCGGGTGCGCGGCGCCGAACGGGCCGTCTCCGACCGGGAACTCCCCGACACGACCGGTATCGAGGAGATCCGCCGTTCCGTGTACGACGAGACCCGGCCGTACGGCAGGGAACATGTCCGGCAGGCCTATCTGTCCGCGGGGGATGTGCTGGCCGTGGTGCTCCAGTCCCGTGAGGGGACCGTCGGCACCGTGCCCTTCCTCCAGACCCTGGCCCTCCAGAGCCAGCTCCTGACCTGAACCGGGCGGCGGATGTGTCCGGATCGTGATCAACCCGCCGTACAACTCTGGGGATTGACCGGAGGTCTCATGTGAAGCGCGCATACGGAATGCGCGCTTCACGCTTTGTGGGGGACGCAGTGGAAGTGCCCGAAGAGAGGGCCGACGAGCGGGTTGAGTCGGTTGACCGGGTTGAGTCGCTTGAGCCGGTTGAGCCGGCCGCGTCGACTGAGCCGGCCACGTCGGCGACGCCGGGTGAGCCGGTTGCGTCGGCACCGTTGGCCGAGGCCCGGCCGCCGCGCCGTCGGGGCCGTACGACTCTGCTGATCGCCGCCGCGGCCGTGCTCGGCGTCGTGGCCGGGACCTGCGCCGGATACCTGATCCAGGCCGACCGCGACCCCACCCCGCTGCCCTCGCTCTCCCAGCCGACACTGGCCCAGGCGAAGGACGACGGCCCCGCGCCGCTGTCCGCCGCACAGGACCGCCGCGTCAAGACCGACGGCGACCTGCGGAAGCTGCTGGTGAAGAAGCCGGCCGGGACGGAGAAGGCGGTGTGGCTGTCCTCGGTCGACGGCTGGCTGAGCCTGCCCGCGTACGCGGACACCTACGTCAAGCCGGGCGCGGCCTTCGGCGACGCAGTCAGCGACGAGTTCCGCAGAGCGGTGTCCACCGGGTGGACCAAGGGCCAGGCGGACTTCGAGGTCCGGTTGGTCCAGTTCCGGCAGGAGGAGGTCCTCGCGGCCTCCGAGGTCACGTCGGGCAACCAGTCCTGGGCGGCCGGCGAGTCCGCCACCCGGAGCTGGGCGCTTCCCGGTACGGAGGACGGCATGGTGTACGTCCACGACAAGCCGAAGACCAAGCCCGGCTACCTGCCGCAGTACTACGCCGAGGCGTACGCGTGGCGGGGCGACGTCGCACTCATGACCTGGATCTACGACACCAAGCCCATCCCCAAGAAGACGATCATGGACCTGGCCGAGCGGCAGATGGAGCGGCTGTGAGCGAGAACGCCGAGAGTGCCGGGAACGCCGGGGGCGCGGTGAGCGAGGGGGCTGCTCCGGAACCGGTCCCTGCCGGTCGCGGGCGCCGGGGCGGCCGTATCGCCGTGATCGCCGTTTCGGTCGTGGCGGCAGGGGCCGTCGTGGCGGGGGTGGGCTTCACGGTCGTCACCGTGAACGGCGCGAACCGTGACGCGGGCGCGCCCGTCTGGACGTTCCCGAAGGGGGGCAGGGCCGGGGCCGGGGAGGCGAAGGCAGCGCCCCAGAAGGGACTGGGCGCGATGCTCGTGCCGTACGGGGCCGACGGCTGGAGCCGGGGGCCGGACATGGCGCAGTTCGGATCCGACGCGCAGCTCAGCGGGGCCCGGGCGACGGCGCTGGCGAAGGAGTCGCTCAGCGGGTTGCCGCGCAGCCAGCGCAAGGAGCTGGAGAAGCGGATCGACAAGCAGCGCATCTCGGGGATCGCGATGCGCAGTTACGTCAGCACCGAGGAGCTGTCCTCCGTCTACACGGACCAGGCCTCCGTGGTGACCGTCCAGCTGGCCCAGATGGCGAGTACGACGGCGGTCCGCGGCCTCGCCCGCTCCCAACAGGGCTTCCTCGACGCCCTCGGGATCTTCGACAAGGGCCCGAAGATCGAGGGGCACAAGGACGCGGCGTGCTATCTGCCGCCGTCGGACAAGAAGGACGGCAAGAACGGCCTCCAGTCCATGTACTGCGTCGCCGCGCAGGGCAACGTCCTGGTCACCCTCAACGCGACCAGCGCGAAACCCCTCCAGAAGACAGGCATAACCATGTTCCTGCGCGAACAGCTCGACCGCATCGAGGAGCCGGGGGAGGCCGTATGACCCACCAGGCAGAAGAAACCGACCACAGCACGAGCCCGGCCCCCGCGGAGGAGGCCGTCCCGGCGCCCGGCCTCTCCGCCGACCAGCCCGCGCCCGAGCCCGCGCCCGGCTCCGTCTCCGCGGCCGTTCCCCCGAGCGCACCCACTGCCGTACCGGACGCCGTCGCGGCTCTGCCGGGAGCCACCCCCGCCCCGCCCCCCGCGCCCCGCCCCCTCACGTCCCGCCGTCTGCTCCGTGCCGGACTCCGCTGGACGGCCGCGGTGGTCGTCTTCGCGGCGGTGGGAGCCGGGACGGCGTACGGGATCGCGGGCATGGAACGGACAGACGTCCCCGGGCTCGGGACCGTGTCGGACGGGAGGTGGGTGTACCCCGTGCTCACAAAGCCGCCGTTGCCGAAGGGCCGTCCAGGGCCGCTCGCCGAGGGGAACAAGAGCGGGATGCACTACGCCGATCTGCGCCGGCTGGTGCTGCCCGCGCCGAAGCAGGCGACGGCGGACGCGGCGCTGCGCGGCACCGACGGCTGGCTCCCGACGAAGGACCTCCTCACGGAGTACGCGCAGAAGAGCGACCGGGAGGAACTGGCGCAGAGATTCACCGAGTACGGGCTGCGCCACATCGCGGCCCGCGGCTGGACCACCCCCGACGGCACGCACACCCGCGTCTACCTGCTCCAGTTCGACACCGCGGCCGTCGTCGACGAGCTCATCGGCCAGATCGCTCCGTACGGCGGCCCGGGCTACCAGCTGCGCGGCGCCGCCGACTCGGCCTCCGACGACGGCTTCCCGGCCAAGGCCCAGATCGAGGACGTCACGCGCGTCGTCTACACCGAGTCCAAGCCGTACGGCACCGAACAGACCCGTCACGCCTACCTGGCCGCCGGTGACGTCCTCGCCCTGGTCGTGCAGGACCGCAAGGGCACCGCGCTCCCCGTCCCCTTCCAGCAGACGGTGACCCTCCAGGGCCAGCTCCTGGCGTGAGGAGGCCCGCACGGTCCCCCGGGCCCCGGCCGCGTAAGCTGGGGCCCGGCCCTGTGTACATGCACCGCACTCCGCTCATCCGAGGAGCACCCCGTGGAGATCTTCTTCGAAGCCCTGCTGGTCCTGGTCTGCGTCGGCGTTCTCGCCTTCGCCGGACTGACCGTGAAGAAGCTGTACCAGGGCCAGCGCTGACCTTCGTCTAGGAACCGCCACTCATGATCGAGATCCCGTCCGACCTCCACAAGGACCTCGTCCCGCTCGCCTTCCTGCTCGGCAACTGGGCCGGCGCGGGCGTGCACGACTTCCCCGGCTCGGAGAAGTGCAACTTCGGCCAGGAAGTGACCTTCGGCCACGACGGCCGGGACTTCCTGGAGTACGAGTCCCACACCTGGGTCCTCGACAACGACGGCAACAAGGTCCGCCCGCTGGAGACCGAGCACGGCTTCTGGCGCATCGACTCCGACCGCAAGGTCGAGGTGACGATGGTCCGTGACGACGGCGTGGTCGAGATCTGGTACGGCGAGATGGCCGACCAGAAGCCGCAGATCGACCTGGTGACCGACGCCGTCGCCCGCACGGCCGCCTCCGGGCCGTACAGCGGTGGCAAGCGCCTGTACGGCTACGTCAAGAGCGACCTCATGTGGGTCGGCGAGAAGCAGACCCCCGAGGTCGAGCTGCGCCCCTACATGTCGGCCCACCTGAAGAAGGTCGTCACCCCGGAGGAGGTCGAGCGCTGGGCCAAGGCCCTGCCCGACGACATGCCGGACGACGGCATCGCCTTCTTCAAGTAGGCCCGCCTCCGATTCGAGCAGGTCCACCTTCGATTCCCGTAGGCCCGCTCCCGATTCCGGTCGGCTCCGCGCCGGGAGGTCCTAGACTTTCCGGTGTGGTGAGCACCGACTGGAAGAGCGACCTCAGGCAGCGCGGCTACCGGCTGACGCCGCAGCGCCAGCTTGTCCTCGAAGCTGTGGACACCCTGGAGCACGCGACCCCCGACGACATCCTCACGGAAGTGAAGAAGACGGCCTCGGGGGTCAACATTTCCACGGTCTACCGGACCCTGGAGCTCCTGGAGGAGCTCGGGCTGGTCAGCCATGCCCACCTGGGGCACGGGGCGCCGACGTACCACCTCGCCGACCGGCACCACCACATCCACCTGGTCTGCCGCGACTGCCAGAACGTCATCGAGGCCGACATCAAGGTGGCCGCCGAGTTCACGGCCAAGCTGCGCGACACCTTCGGCTTCGAGACCGACATGAAGCACTTCGCGATCTTCGGCCGCTGCAAGGACTGTTCTCTCAAGTCCCTTGACATCAAGAATTCAACTACCGAGTCGTAGGCTTGTGCATATGAAGAGCCCTCTGCTGTCCCTGCCCGGCGCCGTCCCCGCCGAGGGCGTGGACGAAGGCGTCGCCGCGCACTACGGCGACCTGTTCCGCGAACAGCGCGCCCTCGCCGACGGCACCGGATTCGTCGACCTCTCGCACCGCGGGGTCGTCTCCGTGACCGGCGACGACCGCCTCAGCTGGCTGCACCTGCTGCTCACCCAGCACGTCAGCGACCTGCCGACCGGCCAGGCCACCGAGGCGCTGATCCTCTCCGCGCACGGCCACATCGAGCACGCCCTGTACCTCGTCGACGACGGCACGACCGTCTGGGCCCATGTCGAACCCGGCACCCAGGGCGCGCTGATCGCGTACCTGGAGTCGATGAAGTTCTTCTACCGGGTCGAAGTCGCCGACCGCACCGACGAGTTCGCCGTCGTCCACCTCCCCGCCGGCTCCATCGCCGAGGTGCCGGACGGCGTCGTCGTACGCGAGACGTCGTACGGTCGCGACCTGTTCCTGCCGCGCGCCGAACTGGAGTCCTACGCCGAGAAGTCCGGGCCCGCGGCCGGGCTGCTGGCCTACGAGGCGCTGCGCGTCGAGCACCACCGCCCCCGTCTCGGCTTCGAGACCGACCACCGCACCATCCCGCACGAGCTGGGCTGGATCGGTTCCGCGGTGCACCTCCAGAAGGGCTGCTACCGCGGCCAGGAGACCGTCGCCCGCGTCCAGAACCTCGGCAAGCCGCCGCGCCGCCTGGTCTTCCTGCACCTGGACGGCAGCGAGGTCCATCTGCCGCCCGCCGGCGCCGACCTCCGGCTCGCGGACGAGGGGCCCGACGGCCGCAAGATCGGCTTCGTGACGACGTCCGTACGGCACCACGAGCTCGGCCCGGTCGCCCTCGCCCTGGTCAAGCGGAACATCCCCCTGGACGCGCGTCTCGTCGCGGAGACGACGGCGGCGGCCCAGGAAGTCGTCGTGGAGCCGTAGGGCCCTGGCGTCCTACCGGGCGGCGTCACGACGAGCAGTTCTCGCCGCCCGCGTCCAGCGTCACCCACACCGACGCCCGGTGGACCGTGTCGGTGCCCGGTGGAAGCCGGGTGCTGACCAGGCCCGCCACGTCGGCGCCCGCCTTCGCCGGGACCAGCTGGACGCCGGTGTAGGTGGTGGCGCCGAGCAGGTAGTCGGAGGTGGCGTCCGGGACCAGCACCGCGCCGATCTCGAAGCTCGCCCCGCGCTGCGCCGGGAAGTCGCCGATCTGCGGGCAGGCGTCCCAGCTGGTCGGGCCGGTGTCGGGCCCGGTCAGGTGCACCTGCCCCAGCAGGTTCAGGGCTGCCTCGCCCTTCTTGTGCGTGACCAGCCACAGGCTGTGGTGCGGCGGGATCACGGCGACGCCGTAGACCTTCTGGTGAAGCCGGACCGAGGCGGCCTGCTGCGGGTACTGGATCCGTACGGAGGCCGCGCGGGCCGCGGCGGCGGACGGGGAGGCGGACGGCGGTGCCGCCTGCGACTGCTTCGCCGGGACGTCCGTCCCGTCGGGGCCCGAGCCGAGGCCGGTGAGCGCCGAGACCACCGCCGCGATCCCCGTCAGCCCGCCCAGCGCGGTGATCAGGAAACCCGTCAGCAGGACGGCGTGCGGGATGCTCTGCGGCCCCGACAACGTTTCCCGCTCCCCGTCGGAGTGGCCGTCCGAACGGCCTTCCCCGTCCCGGGACTCCCCGGTCGTCGTGATGCGTGTGCTCATGCCTGAACCGACCCTCCCGGTCGTGAGCGCCCCGCCCCCCGCGCGGGGCGCTCTCCATGTCCAGGGTGCGTCCGGCCGGAAACCCTGGGCGCGATATGCCGTTGACAACCCATAATTTGGCAACGGGCAGCGACCGGCCGGACACGGGGAGCAAGTGTTCGGGTGAACGAGGTGACGAACTGTCCCGGGGGAGGCGCCATGACACCGGAAGAGGAATTCGCCGAGGCGCTGCGCGTGCGCAGAAAGGCCGCCGGACTCTCGCTCGGCCAGCTGTCACTGCTCGTCAACTACAGCAAGAGCTACCTCAGCCGGGTGGAGAACGGCACCCGCATGCCCGGCCCCGCGCTGGCCCGGGAGTGCGACACCGTGCTGCACGCGGAGGGTGAGCTGCTGGGCCTGCTGCCGGACCGGCCGGCGCGGTCCGTGCCCGCCGGGCCACCCACGGGGCCCGGGCGGGCCGGGGGACCCGGACGGCGCCGGGGACGCGGGCCCTCGGGAGCCGCCCCCGCCCCGGCCGGCACCTCCGGCACGTCGGGCATCTCGCGCACCTCGGGCACCTCGCGTCCGGAGTTCGACCAGCTGATCCGCCGCGGTGACGCCCTCCATCTCCTCGGCGACATGTACGGGGCCGGCCGGCTCTACCTGGCCGCGTACCGGGCCGCCGAGGGCGACGACCTGGCCCGCGCCCACGCCGTCGTGCGCTGCGCCCGCCGCTGGTCCGACCCCGGCCAGGTGGACCGGGACCTCATCGCCCGGATCGACGAGTGCCTGAAGACCCTGGCCGGCCGCGAGGACCTTCCCGCCGTGGAGCTGCGGCTGCGCCTGACCGCGCACCGTGCCAAGAAGCTCACCATGGGCGTCGGCGACGACACCGCGGTCCCCGGCGCCGAACCCGCCACCGGCGTCGACCGGGCCCGCGGGGTGCTGAGGGAGTTACGGGACCGGCTCCCGGGCATCGGCGCCGAGACCCACTGCGAGGTCCTCACCGAATGCCGCTGGGCCCTCTACGACTTCGCGCCAGCCGCCGAACTCCTTGCCCTATCCGCCGAGTTACGGGACGTGGCGGTCCGCTCCCGGTCGATGTACTTCATCGGCGAGGCCCTGGTCGCCCTCGCCATCGACCAGTTGAGAGTGGGCCGGGTGACCGCCGCGGACGCGACCGTACGGCGTCACCGCGAGCACGCCGCCCACCGGCACAGCACCCTCGCGCACTGGCAACAGGGCACGCTGGACGCCCTGATGAACCTGTGGCAGGGCGAGTTCGCCGCCGCGGAGCAGTGGATCCTGGGCGAGTCCAGGACGATCGCCGAGACCATGGAACGGGACCTGGCGGTGCCCGCCGACACCCTCAGCCAGACCTGCCTGGGCCAGGCCTACTGGCTCCGCCACGAACAGGGCCGGATGGCCGAGCTGTTCGACTCCCCGCTGATGTCCGGCGTCCGGCGCCGCGACTACTTCCCGGTGTGGCGGGCGGGCCTCGCGCTCGCCCTGTGCGAGACCGGCCGTCACGACCAGGCGGCCGACCAGGTCCTGGCCTTCGCCGCGGACACCGGCGGCTTCACCAGGTTCCCGCCCAGCGGCTGGGCGCTGCCCACGGCCGCCGTACTCGCCCAGGCGTGCGCGGAGCTGGCCGTACGGGACGTACGCGTCGGGGAGTTGCTGCCGTACGTCCCACCCCTGCGCGCCCTCCTGGACGCGCACCCCGGTGAACTGGTCCTCGCCGGCTGGCCGACCGTCCTGCTCGGGCCGGCCGCGCGCTTCAGCGGGCTGCTCGCGCTGGTGGCGGGTGAGCCGGAGACCGCGCTCGGTCACCTGCGCCGCGCCGTGCGGCTCGCCCAGCACTCACCGGCGCAGATGACACGGCTGCGGCTGGACGAGGCGCGGGCCCGGCTGCGGTCGGACTCCGCGGCGGTACGGGCCGGCGCGCGGGGGCTCGCCCGCACGGCGCTCGGGACGGCCGAGGAGCTGGGCATGGTGGCCGTGGCCCGGGACTGCCGGGAGTTCCTGCGCCTGCCCGCCACCGGTCCCTGACGGGTCACATCTCCAACAGGACCGTGAACGGGCCGTCGTTGGTCAGGGACACCCGCATCTGGGCGCCGAACCGGCCGGTGGCGACCGTGGCGCCCAGGGCGCGCAGCTGGGCGACGACCTCGTCGACGAGCGGCTCGGCGACATCGCCGGGGGCGGCCGCGTTCCAGGTGGGGCGGCGGCCCTTGCGGGCGTCGCCGTACAGCGTGAACTGGCTGATGACCAACAGCGGGGCGTCGATGTCGCTGCACGACCTCTCGTCCTGCAGCATGCGCACCGACCAGAGTTTGCGGGCCAGTTGGGCCGCCTGCTCCTTGGTGTCCTCGTGCGTGACCCCGACCAGGACGCACAGTCCCTCGCCGCTGATCTCCCCGACCGTCTCGCCGTCGACGACGACGCTCGCGCCGTCCACCCTCTGCACCACCGCTCGCATACGACCATCATGCCGGGCCTGCCCGAAGGTGCGGCGTCCGGGTTTGTTTTTGATCCTTAAGCCCGCATCTGGGGCCGTTCGGGGGCACTCGGTCACATAGCGGCCACTTGGGGTGGCACGATGCTTCCACACGCCGGTCGAGGGGACGGTAGAGGCGCATGAGCACACCGAGTACCGGGCGGCTGGACAGTCTGCGGCCGCCCGCGCAACGTACGGACAGCCCCGTGCTGCCCCCGGAGCCGCCGGAGCACGACCTCGCGCGGCTGAGCCTGCCGGCGCTGCGCGCGCTGCGCCGGGACGCCCAGCGGGACGAGGCGGACCTCAGTTACGTCCGCCGACTGCTTCAGGGCCGTATCGACATCCTCCGCGCGGAACTCGCCCGCCGCTCCCCTTCGGGCCGGGACCCGCTCGCCGAGCGGCTCCCGGAGGCCTCGGTGGTCGAGCGGCTCCCCGAGATCCTCACCGACGCCCCGGCCCGCCACCGCTCCTCGGCCCGCCACGTCACGCTGGGCACCCCGCACAGCGAGGAGTACCGCCTGCTGGCTGCGGAGATGCTCGCCGAGGTCGAACTCTCGGACCTGGGCGCCCGCACCGACCTGGAGCTGAACACGGCGATGGGCCGCCTGGTGCGCTACGAACAACAGGTCTCCGGCCGCAGGCAACGCCTCCAGCGGACGGCGGACGAGTGCAGCGGGGAGATCACACGCCGGTACCGGGAGGGGGAGGCACAGGTGGAGGACCTGCTGACCTAGTTTTTCTGCTCGGCCCGTGCGCGGAGACCCTGCGGTGCAGACTGGGGTCGGCCGATTCAGGAGGCGGAAGTGGAAGGAAGCGGCAGCAGAAGGCTCTCGCCCCAGGAAATCGCTGACACCCTGCGGGAGCGCATCCGCACGGGCGACCTCAAGGCCGGCGACCGCCTCCCCACCCAGGCGGAACTCGCGGACGAGTTCGGCGTGGAACGGGGAACGGTCCGCCAGGCGCTGCGCGTGCTCCAGGAGGACGGGTTGCTCAGCAATGTGAGCAAGGGGAGCCCGCCGCGGATCGCGGAGCGGGTGCCGGGCCTGTCGGGGGAGCCTCAGCCCACGATGGTGGCCCTGGCCCCCCGTCTCACGGAGGCGTTCTCCAGTGAGCACGTCCGCATCGACGCCGCGTGCCTCACCGCGGAGACCCTGATGCTGGCCCTGAGTGAACCCCTGCGCCGAATCCATGCGGGCGAGATCCGTCCCGAGTCCATCGACGTGCGCATCCTGCTGCCCTCCCACGACATCAACCTGGCGTTCCCGGTGCAAGTAGAGACCCTCGACGACGACAACCCGGTCCACCAGCGCTGGCTGGCCCAGCGCAATGCCCAGGGCCACGTCCTGCGCCACAACCTCCGCGCCCTGCGCTTTTCCCACGGCATCGACGTCGACGTCAGATTCCGGGCACTGCCGTTCACTCCGCCGGTGAAGCTGTACCTGCTCAACGGGGCGGAGGCGCTGATCGCGTACTACATGGTGTCGCGCCGGGAGGAGCCGACGGACGCGGGAATCCTCGACATGTACGACGTCCTGGGCACGGAGTCGCTGCTCTTCTCGTTCGAGGTGGCGGCCGGTGAACGTGACGCTTCGTTCGTCGGTCAGTCCCAGAAGTGGTTCGACGCCCTCTGGGAAGCCATCACGACTGACCTGACACTCTCCTAGTGACTCCTGAGACGACGCACACTGGACCGGTGACAGCAGAGACAGCGGAACTCGCATCACTGGTCGCCTCCGCCCGATACGTGCTCTGGGACCTGGACGGGCCGATCTGCCGGTTGTTCGCGGGATATCCGGCGCACGAGATAGCCGGTGAACTCGTCGAGAAAATCGATCTGTTGGGCATGGGCGCGCTGCTCACTGAGCAGGAACGATCCAGCAATGACCCCCAGGAAGTCTTGCGTGGCGTTCACGAGCGACGCAGGGGAAGCGCTCTTGTCCTTGAGCTGGAGGAGTGGCTCACCCGACGGGAGTTGGAGGCCGTTGCCCTCGCCAGGCCTACCCCGTACGCCGACCCGCTCATCAGGACCTGGTGGTCGCTCGGCGTCAAGTTCGCGATCACCACCAACAGTGCTGCCCTCGCGGCAGAGGCGTACGTCGAGACTCGTGACCTGACGGACTGCTTCCCGCATGTCTACGGCCGTACCCCGAACCTCGAACTGATGAAGCCGAACCCGTACTGCCTGGAAGAGGCCATCAAGGCCATGGGGGCGGTTCCGGCGGCCACGTTGATGATCGCTGACGCTGTGACGGACCTCGAGGCCGCACGCCTGGCCGGTGTTGAGTTTCTGGGTTACGCGCGTAACGAGCACAAGGAGAGGCTCTTGACGGAGGCGGGCGCGGAGGTGGTCGTACGCTCGCTGGACCAGGTGCTCGACATTCTCCGACAGTCCACCTGAACGGTCCTGAATATCCGCACGACATCAACCACGCCGCCCCCTACCGTGACCCCATGAGCGACCGAACCGACATAGTCCCCCCAGCCGACATCGACGTCCGTGCGATCACTGAGGCCGAGTATCCCGAGTGGTTGCGGGCCGTGCGGGCCGGGTTCCTGAAGGGGCCCGTCGTGCCGGCGGCGGAAGTGGAGGCGCGGCGGGCGCAGTTCGAGCCCGGTCGGTTCATCGGGGCCTTCGAGGGGGACCGGTGCGTGGCGACCTTCCGGTCCTTCGCGCAGGAGGTGACGGCGGTCGGCGGCGGGTTCGTCGCCGCCGACGCGATCTCCGCGGTCACCGTGGCCGCCACCCACCGCCGCCGCGGTCTGCTGACCCGCATGATGACCCGGGACCTGGCCGCCGCGAAGGACCGCGGGGACGTCGTGGCCACGCTGATCGCCGCCGAGTACGGGATCTACGGCCGCTACGGCTTCGGCCCCGCCACCTCGGGCACCGTGTGGACGGTCGACGTCACCCGCGCCGGTCTCGACCCCCGGGGCCCGGCGCTGGACGGCGCCCGTATCGACCTGGTGGACCCCGACGTCGTACGCAAGCTCGGTCCCGAACTGCACGACAGGGTGCGCCGGGCCACCCCGGGGGCGATCAGCCGCGGCGACTGGTGGTGGCAGCTGCACACCGGCGCCGTGCGTACCGACCCGGCGTGGACCGAGCCCTTCTACGCGATGTACCGGGCCGCGGACGGCACGGTGGAGGGGCTGGTGGCGTACGACGTCGACGACCAGTGGGCCGACACCATGCAGCCGTCCAACACGGCGAGCGTCCGCAGCCTGATCGCCTCGACCCCGGCCGCCGAGCGGGCACTGTGGCACTACCTGTGCTCGATCGACTGGGTCATGCGGGTCAAGAGCGACTGGCGGGCCCCCGACGACCTGCTCCCGCACCTGCTGCCGAACCCTCCCGCGGCCGGCGTCGCCATGCACGCGGACTGGATGTGGGTGCGCATCCTGGATGTCGTACGGGCCCTGGAGGCGCGGACGTACGAGGGCGAGGGCGAGCTGGTGCTGGAGGTCGTGGACGGCTCCGGACTGACCGGCGGCCGCTACCTGCTGGAGGCCGCACCGGACGGCGCTTCCTGCACGGCGACGACGCGGAGCGCGGATCTCACCCTGGACGTGCGGGAGTTGGCGCGACTGTGGCTCGGGGACGAGTCGGTGGCGCGGCTCGTGGCGCTGGGGCGGGTGCGGGAAGAACGAGCGGGCGCCGGCCGGGGGGCCGACGCCCTGCTGCGTACGTCCAGGCGCCCTTGGTGCCTGGACATGTTCTGAGACCTCCTTGCCGTCGGGCGACTGTCTGTCATCCGTAGCGGTGCTCTTCAGTTGTGGCTGTGCGGGTGAGGCTCTTCAGTTGTCGGTGTTCAGTTGTGGCTGTGCAGACCGACCGGGCTCCCGGCTCCCCTCCGGAAGGGAGCCCGATCAGCCGGATCCTGGGCCCGTCGGGCGGGCGTCATCCGGGCGGCGTCAGCCCGACTGGGCGAGCAGCATCACGAGGATCACCGCTCCCAAGCCGCTGACCATGGTGTTCCTGGCCTTCAGGCCTACGGACAGGGCGACGAAGGCGATGATGCCCATAGGGCCGTACTGCCACTGGATGATTTGCTCGAACCCGATGGCGAGAGCGGCGATGGCGAGAGCGACGAGAGGCATGGAGTCCGTCCTTCCGGGCCGGCGGAGCGGACTCCGTCGAGGTCGAGATGCCGAGGCACCGGACCGGCCAACCTTGGGGAAGTGCGACCATATGGAGAAGTTGGCTACCAACTTACTCCTAATATCGACTAGTTGGAAGGGTCTGGTTGCCATCATCTGTATAACTTCTGTCAGGTGGCGGGCAGTTGATGTCGTCGAGTGCGGGTTCCCGGTCACAGTGCAGGCCTTGTGACCAGGAGGGCGAGGGCCACCGCACCGATGGCGCTGCATGTGTGGTTGCGTGACCTGATCCCGATGGCGAGCAGGGTTAGCGCGACGATGCCCATGGGTCCGTACCGCCACTGTGAGAGCTGTTCGACGGTCACGACGAAGACGGCGAGCAGAAAGGCGATCACAGGCATGGGAACGCCTCCTTGGGCAGAAGGCATCGCCAACTTGGAAAAGCTGGTTGCCAACCATGTCTAAGGGGTTTCATCCTGGTCGGCGACTGTAAACAGCTTCCGAACAACTCCCGCCAGGTGGGTTGGAGTTGTAGCGTTTGGTCGTGACCCAGGAGAACGTCGCGGTGAATGGCAGCAGAAGACTCTCGCCCCAGGAGATCGCCGACACCCTGCGGGAACGCATCAAGGTGGGCGCTCTCAGGGCCGGCGACCGCCTGCCTACCCAGGCCGAACTCGCCGAGGAGTTCGGTGTGGAACGAGGCGCAGTCCGTCAGGCCCTGCGTGCCCTTCAGGAAGACGGGCTGCTGACGAACGTCAGCAAAGGGAGCCCGCCGCGAATCGCGGAGGCACCGGTGTCCCGGGGTGGGCCTCAGCCCACGATGGTGGCTCTGGCCCCCCGCCTCGCGGAGGCGTTCTCCAGTCCGCAGGTCCGCATAGACGCCGCCTGTCTCACCGCGGAGACCCTGATGGTCGCGCTGAGTGAACCCCTGCGCCGAATCCATGCGGGCGAGATCCGTCCCGAGTCCATCGACGTGCGCATCCTGCTGCCCTCCCGCGACATCAACCTGGCGTTCCCGGTGCCGGTAGAAGCTCTCGATGACGACAACCCGGTTCACCAGCGCTGGCTGGCCCAGCGCAATGCCCAGGGCCACGTCCTGCGCCACAACCTCCAGAGCCTGCGTTCCACCCATGGCATCGACGTCAAGGTCGTCTTCCGCGCGTTGCCGTTCACTCCGCCCGTGAAGCTCTACATCCTCAATGGCACGGAGGCCCTTCTCGCGTACTACATGGTCATGCGGCGGGAGGAGTCGACCGATGCCGGCGTTCTCGACATGTACGACGTGCTGGGCACCGAGTCCCTTCTCTTCTCCTTCGAGCGGGGCGCCGACGAACGGGACACCGTGTTCGTGGAGGAGTCCCAGAAGTGGTTCGACGCCTTGTGGGGAACCATCACGACGGACCTGAACCTCACTTAGCGTCGACAGCTTGCCGTGACGCAGACTTAGTCGGTGACATCGCAGCCGGAGAACCTCCAGGGTCTGATCACCCGTGCCCGATATGTGCTCTTCGACTTCGACGGCCCGATCTGCCGTGTGTTCGCGGGACACTCGGCGGACGGAGTGGCCGCCGGGCTCGTCGAGTGGCTCGAGGACCGCGGGGAAGACCGTCTCCTGACCGCAGAGGAACGGCGGACGGCCGACCCGTGGGATGTGCTGCGGGCGGTCGGTCGCCGGCGTCCGGGCAGTGACCTGCTGGCCGAGGTGGAGGAGCGGCTCACCTTGGAGGAGATCTGCGCGGTCACGTCCGCCACGCCCACGGTCCATGCCGATCCGCTCATCCGGACATGGCGGGCACGCGGAGCCCAGCTCGCGATCGCCACCAACAACTCCCCACGGGCCGTACGGAAGTACCTGGAGGGACACGGGCTTGACGGCTGCTTCCCGCACGTGTTTGGACGCACGCCGGATCCGCGGTTGCTCAAGCCGCATCCGCACTGCCTGGAGCAGGCGCTCACCGCGTTCGGCGCGGACCCGGTGCAGGCACTGATGCTCGGCGACTCGCCCCCGGACGTCGAGGCGGCAAGACGCGCGGGCGTCGCCTTCCTCGGCTACGCACGCAATGACAGGAAGGAGAAGGAGCTGCGTGAGGCCGGCGCCGAGAACATCGTGTACTCCCTGCGGGAAGTGACAAAGCTGCTCAGCAACTGAGGGGGGCGCGACGGGGCCGGTTGCCATGCTCATCACTCCCATCACCTTCATCATTCCTGCCACTTGCCGTCCAATTGGCTTGGTTGCCTGACCAGTTACTTCCCAACTGGACTGATCGCTTAACCATCAGGCCAATAGGATTGTTTGTCGGACCGGAAGTGGGTTGCTTCTGGGCTGGCAGGAGTACCATCTCGGCGTGAGTGAAGACATGGGCGACGAGCTGAATGAGGGCGAGGGCGGAGGCGAGGGCGGAGCGACATTCCAGCGGGTCAGAGGTGAGTTGCTGGGCCGTCTGACCGACGGGACGTATGCCCTCGGTAGCCGGCTGCCCTCGCAGCGCGAGCTGGCGGACGAGTTCGGGGTGTCTCGGGACACCGTGCAGAACGTGATGCGTGACCTGATCGGTGAGGGCTGGCTTTCCTCGCGGCAGGGCAGCGGAACCCGGGTGATCAAGGGGCAGTCGTCCATATCGTCGTCCAGTGGACGCAAAGTCACGCTGAGTCAGCTGGTGGACGAGGCGTTCAGCAAGTCCGAGGTCACCCTGGATGTCTTCACCCTCAGTTCCGAGTCGTTGGCCGCGCAGATCCGCCGGCAGGACGAACAGCTCCGCCTCCGCAAGCGCGAGAAGGGAAGTCTGGAACTCCAGAGCATCACCCTGCGCATGCTGCTTCCCCGCGCGGACCTCAAGAAGCGGACCTATCCGAAGGCCGTGAACCCGGAGGACGACGCGGCGGTGTGGGAGCGCCACCTGGTCACCATGCGCAGCAGTACGACATCGATCAAACAGAAGCTCAACGATCTCAGGGCCGAGGGGCTGGTGCCCTCCGTGGACGTCCAGATCCGTTACGTGGACTTCACTCCGCAGTACAAGGTGTATCTGGTCGACGGTTCGGCGGCGTTGTGGGCGCCGTACGTGCCGGTCAGGCGGTCGGTCTATCTGGAGGCCCAGGACAAGGATGTGGAAGCGATCGACGTCCTGGGGGTCGGAGCTCCGCTCGCCTACGACGTGAAGGACGACAACCCACAGTCGCCGGCCTCGGAGAAAGTGGACAACTTGCGGAAGTGGTTTGAGGGAAATTGGGGGTTGCTCACCGTATGAGGTCGGCGTCTGTCCATATGCTGACATCGTGTGATGTAGGTCTCATGGGAGCCGCTACCCTCTGCCGCCATGCCGCTCCATCCGTACCTCTGGGCACGCCAGAACCTGCTCCGCCTCGCCGAACGGCTCCGTGACGCGCCCGAGGACGGACTCGTGGGCGAGGGCTACCACAACATGGTCCGGGTCAAGGAGATCCGGCAACCGTTCGCCCTCCTGTGGGGCAAGTGGTCCGGCAGCTACCTGATCGTCCGGCGCACCCCCAAGAAGGATGTGATCGAGACGATCCCGCGGATCTGGCGCGATCACGAGTCCGAGGTCCTCCAAGCGGTCAACTCCCGGTTGCCGTACGTGCCGCGCTGTCTGGAGGACGGTGCGGGTGGGCGGCTGTCGGCCTTCGTGCGAGGGCGTCTGCTGGGGAGGCGGGTGATGGCCGGAGGAACCTACGGCAGTGACCGGATGACGGAACTGGCCACGATCTTCGCGACCTTGGCCGATGTGCCGAAAGACAGCTTGCCGAACCTGCCGGACGACTGGCCCGTGGACACGGACACCCAGGGCTTCCTGCGATGGCTGGTCCGGTTCACCGAGGGCGTGTACTGGTTCAACCTGTCCCGCTTCGGCAGGCTGTTCGACGGGGTCGGTGTCCCGGAGGACTCCGTCGAAAGGTTCCTGGCCACTGTCCCCGAACTCACCCGGCGGCCCTTCGTCCTGCTGCACGCGGACGCCCACGCGGACAACTTCGTCGTCGCCCCCGGGAAGGACGGTGACCGGCTCGTCCCCATCGACTGGGAGACGGCCATGTACGGCGACGCCCTGTACGACCTGGCCGTGCATCTCGTCCGCATGCGCTACGGCGAACAGGAGCGGACCGCCATGATCGGGCACTGGGCCGACGCCATGCGCCACCGGCACCCTGAGGTGACCGACGGGCTGGAGACGGACCTGCCTGTGTACCTCGACTTCGAGCGGGTCCAGTCGGTGTTCACCGACGTGATGCGGGCCGCCACCGGACTGCCTGAACGACCTGGTGAGCGTGACTTCTCCGCTGCCGCCGACAGGGTGCTCGACGCTGTACGGCTGGCGAGGGAGGTGTTGGGCATCGAGGACCCGGCGCCGCAACGTCAGGCTGTGGAGTCGGCGTTGCGTGAGTGGCACGAGAGGGAGCGCCGTATGTCCTCGTACGTTTGTGGGCACGAAGAGGGAGCACGGGGATGGGGCGACTCGCGAGGGAACGGGCGCGGCAGGCCGGCCGGAGCGCTGGTGACCGGAGTGCTGAGCGGGGCCATCGTCGGCTCCCTGGCCTGGGCAGTGATGTCATGACTGCCGAAGCCCGGGCGATGCTCGCGCGCGCTCGGGGTGTCCTGTTCGACTTCGACGGGCCCCTGTGCAAGCTGTTTCCCCGGGGCTCCTCCCGGAGCGTGGCCGACGTGCTCCGCCTCGTGGTGTCCGACGCCGGCCTTACGGACCTGCTGGTGGAGCAAGAACGGACGAGCAAGGACCCGCACTTGGTGCTGCGGGCCATACACCGGGCCCGCAGCAGGTCGGACCTCCACCTTCTCGGAATCAAGGACGGCGACCTCCAAGCCGTGGTGCGGCTGCTGGAACAGCGCCTGACCGAGGGTGAGATGGCGGCCGCTCTGATCGCGCAGCCTCCGCCGGCTGACACCAGGAGATTCGTCCGGCACCTGGCCGACCGGGGACTGAGCCTGGCTGTCGTCACCAACAACGCGCCGAGCGTCGCCGACCGCTATCTTCGGATGCATGGGCTGCGCCAGTACTTCAAGGTCGTCCACGGCCGTACTGCGGACCCTGACTTGATGAAACCCCATCCCGACGTCCTCTTTCGGGCCCTGGACAGCCTGGGCCTCGCACCGGGCGACGCGGTGATGATCGGCGACACGAACGCGGATCTCGGGGCCGCCGAGGTGGCGGGCGTCCTGTTCATCGGCTATGACATGGAACCGGCCGGGAGGGCCGGGACGGAAGTCATGATTGAGGCGTACGGTCCATTGCTCGGCGGGGCGGGGAAAAGGGGTGCCGATGGCTTCGCAGCTCGTTTCGTCGGCGAGGCGGCGCGCCGAGGAGCTGGCCGATGACGCTTCGGTGGTCCAGGGCCCGCTCGAGGGGTACCACCACGAGACGTACGCCTTGGCCCTGCCGGGTGGCACGAGGATCGTCAAGCTCCGGGAGCCACGCGCAGAGATTCTCTGGTTCGATCGCCGGTACTTCCGGTCGGAGGAGGAGCTGCTGCGTGCTCTGTGCGGGCGGATCAGCGGCATACCCGATGTCCTCGACTGCGAAGGCATAGGGCTCCAGAGCTTCATCGAGGGTCGCACGGTCGGGTGGCGGGTGTGGAACCGCCGGATACCCGACGCCGTCTTCGACCAGATCGTGGACCTCTTCCGGGAGTTGGTGTGGGTCGCTCCCGACACGCTGGAGGTGGAACGGCGTTGCGAGGAGCGGGACCACCCCGAAGAGGGTGACTGCGCGGGATTCCTGGAGTGTCTGATCGACTTCGCCGAACAGCAGGTCTTCGAGCGGAACCGACAGCAGTTCGGGGAGCTGTTCCATGAACTCGGTGTGGGGAACGAATCCTTCGGCCGGCTCAGAAAACACGTGGCCGGGCTTCAGAGCCGTCCGTTCTCCCTCCTGCACGCGGACCTGCATCGCAAGAACCTCATCGTCGACTCCTGCGGGCGGCTGTGGGCCATCGACTGGGAACTGGCGTCCGTGGGGGACCCTCTCTACGACCTGGCCACGCACCTGTATCTGATGCGCTATCCGTCGGACCAGGACCGCCGCATGATTCAGAGGTGGTGCAGGGTCGTCGAGCGTGCCCGGCCGGGGAGTTCGAGCGGTTGGGAGCGCGATCTGCCGCTGATCCTCGACTTCAAGAGGGCGCAGTCGGTCTTCACCGACGTGATCCGTGTGTCGCTGGCCCTGGACGGGGGTCCGGGGCAAGGCCGGGCGGCGTTGCCGTACGCCGCACGGAAACTCCAGCGGATACTGGCCGCCGCGGCCGTGCCGCTCGGAATGGAGACCGTGCCTCCTCACGCGCAGATCATGGCGGCGTTGGCCCGTCGGCAGCATGTGGCCGCCCGGGAGTGCGCATAGGCTCCCTGCCATGAGCGCTGAGCTGGGCCTGCGGGAGCGTAAGAAGCAGCAGACATACGAGTCCGTCTCCGAGATCGCCATCCGGCTCTTTCTGGAGAAGGGGTTCGATGCCGTGTCCGTTGCTGAGGTCGCCGCTGCTGCCGGGATCTCCAAGCCCACGCTTTTCCGGTACTTCCCGGTCAAGGAGGATCTCGTCCTGCATCGGATCGCCGATCATGAGGACGAGGCCGCGCGGGTCGTGGCGGAGTCCGAGGAGGCGCCGCTCGTCGCTCTGCGGCGGCATTTTCTCGAGGGGCTGGAGCGGGGGGATCCCGTGACCGGGCTCAGTGATCATCCGCAGGTGCTCGCCTTTCACCGGCTTCTCTACGGGACTCCCTCGCTCGTCGCCCGGGCGCACGGGCATCTGGAGCGGCAGGAAGCCGCGCTTGCCGAGGTGCTCGGGGGTGATCTCGACGCACGGCTCGCCGCCGGGCAGATCGTTGCCGTGCGGCGGGTGCTCGCTCTGGAGAACTGGCGGCGGATTGCCGAGGGGGAGCCGATCGAGGAGGTGCGCGTGGAGGCCGTGGCCGCGGCCGAGCGGGCGTTCGGGATGCTGGCGGGCGGGTTGCCCTGGCTGGTCGAGGCAAAGTGAAGCCGGGTTAAAAAATTAACTCGGTTGTGTTTTTTCGCGTACGCTCCTCCCCATGACCTCAGCCTCGGCCGGCCCCGACCCCGACCCCGACCTGAAAGAAACCCTGCGCCGCGAGCGCGTCCACCACGACCGTTGCCGTGCCGCCCTCGCCGCCATGGTCGACGGGGCCCAGCGGCAGGTCGTCGTCGGTGAGGACGTCTCCGCCTCCGGCGCCGATGCCGAGGTCCTCGGGTACCAGCTGCGCAGTCAGGCCAAGGAGATGCGGGAGCTGCCCGAAGGTCCCCTGTTCTTCGGCAAGTTGGACTTCGACCGCGGTGACCACAGCGGGCAGCGCTACCACCTCGGGCGGCTGCGGATCACCGAACATCCCGCCGCCCCGCCCCTCGTCGTCGACTGGCGCGCCCCGTCTCCCGCGCCTTCTACCAGGCGAGCGCGCAGGATCCGCAGGGCGTCGCCGTGCGGCGGCGGTTCGGGTGGGCGCCGGGGAGCGCGGGGGACTCCGCCGACCTCACCGGGCTCGAGGACGAGCATCTGAGCGCAGGCGAGTCGGGGCCCAGCGCCATCGTCGCCCGCGAGATCGAACGGCCCCGCATCGGGCCCATGCGGGACATCGCCGCGACCATCCAGCCCGAGCAGGACGATCTCGTACGGGGCGACCTCGCCGTCTCCGTGTGCGTACAGGGCGCTCCCGGAACCGGCAAGACCGCCGTCGGGCTGCACCGCGCCGCCTATCTGCTCTACACCCACCCGCAGCGGATGCGACGCGGCGGACTCCTCCTCCTCGGCCCCAACCGGACCTTCCTCTCCTACATCTCCCAGGTCCTGCCCGCACTCGGCGAGACCGGCGTGCGCCAGTCCACGCTCCAGGACGAGATCGCCCGCCACCCCGTCACCGGCACCGACCCCCGCCCGGCCGCCGTCCTCAAGCACGACGCCCGCATGGCGGAGGTGCTGCGCCGGGCGCTCTACGCACGTGTGTCGACTGCGCCGGTCAACTCGCTTGAGATCAGGGACGGTTCCTACAGCTGGCGCGTCCCGGGTGGTGAACTCGCACGGATCGTCTCGGACGTACGGCAGGAGGAACCGCCGTACGGGACCGGGCGGGAGCGGGTGCGTGGACGGGTGGTGCGCAGTGTGCAGTTGCAGGCCGAGCGGCGGGCCGGGCCGCAGAACGGGGCCTGGGTGCAGCGGATTTCGCGGTCCAGGGCGGTCGGGGCGTTCCTCGACGCCGTATGGCCCAAGGTGCGGCCCGAGGAGCTGCTGGCCGAACTGCTTACGAAGGACAGTGCGTTGGCCGCCCACGCCGACGGGCTGTTCGACGCCGGCGAGCAACAGCAGCTGCTGTGGGGCAGACCGCCGCGGTCGTGGAAGTCGGCGCGCTGGTCGGCCGCCGATCTGGTGCTGCTCGACGAGGTCGCCGGGCTGGTGGAGCATCCCGAGGGGTACGGCCATCTCGTCGTCGACGAGGCGCAGGACCTGTCGCCGATGGAGTGCCGGGCCATCGCGCGCCGGGCCCGGTTCGGGTCCCTGACCGTCCTCGGTGATCTGGCGCAGGGGACCACGCCGTGGGCGGCCCGCTCCTGGCACACCGTCCTCGCCCATCTCGGCAAGCCGGACGCGACCGTCGTACCGCTGACCGTCGGGTTCCGGGTGCCGCGGGCCGTCGTAGGGCTCGCCAACCGGCTCCTGGAGCGGCTGGACGTCGAGGTGCCGGCGGGGCGGTCGCTGCGGCAGGACGGGGAGTTGCGGATGCGGCCGGTGGCCGACGCGGAGGCGCTGCCGGGGGCGGTCGTGGCGGCCGTACGGGACGCGCTCGCGCAGGACGGGTCCGTAGGGGTCGTCGCGGCCGACGAGCACGTGGAGGACGTACGCCGCGCCCTCGACGCGGCCGGGATCCCCGCCGCCGGGCCGGACGAGCTCGGGGCGCGGGTGAGTGTCGTAACGGCCGCTTTGGTCAAGGGACTTGAGTACGACCATGTCGTGGCCGTCGAGCCCGCGGCGATCGCGGAGGCGGAGGAGCGCGGGCTGCACCGGCTGTACGTCGTGCTGACCCGGGCGGTGTCGCGGCTGGAGGTGGTGCACGGGCGGCCGCTGCCGTTCTAGCCGTCGCAGGGCTGCGGCCGCCCGTGCGGCCGGGTCAGACGCCGCTGTCGAGAAGCGGGATCAACTGCTCCTCCTCGTACGTCAGATGAGCCTCCAGCTCGGTCGTCAGGCGGTCGACGTCGGTGCGGACGGCAGCGGGGTCCGGGTCCGCGAGTGCCGTGCGCAGCTCCTCCACCAGGGCCGCGATGTGCTCGTGCTCCGTGCGCAGACGGTCGAGGACGGGCGCCGCCTCCGGGTGGCGGTCGGCCAGGAACGGGAACAGGGCCATGTCCTCGCCCGTGTGGTGGTTGTGCAGGCCCTGGCAGAACGTCAGGCAGTTCACCCGGAGCTGGGCGCCCAGGGTCGAACCACCGGCCGTCAACTCGCGGCGGATCAGGTTCAGTTCGCGGCGGAAGACGCCGTGGACGAGCCGGATCGCCTCGCCCGGGGAGCCGGCGTTGATGGTCGGCGGGCCCGGGCGCGCGATCTCGTGCAGTGCGACCACGGGGAGGACCCGGTCCGTCTTCTCCTGGTAGGTCGCCCAGCCGCGGTCCGCCTCCACGGCCCGCGCGAAGGCCCGGTCCCGCTCGTCGCCCGCCAGGACGACAGCCCGCGCCTCGTAGGTGAACACACCGCTCTCCACGGTGACTTGGGGGTTCGCGAGGAGGTTGCGGTACCAGTCGGGGTGGCGGGGCGAGCCGCCCGCCGAGGCGATCACGAGGATGCGGTCGCCGCCGTCGGGGAGGTAGCCGACGGGAGTGGTGTGCGGGGTGCCGGTGCGGGCGCCGGTGGTGGTGAGCAGGATCAGACGGCCGCCCTCGAAGGGGCCGCCGACCTGGCCGTGGTGGGCGCGGAACTCGTCGATGATCCGCTGGTTGAAGTCGTGGAAGGGGCGGGCGGGGTTGGTCACTTGTGCTGCTCTCTCTGGTCTCCGGTCGGTTCTTGGTCGTTTCCTGGAGGACTCGGAGAGAGCGGCGGGCCCCTGGCCCTGCCCCACGTGCGACGGCGCCGGAGCGGGGGGACCCCCAGCGGCCTCACTCAGAGGCCGGGCACCCAACTCGCTCACGGCGCATGGCCGACCCGGCAGTCATGTCCACACGGTAACGTCCGGCACATGATCGAGACCAACGAGTTTGCGGACGTTCCCACGACCGCACTGGCCGATCTTCTCGGCCGTGAGCAGGTCATGGACATCGGGATCAGGCCCCTGTGGGGACCGGTGCCGAGGATCGCGGGGCCGGCCTTCACCGTACGGTGCCCTCCCGGCGACAACCTGATGCTGCACGCGGCGATCCACCGGGCGCCGGCCGGTTCGGTGATCGTGGTGGAGTCCGGTGACCTCGACTACGCGCTGGCCGGCGGGAACGTCTGCGCGGTGGCCCAGCGCCGGGGGATCGCCGGGTTCGTGGCCGACGGGGTGATCCGGGACCTGGCCGAGGTGCGGGAGTCCGGCTTCCCGGTGTTCGCGCGGGGTGTCATCCCGATCCCGGGCACCAAGAAGGCCGTGGCGCCGCTGGGTGAGCCCGTGCGGTGCGGTGGGGTGCGGGTCGAGGCGGGGGACGTGGTGGTGGCCGACGAGGAGGGGGTCGTCGCCGTGCCCGGCGCGCGCCTGGCGGAGACCCTGACCGCCGCCCGCGCCAAGCTGGCCAAGGAGGCGGACGAGACGCTGGAGCAGTGGGAGACGGCGCACCGCAGGCGCGTTGACGAGGCCCTGGCCGAGGGCGGGTTCGAGGGCTGAGCGCGGTGCTGTTGTTCCTCGACGTGGACGGGACGCTGCTGCCGTTCGGGGCGGTGGGGGATTCCGGTCCGGTGGGGGCAGCGAGGTCTTCGGGCGCTTCGGGTCCTGTGGGGGCGTATCCGCTGTACGAGCCCGTCTTCGCGTTGCCCGCGGAGGCCGCTGGCCACCCCTTGCTGGCCCGCGTCGATCCCGCGCTGGGTGCGCGCCTCGCCTCGCTCGGTTGCGAGTTGGTGTGGGCCACGACGTGGATGGACGACGCGAACACCTGCCTGGCGCCCTGGCTCGGACTGCCGCCGCTCCCGCTCGTGGACTGGCCGGACGCCGACGCCGACGACGAGGGCCGGACCGGGCTGCACTGGAAGACCCGTCCCCTTGTCTCCTGGGCAGCCGGCCGGGACTTCATCTGGGTCGACGACGAGGTCACTGATGCCGACCGGGTGTGGGTGGCGGGGCACCATCCGGGCAAGGCGCTCGTGCATCGGGTGGAGGCTCAACGGGGCCTGGTGGACGAGGACTTCGCTGTGCTGGAGGAGTGGATCAGAGGGTGAGGGGTGCGCGGGATATCGGGTGGTCCGCCCGGGCGCACTCGACCTACCGTCGGCCCCATGGCTGACGAAGGTTTCAACGATCCGCGGCTGGCCGCTGTCTACGATCCGCTCGATCCCGATCGCCGTGATCTCGACGCGTACGTCGGGATGGTGGAGGAGTTCGGGGCGCGGCGGGTGCTCGACGTCGGCTGTGGGACGGGAGTGTTCGCGCTGGTGCTGGCCGAGCGGGGGGTCGAGGTCGTCGGCGTCGATCCCGCGTCGGCGTCGCTCGACGTGGCCCGGGGAAAGCCCGGTGCGGAACGGGTGCGCTGGATCCACGGGGACGCGACCGAACTGCCTCCGCTTCGTGTTGACTTGGTGACCATGACGGCCAATGTGGCGCAGCAGATCGTAGCGGCGGATGCCTGGCGTGGGACCCTGCGGGGCGCGCATGCAGCCCTACGGTCCGGCGGGCGGCTGGTGTTCGAGACGCGAGACCCGGCCCGGCGGGCCTGGGAGGAGTGGAACCGGGAGGCGTCGTACGCCGTGACGGAGGTTGCGGGTGTCGGGGCGGTCGAGAGCTGGGTCGAAGTGACGGGTGTGGAGGGGCAGTTGGTGTCGTTCCGGTGGACCTATGTGTTCGCCGCGGACGGACTGACGCTGACCTCGGATTCCACCCTGCGCTTCCGGGAGCGCGCGGAGATCGAGGCGGAACTGGTCGGGCAGGGGTTCGTGGTGGAGGACGTACGGGACGCACCGGATCGGCCGGGCCGGGAGTTCGTGGTCGTGGCGGGGCGGGTGTAGGGCGCGGGAGCCCGGTGGCTGGGGCGTGGGTCCGGTGAGTGTGGTCGGCGGCAGGGGGCCAGTGGGGTGTGTCCGGCGCGGGGCGTGTGGCCCGTAGTGGATCTCGCCGCGTTCGACGACCCTGCCGTTCCATGTGACGCGGAAGCCCGGAGGTGCCGTCAGGGCCGTCGGCGGCGTCCTGCCACCGCGAGGGCCGTCCCCACCCCCGCGAAGAGCAGCCCGATTCCCGCCGAAGATCAGGGGCAGCAGCCACAGGGAGGCGAAGCCGTTGATCCGTGCGTCGTCGGGGGAGTCGGCGCGGTACAGCACCTCGACGTGGTCTCCCTTGTCGTACGACGGCGGGTTGGACCCCGTCGAACTGCGGAACGTCCTCGCCGTGCCGTCGGCCGAGGTGAACTCCACCACGGGGTAGGCGGCGGGCCCGCTGTGCGAGCGGGATCTGCGGGACGTGCCGGTGTCGTCGTCGCGCCACTCCAGCGCCACGACGGTCCCCTTGGTCCGCTCCGCATCCGCGAGGAACGAGACCGACACCCCGGCGAGGTGACGGAAACGCTGTCGCTTGAGGATCACAGTTCTCGCGAGCCGCGTGCACAACGGCCCGTGCGTCAGGCCCGTGCGTCAGGCCCGTGCGTCAGGGACGAGCCTCAGGGACGGGCGGATGCCCGCTGGATGAGCGCGGTGCGACCGGGCGCGAGGAGGTGTGGCAACAGGGCTTGCAGGGCTGCGGCGAAGGCTCGGACGCGAAGTCCGGTCAGCCTTGTGCCGACGGCGTGGCTGGGCAGGTGATTGACGGCCCCGAGGCCGCACTCGGCGTACAACTGGGCAATGTAGGCCCTGGCCTTGGGACCGGAGTCCCCCAGGATCCGGACCGCCGCGATCACTTCGCCTTCGTTCTTCCAGTAGTAGTGGTAGAGGGTGATCCGCAGGCCGTGACCGGTATAGGAGAAACCGCCATCGACCTCATGGGGTCCGGCAAACCCCGCCTCCGTCAGGAAACCGAAAACCTCCCGCCCGAGTCGGCGGACCGCTTCCTCCGGAGTCTCCCGCTTCCCCATCCCGCCATCGTCCGGCGGACCGGTCGCCACCGCCAGACCCCTCACCTCCACGCTGGGTGAACACACAGTCGGAGTCCTCAACCGGCTTCCGGTGGGACATGCGAGAAGTCGTACACAGCCCAGTCGGCGAGTGCGCGATATCCGAGGCGCTGGTAGAGGGCGTTGCTGGTGGGATTGGACAGGTCCGCGAACAGGACGACGTCCCTCGCGCCCGCGGCCAGCGCGGCCCGGCTCACCTCCGCCGTGACAGCGGCCGCGTAGCCGTGACCGCGCAGGTGGGCCGGGGTATAGACGATGTCCACCTGGATCTGGCCGCCGATCAGCGGGTTCATGCCCGCGATGGAGACGGCAGTGCCGTCCGCGGTCTCCCAGAGCGTGTAGCGCTTGTCGGCGTAGCGGGTCTCGGCCCACGTGTCGGCGTCGATGGAGACGTCTTCCCCGACGGCCTTGGCGAACTCGCCGCACCAGAACATGACTTGTTCGAGGTCCTGTTCGCCCAGGACCCGGCTCCGGCCCGCCGGCATCGGCTCCGGCGGGGTGAGCGTGCCCAGGCGGTACAGACACAGCCGGATGTCGCCGAGTTTCGACGTAGCCCCGGTGTGCCGCTGCCAGGCCTCGGCGAAAGCGGTGGCGGTGCCGTGGTCCGCGCTGACGCGGGGAAGTGAGTGCCCGAGGGCGGCCAGGCGGGCGGCGAGGGAGTCAGCCTGCGTGGGCGTGAGCGGGGAAAGGCCGATACCCCGCGGTGGGAGGCGGAAGAAGGTGCCGCGGACCTCGCCCGCTTGCTCCAGCACGCCGAAGACGGGGGCGTCGGTGCCGAACGACTCCGCCCCACGTGCTCGCACCCTCTCGGCCCAGGTCAGCTGCATGACGTGCGGACCGGGGCGCCCGCGCAGGAAGTCTCCAGCGCGGGCGAGAAAGTCGTCGACGTCTTCGGTGAGGTACCAGTCGTCCGGGCGCATGCTTCATGGTTCCCCACGCTGTGGAAACGCCCAAGGGTTTCCGGCCGGCGATAGGCGCCAGGTCATGAATCCCGGCACGAGCCCCGGCACGAGCCCCGGCACGAGCCCCTGTGCCGCCGCCTCCGGCACCTGATCCTCAGGCGGGGCGCTCGGCCATGACGACCAGACCCGGCCCGCTGAACTCATCTGCCGGGAGCCGGAGTTCGGCGACGGGGCGCAGTCCGGCCTGCTCGATCAGACCGACGAACTGTTTCGGCTGCCATTTGTGCGTGGTCCAGCGGACGGACACACCTCCGTAGGCCTCCGTTCGCACCGCGTCCTCGTCGCCGACGTGCGTTCCGGTGATGAGGTGTCCGCCCGGCTTCAGGGCCCGCGCGAACAGGGCGAGGACCTGAGGAAGGACGCCACGCGGAAGGTTGAACAGCGACCACCACCCGAGTACGCCTCCGAGTGACGCCTCTTCGAGGCTGAGGTCGGTGGCGGAGGCGACGCTGAAGCGGCAGTGCGGATACAGACGGCGCGCGTTCTCGATCATGCGGGGTGAGAGATCGACTCCGGACACGTCGAGTCCGCGTTCGGCGAGGTACGCGGTCACCGTTCCGGGCCCGCAGCCGACATCGAGGACAGGCCCGAGCCCGCTCACGGTGTCGGCGAAAGCGTCGATCGATGCCTTGAGCCAGGGATGACGACGGATGTCGCCCATTCCCGTCGTCGCCACCATCTCGGCGTAGTTGTCGGCCACCCGGTCATAGGACTCGCGGACCACGTCGAGATCGGCCGGCCGGTCAATTTGGTGTGCACGCATCAGCCAAAGATAGGGGGACGAGTTCGCTGAGGCAGGAGGTTGAACCACTCGGTTGAGGGGACAGGGCACCGGCCCCCCCGTCCCGCTCCGGCCCCCCGTCCCGCTCCCCCCTCCACGTGGCGTGGCGCACTTTTGCAAGCGAGTGCTTGCAATAGTTAGCGGGGGTGGGGCAAGGTAGAGGCATGGCATCGCTCAACGTCGGCAATCTCGGTGAGTATCTGCGTGAACAGCGGCGCACCGCGCAGCTGTCGCTCAGGCAGCTCGCCGATGCCGCCGGGGTGTCCAATCCGTATCTGAGCCAGATCGAGCGCGGGCTGCGCAAGCCGAGCGCGGAGGTGTTGCAGCAGGTCGCCAAGGCCCTGCGGATCTCCGCCGAGACGCTGTACGTGCGGGCCGGCATCCTCGACGCCGAGCGGGACCGGGACGACGTGGAGACACGTGCGGTCATCATCGCCGATCCCACGCTCAACGAGCGGCAGAAGCAGGTGCTGCTCCAGATCTACGAGTCCTTCCGCAAGGAGAACGGCTTCGAGATCGCCCCGGCGGACGCGGCCCCCGCACAGAGCGACACGCAGACCGACACGCAGAGCGCCACGCAGAACGACAGCGACGTCCAGGACAGTGACGTACTGGACGGCACCGCCGTTGAAGACCCCCGTACGACCGACGGCAGCGACGCCGACCCGCACCAGACGGCCAGTTGAGTCAGGACCCGGCTCGACAGCACGCCGACAGGCACGCGGGACCCAAAACCCTCAGCAGAAAGCGACCCGGGAGGACCATCGCCATGGCCATCACCGACGACATCCGCAAGGCCGTAAAGGACCCGACCCCGCTCTACTTCCTCGCCGGCGCCGGTGACCTGGCCTTCCAGGAGGCCAAGAAGGTGCCCGGCCTGGTGGAGCAGCTCCGCGCCGAGGCGCCGTCCCGGATCGAGGCCGTGCGCGGCACCGACCCGAAGGTGGTCCAGGAGAAGGCCCAGGCGCGCGCCAAGGAGGCCGGCGCCAAGGTCAAGGAGACGCAGGAGACCCTTCAGGCGAAGTTCGGTGAGTTCCTCACCAGCCTGGACGGCGACATCAAGAAGCTCGGCTCCACCCTCGACGCCGACCTGAAGAAGCTCGGCGAGTCCGCCCAGGACCTCGCCCTGCGCAGCGTGGGCGTGGCCGCCGAGTACGCCGTCAAGGCCCGTGAGACCTACGAGAAGGTCGCCGAGCACGGCGAGCAGGCCGTGAAGACCTGGCGCGGCGAGGCCGCCGAGGAGATCGAGGAACTCGCGATCGCCGTCGAGCCCGACGCCGAGCCGGGCGACATCAAGGTCGCGACCCCGGCCACGGTCGCCAAGCCCGCCACTGCCACGGCCGCCGCCCCCGCGCCGGCCCCGGCCAAGAAGACGGCTCCCGCCGCCAAGAAGGCCACCCCGCGCAAGACCACGCCGAAGAAGACCCCGCCCGCCAAGTAGGACCCCCGCGGGACACATCAGGGCTACGGGCCGGGCACTTACCGAGTGCCCGGCCCGTTCTCCGGGTAGCCGACTCGCGGGAGCGGGTACGGTGACCGCGTAATCGCTCAATCGCGTAATGACGAGCCGAGTCGGGTGGTGGACGTTGTGCTGATGCAGGGGTTCGCAGGCTTCATGTGGCTGCTGAGCATGGCCCTGATCGTTTTCAGCGGTTTCGCGCTCTTCGACGCCGCCATCCGCCGTGAGGACGCCTACCGCGCGGCCGACAAGAAGACCAAGCCCTTCTGGCTGATCATCCTCGGGCTCGCCTTCGTGGTGAACCTGATCTTCAACATCCTGTCGTTCCTGCCGATCATCGGCCTCATCGCCACGATCGTGTACATGGTCGACGTACGTCCGGCGATCCGCGCGCTGCCGGGCGGCGGCCGCAGCGGCCGGGGCAGGGGTTCGAGCAGCGACGGTCCTTACGGCCCCTATAACGGAGGTCGCTAGCGGGCCCCTGCAACGGAGGTCGCTGGAAGCGCCCCTTTCAGGGGCAAGTGCCCCTCAGAGGCGCGGGGAACTAACCCTCCCGGTCGAGCAGCAGCACGGCCACGTCGTCCGCCAGCTCGCCCCCGTTGAGCGAGCGAACCTCGTTGACGGCGGCCTGGAGCAGTGCCTCGCCCCGCAGGCCCTCGGACAGCTGGCGGCGGATCATGGCGACCATCCCGTCCTGCCCGAGCCGCTCCCGGCCCTGGCCGATGTGCCCCTCGATGAGCCCGTCGGTGTAGAGCATCAGGCTCCACTCGGCGCCCAGCTCGACCTGCATCCGGGGCCAGCGCGCGCCCGGCAGCAGTCCCAGGGCGGGACCGTTGTTGTCGTACGGCAGCAGGCGTGCGGGGCGGCCCGGCCTGGCCACCAGCGGTGAGGGGTGCCCGGCGAGGCACAGTCCCGCCCGGCGCCCGTCCGGCGCGATGTCGACCGTGCACAGGGTGGCGAAGATCTCGTCGTCGGAGCGCTCGTGCTCCAGCACCTCCTGGAGCGTGCCGAGCAGTTCGTCCCCGCACAGGCCCGCCAGGGTCAGCGCCCGCCAGGCGATGCGCAGCTCCACACCGAGCGCCGCCTCGTCGGGACCGTGCCCGCAGACGTCACCGATCATCGCGTGCACGGTCCCGTCGGGCGTGCGGACGACGTCGTAGAAGTCCCCGCCGAGCAGGGCCCGCGAGCGTCCCGGCCGGTACCGTGCGGCGAACCGCAGGGAGGAGCCCTCCAGCAGCGGCGTGGGGAGCAGGCCGCGCTCCAGGCGCCGGTTCTCCTGCGCCCGCACCCGTCCCTCGGCGAGCCTGCGCTCCGCCGAGTCGGAACGTTTCCGCTCCACGGCGTACCGGATCGCCCGGCTCAGCAGCCGGCCGTCCAGTTCGTCCCGGAAGAGGTAGTCCTGGGCGCCCACCCGTACCGCCTCCGCGCCCCGCTCGGCGTCTCCGGACGCGGTCAGCGCGAGGACGGCGTGCCGGGGCGCGAGCTCCAGGACATGCCGGAGCACGGCGAGCTCGTCGTCGTCAGCGGTACGGCCGGAGCCGGGCAGCGCGAGGTCGAGCAGGATGCAGTGCACGTCGTCCGTGAGCAGCCGCTCGGCCTCGGTGAGGTTGCGGGCGGTGCGGACGCGGATCGGCCTGCCGGCCGGGTCCAGGAGTTCGGGTACGACCGTGGAGCCGCCGGGATCGTCCTCGATCACCAGCAGGGTCAGTTGGGTGGCGGCGTTGTTGTCGACCGTGGCTTCCTTGCGCGGGGCGTCTTCCCTGGAGGGGCCGCCCTTGGGTGCGGCCGGCGCCTGACCACTCTCCGCGGCCGGGATCGCACGCTGCCGCGGTATGGGTACGGGCATGGTCTCGGATTCCTTCCCTCCCCCCGAGGGCACGGTGGGGCGAGGGGTCTCGATCCACCGACGGGGACCATAGCGGGTGCCGGGCCGGGAAAGGAATGGTGTGCGACACGTGGCTTGGCCGGTGGCCACTGTCATATGCCGCGTTTGGTACCGCAGTTGGACAGGTGACAGGTGTCGCGGGGATGACGAACGTCACGTTCGCGAGAGGTTTGCGGGGCCGTCAGGGGTGCGGCGCGTCACATGACCTGCGTCTCATGCCGCCCTGGGGCGCCCCTCATCGCCGCCCTGGGGAGACCCTCACGCGTCCGGTCGCACCACGCCGAGGATCGGCATCGAGCCCGCGCCCGCGAGGGTCACCGTGCGTCCGGGGCGCGGGGCGTGCACGATCGCGCCCTCGCCGAGGTACATCGCCACATGGCTGGCGTCGTCGAAGTAGATGATCAGGTCGCCGGGCCGCATGTCCTTGATGTCCACGTGCTTGAGCTGCTTCCACTGCTCCTGCGAGGTGCGCGGGATGGGCTTGCCCGCGCTCGCCCAGGCCTGGGAGGTCAGTCCGGAGCAGTCGTACGAGTGCGGGCCCTCGGCGCCCCATTCGTACGGTTTGCCGATCTGGGCCGTGGCGTACCGGACGGCGATCTTGCCGGCCTCGCTGGCCTTGCCGTCGATCTCGTCGAGGATGCCGGAGTCCAGCCAGGCGCTCTGGGCCCGTTGGGCGGCCTGCTCCTCCAGTTCGGCGAGGCGCTCCTTCTCCCGCTCCTCCAGCTGGGATTCGAGCTGCTCGGCCGCCGCGATCTGCTGCTCGACCTTCTTCTTGGCCGCCGCGTTCGCCTTGCGGCCCGCCTCCAGCTTGGTCCACTGGGCGGATGCGTCGTCGGCGTACTGCTTCAAGTCCTGCTGGGTCTGCGTGAGTTCGGCGATGAGGGCCTTGGTGGCGCGCTGGCCCTGGAGGACGCGGCCGGTGGCGTCCAGGAACTCCTGCGGGTTGTCGCTCAGTATCAACTGGGCCTCGTCCGGCAGGCCGTTGGTGCGGTACTGGGCGGCGGCCGCGGCACCCGCGCGGGCCTTGAGCTTCCTCAGCTTCTCCTGGCCCTGCACGATCTTCTTGGCCAGCGCGACGATCTGGGCCGACTGCTGCCGGGCCTTCTCCTCGGCGGCGTTGTAGGCGTCGGTGGCGACGGCGGCGTCGTGGTAGAGCGCGTCGAGACGTTCGCGTACGGCCTCGAGGTCCTTGGTGGTGACGGGGGTTTGCGAGGCCGTGGGGGAGGGGGTGGGGGTCGGACTCGGGGCGGCGAACGCGGTGGCCGGTGCCGCGAGGACGGCGACCGCGCCGATCACGGTCACGGCCGTAGCGATCAGACCGCGCTTGCCCGTCCCCATACCTGTGCCCCCAAAGCTGATTTACCGTCAGTAACTTACAGTGCTCGGGGGATCGTGCCACGTCACGGCCGAAAACGACAGGGGCCTGCCTGCCCGGCGTACCCCTGCGCGCACCTTCGCGGTTCGCGTCTGCCGGTCCCTCCCCCACTCCTCGCCCCGCGAAGACGATCTCCCGGAGTTTGTGACGAACGACTCATGTAGATCGTTCCCGGGGGAGTGCCGGGGGCCCTTGTTTTCCCTGCATTCCCACCCGAAACACCCCCAGAGCGCCCCTCTGCTCACCCTCGGGGGGCCAACGCCCCCCAGGCCACCGTCACTTCTCCCTGCCGCCAGCGGGAAGGGCCGTCCGTCACCGGCCAGTCGGTGGTGAGGTGGCGGGCCGTTCGGATCCAGCGCTGGCGGGCGCCGTACGACGCGTAGGGCGCCGCCGCCGCCCACGCGCGGTCGAAGTCGTGGAGGAAGGCGTGCACCGGTTCGCCCGGGACGTTGCGGTGGATGAGGGCCTTCGGCAGCCGTTCGGCGAGGTCGGACGGCCGGTCGAGGGACCCCAGCCGGGTCGCGAAGGTGACCGTCCTGGGCCCCTCGGGGCCGAGGGCGACCCATACGTGCCGACGCCCGATCTCGTCGCAGGTCCCCTCGACGAGCAGTCCGCCCCGGGTGCCGTCGGAGGCCGGCGCGAGCCGCGCGCACAGCCGCTCCCAGACGGCGGCCACCTCGGCCTCGTCGTACTGGCGCAGTACGTTCGCGGCCCGGATCAGCAGGGGCCGTTCAGGGACCGGGATCTCGAACCCGCCGTGCCGGAAGGCGAGTCCGTCCCGCTCGTAGGGCCGGGCCGCCGCCACCCGGGCCGGTTCGATCTCGACGCCGACCACGCGCGTGCGGGGAGCCGCCTCGCGGAGCCGGGTGAGCAGTTCGACGGCCGTCCAGGGCGCGGCCCCGTAGCCCAGGTCGACCGCGACCGGATCGGCGGCGCGGCGCAGTTCGGCGCCGTGGGTCGCCGCGATCCAGCGGTCCATGCGGCGCAGCCGGTTGGGGTTGGTCGTCCCGCGCGTGACCGTGCCCATGGGGCGGGGGGCGGCACGGGATGTCATGCCTACGAGGGTATGCGGCGGCCAGGCCTCCACGAGACCGATCGAAGACGCCCTCCGCTCTCGAACGGTTGAGCTACTTCTGGTAATACCTCGGCAAAAACCGCCCCACCCGGAATGGGAACCCCTCCCTCCGGTGTTCGTGCCCATGGAGGGCGCCCCGCACCCTCCGACCGGCATGCCCGCAGCAAGGAGGAACGCCACGTGAGCCAGTACATCAGCAGGCTCCAGCGTCGCTCTCCGGCCACGACCTCGCGGCTGTGGCTGCCGCACCGCCGTCCCCGCCGCGTCGCCATGCTCTCCGTGCACACCTCACCGCTCCACCAGCCCGGCACCGGCGACGCGGGCGGCATGAACGTCTACATCGTCGAGCTCGCCCAGCGCCTCGCCGCGATCAACATCGAGGTCGAGATCTTCACGCGCGCGACCACGGGCGGCCTCCCCCCGACCGTCGAGATGGCCCCCGGCGTCCTCGTCCGCCACATCGACGCCGGACCCTACGAGGGCCTCAACAAGGAGGACCTCCCCGCCCAGCTGTGCGCCTTCACCCACGGCGTCATGCAGGCGTGGGCCGGTCACCGCCCGGGCCACTACGACCTGGTCCACTCGCACTACTGGCTCTCCGGCCACGTCGGCTGGCTCGCCGCCCAGCGCTGGGGCACCCCGCTCGTGCACGCCATGCACACCATGGCCAAGGTCAAGAACGCCAACCTGGCCGACGGCGACACTCCCGAGCCCGCCGCCCGGGTCATCGGCGAGACCCAGATCGTCTCCGCCGCCGACCGTCTCATCGCGAACACCGCCGAGGAGCGCGAGGAACTCGTCCACCACTACGCGGCCGACCCCGCCAAGGTCGCCGTCGTCCACCCCGGCGTGAACCTCGACCGCTTCCGCCCGGCGGACGGCCGGGCGGCGGCCCGCGCCCGCCTCGGCCTGCCCCAGGACGCGCTCATCCCCCTCTTCGCGGGCCGCATCCAGCCCCTGAAGGCCCCCGACGTCCTGCTCCGCGCGGTGGCGGTCCTCCTCGACCAGCGCCCCGACCTGCGCTCCCGCATCCTCGTCCCGGTCGTCGGCGGCCTCAGCGGCAGCGGCCTCGCCAAGCCGGAGGGCCTCCAGAAACTGGCCTCCCGGCTCGGTATCGCCGATGTCGTACGGTTCCACCCGCCCGTCGGCCAGGAGCAGCTCGCCGACTGGTTCCGGGCCGCGTCCGTGCTGGTCATGCCGTCCTACAGCGAGTCCTTCGGGCTGGTCGCCATAGAGGCCCAGGCGGCCGGCACCCCGGTGCTCGCGGCGGCCGTCGGCGGGCTGCCTGTGGCCGTGGCCGACGGACGGACCGGCTTCCTCGTACGAGGACACGATCCGGCCGCCTACGCGCGCGTGCTGCGCGATTTCGCCGACGACCCGGCGCTGTCGCCCCGCATGGGCGAGGCGGCGGCCCGGCACGCGCAGTCCTTCGGCTGGGACACCGCGGCCGCGGCGACGGCGGACGTGTACGTGGCCGCCGCGCAGTCGTACCGGCGTCACGTACGCTCGCTGCATGGCTGAGGCAGAGAAGGCGGCGCAGGTCATCGAGGGCGTTCTCAAGGACGCCGAGGTCGAGTGGGAGAGCCCCGCGCCCGGCAACTACGTCGTGCAGCTCCCCGGCACCCGCAAGCTGAAGACGACCGTCTCGCTCCTGGTCGGCCGCCACTCCCTCTCCGTGAACGCCTTCGTCATCCGCCACCCCGACGAGAACGAACCCGGCGTCCACCGCTGGCTCCTGGAGCGCAACCTCAAGCTGTACGGCGTGAGTTACGCCGTCGACCGACTCGGTGACATCTACGTCGCCGGCAAGCTCCCCCTCGCCGCGGTCACCGCCGACGAGGTCGACCGCCTCCTGGGTCAGGTCCTGGAGGCGGCCGACGGGAGCTTCAACACCCTGCTGGAGCTGGGTTTCGCCACCGCGATCCGCAAGGAGTACGAGTGGCGGGTGACCCGGGGCGAGTCGACCCGCAACCTGGACGCGTTCGCGCATCTGACCCGGCGTACGGAGGACTGACTCCGGGGCCTGCTCGCCTAGTCGGGCGGGAGGGTGCCGGACGGCCGGGGTGTGCTGGTCGGACCGGGGTCCTCGGGTGTGGGTGTGGGCGTGGGTGCGGCCTGCTGGTCCAGCTGGTCGGCGAAGGCCGAGTTCGGCGATACGGCGGTTGAGCTCCGCCAAGTCGCCTGGCGTGGACGGCTGTTGGGAAGGTTCCCCGGATGGTTCCGCGGTGGGCTCCTCCGTGGGGTCGTCGGGGGAGGTGAAGGTGGGGTTGGGGTCCGCCCCGCCGCTCTCGCTGCCGCCGCTGCCGCCGACCGTGCCGCCTACGGTCCCGCTCTCGTCGCCCGGGTAACTGGCCGACGCGCTCGGCTCGGCACGGGGCCCGTCGTCCGAACTCGCCGCGACGCTAATCGCCGACGATCACCGGACGGGTGCCTTCCGTCGATCTCCTCGCGCTCACCCGGTACCGCCCCGGAGTCACCCCCACCAGCCGCTTGAAGTGCCGGGTGAGATGGGCCTGGTCGTGGAACCCGGTGAGCGCGGCGACCTCGGCGGGCCCGCTCCCGGCGAGCAGCAGCCGCCGGGCCCGGTCGACGCGGCGCGAGGTCAGGTACTGGTGCGGTGCGATGCCGTACGCGCTGCTGAACGCCCGTACGAGATGCGCCGGATGGGCCTGGACGGTCGCCGCGGCGGCCTCCAGGGAGAGCCCCTCCACGACCCGCTCGTCGAGGAGTTCGCGCAGCCGGCGGGCCAGGGCGGGGTCGCGGCGCGCGGGTTCGCCGTAGGACCGGGGCCGCAGGAGGGCGCGGAGCCGGTCGCCGATGAGGGTCAGCCGGCTCTCGGCCTCGAACTCCTCCCCGGGCCTGGTCAGCGCCGTGTGCAACTGCCCGACCCGCAGCCGCAGTACGGGATCCCGCAGATCGGGGCCGTCGACGGCGGGCCCGATGAGCTCGTCGCCGAGGTGGGTGCCGTCGAGGTAGAGGACCCGCTTGCGGAAGCCGCCGGGGGTGGCGGGCGAGCCGTTGTGCGGGACGTGCGGCGGCAGCAGGGACACGGTGTCGTCCGGCGTGCCGTGCTCGTGCCGGTCGAGGTCGTACCGTACGGCGCCGTCGTCCACGATGAGCAGCGTCCACGCCTCGTGCACATGCATGGGATAGGCGTACTCGGTGAAGTGCGCGTGGAAGACCTCGGTGACGCCCGGGACGGTCGGGCGCCACGCGGTGACCTCCTGCGGGGGCGGGGTTCTCGGCGCCATGCAAAGAACGTACAAGACGGTGTCGTACGACGGCCGCGAGTCTGGGCGCATGAGTACTGAACCCCTCCGCTTCGACACCAAGATCGCCGTCCTGCTTCGCGAGGACCTGGAGACCTGGCAGCGCCTGAACGTCACCGCCTTCCTGGTCAGCGGCCTGGCCGCGCAGGCGCCCGAGGTGCTCGGCGAACCGTACGAGGACGCCGACGGGGTGCCCTATCTGCCGATGTTCCGGCAGCCGGTCCTGGTCTTCGAGGGCACCAAGGAGACGCTGACGGCGGCCCACGCGCGCGTGCTGTCCCGCTCGCTGCCGCGCGCGCTCTTCACGAGCGACCTGTTCGCGACGGGCAACGACCGGGACAACCGCGCGGCGGTCCGGGCGGTCGCGACGGCGGACCTGGATCTGGTGGGGCTTGCCGTGTACGGACCGCGCAATGCCGTGGACAAGGTGCTCAAGGGTGCGCGGATGCATCCGTGACGAGGGGCTTGCTCTCCTGCGGGCTCAGGCCGGGGCGGCTTCGGCGGCGGCCGGCTTCTCGGGTACGGCGATCTCGGCGGCCGTCTCCCCGGGCAGGTGCCGCATCAGGGCCGCGTACCCCGCCGCCGCGACCGTCCCGACGACCGCGCACAGCCCCCACAGCCAGGCGGCGCCGTAGCGGTCGATGACGAACCCGGACATCAGGGGCGCGACCAGGGCCGCGAGGGACCAGGACAGGGTGTACATGCCCTGGTAGCGGCCGCGGCCGTGGGCGGGGGAGAGGCGGACGACGAGCCCGGTCTGGGTGGGCGCGTTGATCATCTCGCCGAGCGTCCACACGCACACGGTGAGGGCGAACAGGCCGACGGACCCGGCGAAGGCGGTGAGCCCGAAGCCGTACCCCGCGAGCAGGGACGAGACGACGAGGAGCCGCTTCGGGTCCCGGTGCTGGATGAACCGGGTCACGGGGATCTGGAGGGCGACGATCAGGACCCCGTTGAGGGCGATGGCCAGGCCGTAGTCGGCGGGGGTGAACCCGGCGGCGCCCATCGCGACGGGCAGGCCGATGGAGCCCTGCTGGAAGATCACGGCGACCAGGAAGGACAGCCCGACGACGCTCATGAACCGTCCGTCGCGCAGGACGGCGGCGAGGCGGACGTCGTCGGAGGCCTTCCCGGCGTGCTGGGCGACGGGCCGTGACTCGGGCAGCTTGAGGAAGACGACGACCGCGCAGACGGCGGTCATCCCGGCCTCGACGAGGAAGCCCGCGAGATAGCTGAACTCGGCGATGAACCCGGCGCCCATGGAGGAGACGGCGAAGCCGAGGTTGATGGCCCAGTAGTTGAGCGAGAAGGCCCGCACCCGGTCCTCGGGCCGCACGATGTCGGCCATCATCGCCTGCACGGCGGGCCGGGAGGCGTTGGAGGCCATGCCGACCAGGAAGGCGACGGCGGCGATGGCGACGGGGTGGTGCATGAAGCCGAGCAGCGCGACGGCGGCGGCGGTCGACGCCTGGGCCACGAGCAGGGTGGGCCGCCGGCCCAGCCGGTCGGTCATGACCCCCGCCCCGAGCGAGGACACGACGCCGCCGAGCCCGTGCAGGGAGGCGACGAGACCGGCGTAGGAGGCGGAGTAGCCGCGGTCCAGGGTGAGGTAGAGCGCCATGAAGGTGGCGACGAAGGCGCCGAGCCGGTTGACGAGGGTGCTGGTCCACAGCCACCAGAACTCACGGGGGAGCCCGGAGACGGTCTCGCGGGTGGCGCGTCTCAGGGTGGCGAGCGGCATGGACGGTCCCCCAGGTATGTAAGTGGCTCAGATGGTGAGCACAACTTACGAAGCCGAGGCGACCGGGGCCACTCGATTAACAGATCCCGTCAACCGTCCGCCTGTCGAGCGGGCCCTCCGGGGGAGCGGGAGCGTGGATTACGCTCATAGGCATGGCCGACGCACCGTACAAGCTGATCCTCCTCCGCCACGGCGAGAGCGAGTGGAACGCGAAGAACCTGTTCACCGGCTGGGTGGACGTCAACCTCAACGAGAAGGGCGAGAAGGAGGCAGTCCGCGGCGGCGAGCTCCTGAAGGACGCCGACCTCCTGCCCGACGTGGTCCACACGTCCCTCCAGAAGCGCGCGATCCGCACCGCCCAGCTGGCGCTGGAGTCCGCGGACCGCCACTGGATCCCGGTCCACCGCTCGTGGCGCCTGAACGAGCGCCACTACGGCGCCCTCCAGGGCAAGGACAAGGCGCAGACCCTCGCGGAGTTCGGCGAGGAGCAGTTCATGCTGTGGCGCCGTTCCTACGACACGCCCCCGCCGCCCCTCGAGGACGGCACGGAGTTCTCCCAGTCGGAGGACCCCCGTTACGCCTCCATCCCGCCGGAGCTGCGGCCCCGCACGGAGTGCCTGAAGGACGTCGTCGTCCGCATGCTCCCGTACTGGTACGACGGCATCGTCCCGGACCTCCTGGCCGGCCGCACGGTCCTGGTCGCGGCCCACGGCAACAGCCTCCGCGCCCTGGTCAAGCACCTGGACGGCATCTCGGACGCCGACATCGCGGGCCTCAACATCCCGACGGGCATCCCCCTCTCCTACGAACTCGACGCGTCCTTCAAGCCGGTCACCCCGGGCGGCAAGTACCTCGACCCGGAGGCGGCTGCGGCGGCGATCGAGGCGGTCAAGAACCAGGGCAAGAAGAAGTAGGGTTAGTGATCATGCCCCTGACCTGCGCGGGAAGCGCGGATCAGGGGCATTTTCATGCTCTGGAACCTCCCTGGAACCTCAGCCCTGGGGATCTTGGGGCCGGAGAGCCTTGCCGAGAGCCTTTCGGGCCCGGTCTCGGCTGCTCGGCATGAGGTGCGCGTACACCTTCAGGGTCAGGCCCGGGTCGGAGTGCCCGAGGTACTCAGCGAGTGCCTTGATGCTCTCCCCGGCGTCCAGCAGAACGGACGCGTAGAAGTGCCTCAGCGCGTGCATGCCGTGCTCGCGGGCGGCGGCGTGCTCCCGGCTCTTGGCCCTGGGGATGACTCCGGCCTTGGCAAGAGCGGGCTTCCAGTGGTCCTCGTTCAGGGACGTACGCCAGACATGCCCGCCGTTGGGGCCAGTGAAGATGAGCCGTCGCGTCACTGGCTGGCCGTTGCCCCGCATCCACGGGAGCTTGATCTCCACAGGCGGGAACCGCTTGATGTGCTCCTTCAGGGCTTCCGCCACGGGATCGGGCAGCGGAACGTCACGGAGCTTGCCACCCTTCGGCGGCGCGAACACCGCCTTGCTCAGGCTCAGCTTGAGTTGCTGCACCACGTGCACGGTGCCGCTGTCGAAGTCGATGTCATCGACGGACAGCCCGAGGATCTCCCCTTGCCGCAGGCCGCATCCGGCGCCCACGTCGACCATGGGCCGGAACCGCTCGACCATGGCGGCGCGTACGGCGAAGACGCGCTCAGGCTCCCAAGGGACGACGCGGCGCGAGCCCATGGCCGGCGGGGTCACCGTGCGCGAGTTGCAAGGGTTCCGGCGTAGGCATCCGTCCTCCACAGCGGCGGAGAGCACAGCGCGGACGTTGGAGAAGATGACGCGGGCGTACGAGCCGGACATGCCCGTCTCTTCGAGTTGCGTCACGAACTCCCGAATGTGGCTCGGCTGGAACGACCCGAGCTGACGCGACCCGATGCGAGGGAAGGCGTGCAGCCTGAGCTGAGACTCCATCGACGCACGGGTGTTGGGGTCGCCGCTCTGGCTCGCGAGCCACTTCTCAGCGAACTCCTGGAACGTCGTGCGGGACGCGTTCGGGTCGATGAAGTCGCCGCGGGCCACGTCCGCCTGCAAGGCGCTCAGCCACTGCTCTGCAAGGCGCTTCTGTCCGTCTGGGAAGGACTTGTTCTTTCGTCGCCCGTCGGGGGTGTGGTAGCGGGCTTGGTAACGCATGCCCACGCCATAGCGGTCGGTCTTGACGCGGACGCTCTTGCCGTCGGCGTCGGAGACTGTCTTGATCCAGCGGTCGAAGATGTGGCCTGCCACGGGTTGTAGTCCCTTCTGGAACATGGGGAAGGGAGGGCCACGGGGGCCCTCCCTTGGATGCTTCAGATGTGCGATTGAGCTGCGTCAGACAGCGGTCTGTTCGGCGCACTTGAGGCTGGTCACATAGGCGCCTACGTCGGCGGGGTCGTAGCGGACGTGCTTGCCGATGCGGAAGCCGGGCGGGCCGGTGCGCTTCCTACGCCACTGATAGACGGTCTCTATGGGCACCTCGAACATCCCGGCGATGTCGTCGGGCGTGAGGTACCGGTCTGGGAGGCCGCCCCGAATGGTGGCTCGGGGGTCGGGGTCTGTCGGCTGTGCCATAGGGGCTCCTAGCGGGGAGGGCATGGCCGTGTCTGTCCGAGGTGCGGATTCCTGCGTCATCGCGTCATCAGCGACATACATGCTTCTGACCTGCGGCTTTGCTTGACGCGACCGTCAGGGCCCGCGTCATGCGTGCGGCATGGGCTGCGTCACCGGGTGACGCAGGATGACGCAGGATGACGCAGAGGTCTCCGTCTGCGTCATGTCTGTATTCGCAGGTCAGGGTCCGGTTGGCGTCCTTCGTGACGCAGATGACGCAGCGTCTTCCCTCTTAGGACAAAAGAGGGGGTGTCTGTTGTCGTGCGGTGGCTCTCAAAGCGTGTAGAAGGAGCCGCTACGCGGCGCGACTTGGGCGGCGTTCCGCCGAACAGCAATAGGAGCACGCATGGCCGGTGGTGCTCCTCTTGCTTGTTCAGGCAGCGCGGCGGGCCGGTCAGAACATGCGCCTCGGTTCCTGCGGGGCGGGCGCGGCGGGACGGGTCATTTCGAGGTAGCGGCCCGTGCTGGTGCGCCCGGAGTCGATGAGGACACCCCGGGCGGCCAGGGTGGGCTGTAGGCGCTTCAGACGGTCAGAGAGCACCTTCCCGGTGGTCGGCCACCCCTTCGGCAGAGGACGCATCCCCTCGCCGTTGTAGAGGCCGCTCAGGAGGTGCAGCCACTCCGTGGACGTCATCCTCTGTGCCGCGCCCGGGGAGATGGTGTCGGCGTGACGCAGGACGGTCTGTGCGAGCAGGTCACCTTCGATCACGTCGTCGTTCAGGTCGTCCAGACTGGCCCGGTAGGCGGCGAGGACTCCGAGCCCGGTTGCAGCGTCGAACTGCGCGCAAAGGTGCGCGAAGTCGGCCATCCGCAGATCGGTGGGTGTCTCGGCCTTCGCTGCACGGACCTTGACCGTGAGGTCCAGGAGCGAGCCGAGGACCACGGGCAGCACTTCCGCGTACTCCGCCCACAGCTCAGCTTCGGTGCGCCGCACCCGGGGCCGCTCCAAGCGCAGCGGTAGGAGCCGTTCGGCAAGGTCGGGGCGGATGACGCCGACGTCGATGCCGGTCAGGAGCAGAGGGCGCCGGTAGCCGACGCGGAACACGTCCCCGTCGGTGAACAGGGCGCGCTTGACGTTCTCGGCTCCGGTCACGATGCAGCACATCGCATCCGACAGGTCCGGGGTCATGTGAGACAGGTTGTCCAAGGCCGTGACCCATCCCGCCGACACGGCTGCGATCAGGTTCTCTTCATCCTTGGGGGCCCGGCGCAGGTCTCCGCTCATGCCCTCCACGATCCGGATCAGCATCCGCCCACCGGTGGACTTGCCCGCTCCCTGTGGGCCGGTCAGGAACGGGGCCGGGACGGGCACCGATGGACCGAGGCAGCCGATGAGCCAGGCGATGGCCAGGCACTCGGTCTCGGCGGTGGCGAAGTTGCACAGCCGCATCAGCGCGTCGATGCCCTTGCCGTTGGTGTCCTTGGCCGGCAGGGGAAGTTCCCCGGTGAGCTGGGTGCGCCGCCAGCACACCTCACGGGGGTCCGGGGTGGTGATCTCCCAGCCGGTGGGGTGGATGCGCACCGACTGCCCGTCATCGCGCCCGAGGTCCAACCACGTCGCCCCGTCAAAGCCCGGAGCAACGCGGATGTAGACGGGCTGCACGTCCTCGCTCAGCGCGAGCGCCTCGATCAGGTCCAGCGCCTCTTTCAACGCGCTGCCGTTGAAGACGCCTTTCCCGTCGCGGAACAGTCCCACCATGAGTTCCTGGCGGTGGCTGCCCGTGGTCCCCTGCGAGCGGATCGGACGGGCCACGGGGTGGCCCTTGCGCTGGGCGTAGACGGTGCCGTCGGGGGTGCGGAAGTACCGGAAGTGCGCCTGCGCGTACTCGGTGATGATCTCGCGGGCCGGGGTCTTGTCGTCGTCAGCCATGCTCACAGTCCCAACGTGGTGCGGGCATTGGTCCAGGCGTCTGTGCAGTGCCGGGTGGTTTCGCCCTTGGCCTGCGCGGCGGTGAACAGCCGGGCAATGTGGGCGTCGGTGAGGCAGCCGCACCGGCCGTGCGTGGAGAGCACGGCCAGGAAGGTGCGGTACACGGTCGCGTGGATGGCGCTGCGGGCGTCCGTGATGCGCTGCTCCGCCATGGTGATGCCGCGTTCGAGGTAGGTGGGCGTGCGATGGCGGCACTCCCCGCTCCCGGCCGGCGCGGTCATGGTGATGGCCTGCGGTGCGGGCTGGACCGTGGCGGGCCTGTCCATGACCAGGGCGCGCACGGCATCCGGCAGGGTGGTCATGGTACCGGTGCCGAACCCGAGCCAACGGGCGTAGGCCATGGTCGACTTGATGTCGACGCCGGGCCGGACCGCGTTCGCGGACTGCATCCGACCGAGGTAGAGCCAGTGCTCACCTCGGGTGGTGGGTACGACCTGCGTGGCGGGCAGGGTCACGCGGGCCCACGCGATCGCGTCGGCGTTGTCCAGGTCAACGACCGTCAGGCCCGCCCCGCCCGGGTGGTAGGCGACTGCTTCGGCTTGCAGCCATGCGCGACGCCAGGGCCCGGAGGTGATGACGTTGTGGTCGGTGGTCGCGGCGGCCCAGGCGTGGCAGGGCCCGGGGCAGGTGCATGGCCCGGGTGTCTTCATGTTCGGTCGGCCGCCGCAGGCGTTGTTGGCGCAGCGTCGGCAGTTGCCGAACGGCACCTTTCCCGCCCGCAGGGGCAGGGACGGGATACCGGATGCGGCCAGTTCGAGGGCGGTGTTCAGGTGCTGCCTCATGCCGCCACCCCCATCGCTCGGGTGGCGAGGAAGGCGCGGCCGATGTGCTCGCTGTAGGCGGGCGGGATGGCCTCGGTCAGTTCCTCGCGCACGTCCGTCCAGTCGATTCCGAGCGCGGCTTGCAGCTCGGGCACGGTGGGCTTGCCCCCGCCGTTTCCGTAGGCGGCCACGTACGGGCCGTCGTAGAAGCGGCCGTGCCGGTAGCCGCGCACACGGCCCCGGTGGGGGATGTGGGCGGGTTGCTCGATCGTGCAGCCGCTCACCTCGAAGTTGCGGTGCCGGATGACTCCGAGTCCGTACATTTCCCCGCACAGGGTGAGGTCTTTGCGGATCTCCGCTTGCCCGTTGGGCTGCTCGATGACGTACGGCAGACCCGTCTTGTCGAGGAGATCCCGGGTCGGCGCGACGAGGTCGACGTGCGTGCCGCCCCATCCGCGAGAGCGGTTGGTGCCCACGGTCAGGGTGTTCTTGGCCTGGCAGGGCGGGGAGGCGTGGACGAACGTGAACCGCTCGATCTCGCCGGTGGCGATGAGGCGAGCGAGGTATTCGAGCGCGTCGCCCCGGTGCCAGGTGAAGGGGTAGTGGGGCCGGTCGGCGAGGTCGCAGCCGTGGACGCGGAACCCGGCACGGGCGTAGCCCATGGCGGCACCGCCGGCGCAGGAGAACAAGTCCAGCAGTAAGGGCCGCTGGTCGTCTCGCCGAATGTCGGTGGGTTGGGTCATGCTGGAGGTCTCCAGTTCGTGAGCGTGCTGGATTGGCGGCGGCCCCGGTTCTTGGTCGGATGGGGGCCGCCGTTGTCGTGCGCGGGATTGGTCAGGCCGCCTGGCTGCCGGGCAGGAGCCTGCCGTCAGCGGTCCGGTGCAGGGCGCCAGTGGTCACGAGGGTCTTGATCTCGCGGGAGACGGTGCCCTTGTTGAGGCCGGTCGCGTCGGCCACGTCCTTGGCGGTGTGGGCCCCGGACTGCACGGCGGCCAGCACCTTGTCCCGGTTGCTCACGGCTGCCGACTGCGGGGCCGCGTCCTTGACCAGGTGCAGCGGCGTGCGCGGCTGGCCGCCGGTGGGCTTTGCGGGGGACCAGATCGACTTGGGCAGGGCGCGTACGCCCGCGTCGTCCAGGGTCCAGGTGCGCAGCATGCGCGGCCCGTAGCCCTTGAGATAGCCGTGCCCCCGGTACTCGCGACCGTCGGGGATCTGGTGCGGCGCGTAGTGCGCGCAGTCATCCAGGGCAACCTGCGCCTGAGTCGTGCCGGCCACCCGCAGCGAGAATCGGGTGAGGAGGTTCGGCGCGATCAGCTTGTGCACGCCCGGGGCGCCCCCGTCGGTGAGCGGGTATTGCGTGGCCCACCACAGGACGACACCGCGCGAGCGACCCAGCGAGGACAGCTCGATCAGCCGCTGAAGCCGGTCCTTGTCCTTGCTGATCAGGGCCAGGATGACCTGTCCCTCGTCCACGACGACGGTGAGCTGACGTCCGTCCCACACGCTGATCCCGCGCTTCTTCATGTCGACCTTGCGGCGGGTCATCTCCGCGTGCGCCTCGTCGACCGCGTCGGTGATCTCGTCCTGTTCCACGGCGACGCGGCACACCGCCTCCCAGATGTTGGCCTCTTCGCCCTTGCCGTCGATCAGCAGCAGGTCACCGCGCAGGTGGGCGGTGGCCATGAGCGGACGGAACGACCACGACTTGCCGGTACCGGAAGCGCCGGACACCAGCAGTCGCTCATCGAAGGGGACCAGGACCTCGTCCCCGGTCTCGGTGTCCAGAGCGAGGCTCATCGTCAGCGGGTCGGACGGGATGCGCTCCGGGGTCCACTGTGAGGAGACGCCCGCGGCTGCCGACCGGGTCGCCAGCGAGAGGACGGCCCACCCACCGCGCGAGGCGGACGTGATCCGTATGCGCAGCGCGGTGCGCGCACCCAGCAGGGCACGGACCGAATCGGCCTTGTCCGCGAGCGTCTTGACGGTCCACTGACCGTCCAGGCGGATCTCACAGCGGATACCGCCCGGCTCGATCGCCGGGGGCGTGGTGACCGTGCCCGCAAGGCCACGGTCGGGGGCGTGCTCGACCCAGTACGACGGGTCGAGCCGCTCCATGAGCTGACGCTCTTCCAGCGACAGCGAGGCATCCACCGGCACCCGCAGCTTGCGGCGCCCGAGCGCGAGCGCGGCCACGTTCGCCCCGATCAGCACAGCCGACGTCGCAGCAGGCCACACCGTGACGTGCGCGGTCGACATCAGCGCGGACGCGACAGCGCTCGGCACGGCGTGCACCGAATGCGCCTGCACGGCCCGGGCCTTGAGCGTGCTCGGGTAGTTCACCCGCGCGGCCTTGAGCTTGGCGCGCGTGTCGCGCTCGTGCTTCAAGGCTGCCTTGGTCGCCACGCGGGCGGCGCGGCGGCCGGCCGCGAACGGATTGTTCGACGCGGCCCGCGCAGAGAGCTGCTGGGACTTGGCGGTGGCGTGGGTGGAGCGCGCGGAGTTGTGCTCCTTCTGCGCGGCCATCAGCGCCTTCAAGTGCTCCGGGGTGCGCAGCTTGTCGCGCCGCTCCGCCTCAAGGTCCCAGCGGGCCGCGAACGGCACGCACACCGGGGCGAGAGCATCGAGCGCCGCAGTGGTGGTGTTGGTGGTGGTCGACCATGCTTGTTTCCAGTCCACGAAAGGGTCCCTTCAAGACCGTGGATGAGGGCCGGTGCGCCGTTGCGTGGCGTCACCGGCCCGTCGGGTTGCAGTGGGAGGCGCGGTCGGTTGCGTCGACAGCGCCGGTTGAACCCCTGCAACCGCATCTGACCTGCGATGTTGCAGAGTTGAGCAGTGGGAGGGGTGGAGGCCCTACGCGCACGCGCGCGTGGAGAGCCGGAAAATCGGGCCGTGCAACCCCCTCACGGCGCCCTGAACGGCCCTTCACGGGCCCGGGGTTCTCACCCCACACGCGAGGGGGGTTCGAGGCTCTGCGGGCCGTCTACGGCTCCCGCCCGTTCGAGGGCGAGCCAGGAGGCCGTAGACGGATGCTCAACTGCTCTTCGAGCGGGTGAGCTTGAGGGTGATACCGCCGACGCCGACGGGCCCGGCAGTCTGCGCGATGACGGTGGCCGTGTGGGCTGCGGCATCCATCAGCGCGCACAGGGCCGCGACCAGTCCCCAGCAGCCCATGGCGGCTGCTCCCGCGATGACGAGGGGGAACAGGTAGTGCCGCAGGGGCCGTCCGCTCGGGTCAGTGGTGTGGACGACGATGACGACGGGCTGACCGGTGGCTTCCGCGCGGCGGTAGGTGTCGGCGGGAACGTGCGGGGCGATGATCCCCGGCAGGTCACGGTGTGCCATCAGGGCTTCCTCCCTCAGGATCAGCGGGGACTCGCGCAGGGCACACAGGCACCGAGCGAGGTGGGGATGACGTATCCGGCGTCGCGCCGGCACGTGGGGCAGATGCGGCGGGCGCGGTTGGCCCGGGCAAGCGCGGCCCACCGGCCCGGTGTCATCGGCCGGACGGGCTTCGCGCAGTCGATGCGGTAGAGGTAGGCGACCAGCGGGCCACGCCTGCGGCGGGGACGCTGGACTTCGGCGACCACGTCCTGACCGCCCGGGCGCAACCCCATCGCGCGGAGCTGCCTGCGGGTGGCCAGACCCTCAGGAGCGAACCGCCACCGGTACACAGGCAGCGAGCCACCAACCGGAGCCATGGTCATCAGCGGGCCGTTCCGGCGAAGTCAACGGGAACCCCGTTGACGGGCCCGCGCAGTTCGGCGTAGCGGGTCGACACCCAGCCGACCGACCAGCCGCACAGCTCCGCCGCCTGACGCACCGACAGACCCTCGGCCTGCGCGGCCGCCACGATGGCGCGCGCGTCATCCTCCGGGAGCTTGTCCGCGACCGGGCCACCGGACAGCAGCGCGGCGCGTTCACGGCGCTCCTGCTCGACACGCTCACGCCGCTCGCGTTCGGCGCGTTCGGCAGCCTCCCGTTCACGGCGTTCACGCTCCGCCCGAAGCTGTTCACGCTCGCGCTCCTGGCGTTCACGCTCCTCGCGCTCAGCACGCTCGCGGGCCTGCTCACGCTCGCGTTCCTCGCGCCGTACGGCGGCCTCCCGCTCAGCCTGTTCACGGACCATGCGGGCCTCATGCTCACGCTGTTCACGAGCCAGCGCCGCCGCGTGCTCGCGCTCCTCGCGGGCCCGCCGCGCGGCATCCTCACGCCGCTCGATCGCGGCCCGTTCACGGGCTTCCCGCTCGGCTTGCTGCTTGGCCTCCAGCTCCAGCACAGCGGCGGTGATCGCGCGCCGATAAGCAAGCCCAGTCTCCGCCGTGACGATCAGCAGCAGCGGCGCGACCGCGTGCACAGCCACGCCCACCAGGTCGTTCTTCAAGGCGGAGTCGGCGACATTGAGAGCGAGCGTCATGCAGCCTGTCATCCACCGCAGCCCGATCGGCCACCGTCCACCGTGGCCCCCGAGCCGGGCGAGCACCGCGTCCAGACGGACCACGATGACCACGGCCGCATCCACCACGAGGGGCAGGATGGGCGCGGTCCAGGCCCACCGATCGGGCGTGTGCGCGGCGGCGAGCGGAGTGACGGTGAGGATCGAATAGAGCATCGCGCCCGCCACGATCAGCCACGTCCCGACGCTCAGCGCGCGCTCGGCTGAACGGATCTGAACAGCGTTCATGCGGCGCCACCCCGGTGGACGTCCGTCGCCTGGTTCGCCAGCGCGGCCAGCAGCCGACGGCGGGCCCGTCGGATACGCCGCACGTCCAGCTCCGTGGGGGTGCGGTCGAGGGTGATGATCTGCGCGTCCAACAGGTCGACGTCCGCGAGGATCGCGGGCATCTCCTGCTCGATCGCGTCCAGCTCCGCGTCCGTCGGCTCCATGAAGTCGGCGAACGCGGTAACAGCGTCCTGAACAGTAGCGATGTGGTCCATTGGGTCGTGTTCTCCCTCGCAGGTGGAACGGCCCGAACAGCGGCCCCGGTGTTCGAGCACCGGGGCCGCGCGCCGTTGAAGTCGGAACATCCGGCTCCCCTCAGCGCCGCTCGTACGAGACGAGCAGCGGAGGCAACCGGCCGCAGCCTTTGAGCTGCGAAAAGGTCGGATTGCGCTGTACTCGCACGCGGGTACAGAACGCGCGCACGCCGCCCCCTTGCTTGCAGAGGTGGGGCGGTCTACCTCAGGCGCTCTGTTCACTTCTCAAAGAACGGTCGCTACCGACGGATGCGGTAACCCCTGGTCAGAGGGGCTCCCGTCTTCACGGGACCCGTCGGGCGCTGTCAGTGCAGGCAGGCACACTTGGGGGTGTTGCACCACCTGCTCAGCTTGTTGGTACAAGCTGATGCAGTGATGCTGCACCGACGGACAGTGATGCGTCAAGGGGTTAGGGGCTGCATGTACCAACAAGTTGCGCGAGTGCGTCATGATGGGGTTATGAACAAGCAGCCGAAGTACCGGCAGGTGGCCGACGTCCTGCGCCGCGAGATCGTCAACGGCATCCATGCGCCTGGATCGCGGCTGCCCTCTGAGAACGACCTACAGCAGCGCTTCGACGCGTCGCGCAACACGATCCGCAACGGGCTGAGTCTGCTGGTCAGTGAGGGGCTGATCTCGTCCAGTCAGGGACTGGGGTACGAGGTCAAGTCGCACGAGGTGTTCGAGCTCAACGCGTCCCGCTTCGAGAACCTGACGTTTCCGCAGAACGGCGACGCGTACAACACGGACGTGACGAACGCGGGGCGCAGACCACACCAGACGTTCCGTGTCGAGATGCTGCCGGCGTCGCAAGAGATCGCTGAGCGCCTCAAGGTCGAGGCGAGTACGAAGACGGTATTGCGGTTTTGTCATCGCTACGTGGATGACGTTCCGTGGTCCACGCAGGCCACCTACTATCCGTCATGGCTGGTCGACGCGTCGCCGCGACTTGCTGAGCCCGGAGACATCGAAGAGGGCACAACGCGGTACCTGGCTGCTCAAGGCATTGAGCAGGTTGGGTACTTCGACGAGATCGCGGCCCGAATGCCCACCCCGGAGGAGGCGCGGCTCTTGGAGATCGGAGCGGGTGTTCCGGTGATGCTCTGGACGCGGACGGGCTACTCAGTAGACCGTCCTATCCGGTGCACCATCACGACGTTCCGGGGCGACCTGAACCGGATGAACTACGAGATCGGCAACCTAGCCGCCCGGAGCGAAGACACGTGATCATCACCCCCGCAGAGCCGCACGACGTATCCAAGCTGTTGGCCTTCCGTGAGGAGGCCGCAGCTTGGCTGCGCGGTCTCGGGTCTGATCAGTGGAGTCGTCCGTACCCGGCTGACAAGTTGCTGGCCACGATCGAAGCGGGCACCGTGTTCATGCTCCGCGACGGGCACACTACTGCCGGCACCATCACCCTGACCCCAGACGCCGAAGACGGGCTGTGGACTGACGAGGAACTGGCCGAACCGGCGATGTTCGTCAACAAGCTCACTGTGGCGCGGGAGTACGCCGGACAGAACATCGGTGGTCGGCTGCTCGACTGGGCAGGTGAACGTGCGTACCGGGCGGGCGCCCGTTGGGTTCGGCTGGACGCTTGGACGACGAATGAGGCGCTCCAGCGGTACTACATCGCCCAAGGCTTCACACACGTCCGCACGGTCCGGGAGGGCAGTGCGGTGAACGGCGGACCGCGTGTCTCCGGGTGGCTTGCGCAGCGAGCCGCACGGCCGGCAGACCATGGATTCACGGACTGTACGCCCGCGCCCGCGCGACTCCCGTTCGCGGCCTAAACAGGAGTCGCACGGCTGCCCGGCCTACCCGATGAGGTGGCGGAGGAAGTCGGTGACGAACTTCTCGACCTCCTCCTTCGCGGTTGCGTCGCGGACGTCGATGCGGTCGATGTACTTGACCCCTGCGTGTCGAAGAAGCCGTTCCCTGCTCTTGTCGTCAGAGCTACGGCCCTTGTGATGCGGCCCGTCAACCTCGATCACTCCTGCGTATCCCCTGTAGGTGACCAGCAGGTCCGGCTCAAAAACGTGATCGCGCACCTTCATCGCGGCGAGAGGGACGATTCCTAACGTGTCGTTGTCTGGGAGTTCCTGCTGCCGGTCGCGCAGGACGGCGTAGACACGCCACTCCCACTCGTTTGTGAGGTGCAGACCGTCAGCTTGCGGGTGAGCTGGCCCAATCCGCACCTTACGGGCGTGGTTGGAAGGTCGCGCCTTGCCGCCGGCTGCCAGTTGCTCTCGCCAGTTGGCCCCCACCTCGGGCAGGATGGCGCGTGCCCGCAGACCAGAGATGCCGAAGTCCTCCCGGTCGCAGACCTCTTGCATGGCTGACAGCACACGCTGCTGCACCTCTTCAGTGAAGCGCTCAAGCTGGGGGTGGTCGAAGTCGAGTACGACTTCGTACCAAGACTTCCCCCAGTCCTCCTCCTGGTACTCCAAGTCGCAGAACTCGGCCTGCGCCAGCAGAGCAGCGATGTCCTCGTGCCCCCTTTGGTGTAGAACGGTGGCGCTGACGGCCAGAACCTTCTCAGCGCGGGCGCGGGCGAAGTCATCGGGTGAGTAGTTGTCGGGGTTCTGCAGGATCTCCTGGAACGGAACGGAAGCTGCGGTCATGCCCTGATTCTGGCAGTCCCCACTGACAACAGGCGCTGCCGCAAGAGAAGTTGATCGCTCACGGTGGGGACATAAGAGATGGCTGCGCTCGCGCGTCTGGGGAGGCTGCTCCTCTTCGCCACTGAGGATCCGGGCGACGCTGCCGAGCCTTCTCTGGAACCTCTGTGGAACCTCCCAGGTCAACCACCAACGATCGACAACGACGAACAACGACCACCCGACCGCAGGTCAGTTGAGGTGTGCACCCCCCTGACCAGGCCCGAAAAACGGGCCCGCCAGACCCAGGGCAAGAAGAAGTAGGCAGCGCTGATCAAGCCCCCTGCCTGTGGGTTCTCCGCCGGTAGGGGGCTTTTTGGTGGGCCTGGGCCGTCTCTGGGCCCTCAGCCCGCCGATCGGGCCGTGCTCAGTGCTTCGGTAGGTCCGGCCCCGGCCGTTCTCTCGTCTCTGCCCGGGCTCCCGCATCGTGCAGGGCCGAGACGGCTGCTGCCGCGTTCTCTTCGGGCACCCCGGCAAGAAGGACAGCAGGAACCTGCGTCGCCAGAACCTTGCTGCGCCAGAGACTCAGCCCCGTCAGCCGGCGCACGACCCGGACGACGTCCATTACGCGGACGCCGGGGTCGATGAGCACCACGTCATGTGGCACGTCGTCGCACACCAGCAAGAAGTACTCGTCTGCCATGACTGTCCCCGCCCTTCTCCGATTGGGAGCGTACGTACACGCGGAGCGTCAGACCGGATCCGCGTGACCGAGGTACTCCGCGAGAGCCTTGACGTCTCCCCGGAGTACCGAGGCGCAAAAGTGGCGGAGCGCGTGCATGCCGTTCTCGCGGGACTCGGCGTACGGCTCGCCGACGGCGGATCAGCACAGGGCCGGGTGGTTGGCCCGGGTCTAGGCGGCTCCACCGCCGAGCGCGGCGACGGGACCACCCACCTCCAAAAGCGTTGCAAGATCGGACATCAGGCCGAAAACCGAGGAGACCACCCGTGCTGAGGGAGACGCACCTGCCGGGCTTCTGGTGCGAGTGCTGGACACAACGACTCGACGAACGACGCCTGCCAGCGCTCATTGGCTCCTTCGACGCGCACTCAGCGGTCGGTTGCCGTGGGGGAGGCTGCTCGCCTGCCGCGCGAAATCAGATGTACGGGGTTGAGGAAGGCTTCCATGCTCGCGAGATGCAGGAGGATGCGGCGTTCCAGGTCTCGCATGTGGTGGCTTCTACGCGCAGTACGTGGAGTCGGCTCGTGCTCTGCCCGGAATCCTTGCCCGCAGCTCAGACGGCGAGCCAGTCGGGATCCTGCTGCGTCGGCGGCACTTTGCGGAGGCGACAGAGGTCCACCTGTTGGCGGGAGCCCCGGACTGGCACTGGCGGGGCATCGGGGCGGTACTTGTCAGCGCGGTGGAGGCGAAGTTGCAAACGGACGGTTGTCGGATGCTGCATGTGAAGATGCCGGGCCTTCGCATCCTGACAGCGGGTACGCGCTCGCGAGGGTGTTCTACCGAGCTATCGGATTCGTCCCGATCGAGGAGACAAACGATCTGTGGCCAGGGACGCCGTGCCCGATGAGGGTTGAGATACTGCCAGGCCCCCATGGTCGATGACCTACGCGCGGGCTAGCAGCATGGGAGAGTCGACGCGGCTGCGAGCCGGAGCCGCGACATCGCGTCGAGGATTTCAGTGGGTGAATCAGAGGTACGTGCCCCTGCCGTGTCCGATCGACCGGTACCTGAGGGGGAACCACGGTGGTTGACGGAGAGCACGAACGAGTGCGGCCCTCGACTGATTTGGCTGGGCAGGGGCCGTTTCGCCTGGCGGTGGGTGTGGGATTTGAACCCACGGTGACTCGCGCCACGACGGTTTTCAAGATCGTGTCCATGGTTCATGAGTAGAAGTTCGCCCAGTACTCCTCGTGACTCGTGGTGAAGTCGGCCGGACGTTCCCGTCGCAGCACCTCGTAGCGTGCGACGTAGGCGTCGAGGGCTTCATGCAGGGAGCAGCCGAGGTGATCACGTAGGGTTTTCAGCCCGAGGATGATCTGCCCGGCGACGATCGTATTGTCGGCCACGCCTGTATCCGTCTCGCTGTTGCCAGGACCCATGGAGTGATCACACCCCACCTCCACAGCTAGGTCAAAGCTTTATCCCGCACGGTCCCTGGGCCGTCCAACGCCAACAGACGGCACCCACCGGTGACACACCCCACCGTGCTCTGGCCTGGGCTCCGGGCGATGATCTGCCCGCTGGAAGGATTTGCCTGCACCTGCGCGACAAGCGGCACGAGTGGGAGGAGCACCGGTCCGAGGTCACCGCCTTCGAGCTGCAGAGGACTGCCGGTGTTGTAGACGCGTCTGAGGACATGGGTGGGGCCGGCGGCGTGAACCGTCGGCACCCTTGTCGTAGGTGTGGCGTGTTTGACAGGTCAGCTCGCACACTGGCCAGTGAGGGGGCGCATCGATGCCATCGCGTGAGCCGGAGCATGGGTACAGAGATTCCAGGTGGTGGCCGATCTCGTTCAGGTCCGCAGGAATGCGCACACCGCCCGATCCGCCCGTGGAGGCCGATCCCTTCGTCGTCGTCTCGCACTATGTCGCCTGGTACGAGAGGGAGTTCGCTCGGTTACGGGTGATATCGCGGACCAGGGTGGACCGGGTGATCACGCTCATCGCTGCGCTGAACGCCGTGATCGCGGTCCTCGGGGTCGCTAGCGCAGCGTGGAAGTATCCGTGGTTCGGGATATCCAGCACCGCTCTCGCCGGGGTCTCCGGCATCGTGGCTGCGAAGAACAACCTCTTCAGGGACCAGGAGTTGTGGCAGCTACGCTCCTCGGTCCTCGCCCGGGTACAGCGGCTCAAGCAGGAGATGCAGTACCGCAAGGCCTCCGGCGAAGAGACGGCGCGGGTCGCGGAGGAGGCCCTCATGACCCTGAACGAGATTCTGGACGCCGATCTTCAAGGATGGTCTGGGGTGAACCGGTCGGTGCTGCAGGTGATGCCGGGGAGCGAACCGCGGTCTCCGTAGCCGCCCCCGTCCGCGCTGCGACCCGCAACGCCTCGACAACCTCGTCATCAGTCACGGGTGACGAAGTCCAGCGCCCAGTCGGATCGACCAGGCTCGGGCCCGTGGCGGGGCATTGGCCAGGGTCCGGCGGTGCGGTCGTCGTGATGCTGAGACGCCGACGGTTCGTCTGAGTTTCAATATCTGAACCAAAATGGGGAGGGATCCAGGGTGGTTCAGATGTACTCGCTACCACCGCCACCGCCACCGCCACCGTCTGCATCGAGCAGACGGAAGGTGTGGCTGCTGATTGGTTCAGTGTCCGCGGTGATAGCAACGGCAGTGGGGACAGCCGTCTACATCGATCAGTCCGAGAAGGGGCACTCGTCGACGGCTCCGTTCACTCATGCCTTCGAGACACCGCACCTGTGGGTGGGCACGGCCGATGACGGTGTGGCGATGGTTGAGCTGACGAGGTCGGGGTCGAGTCTGTCGGGGTCGTTGGACGTCACAGCGATCCCGTCCAGTGACCGGACGACGACGAAGGCGGAGCACGCGGCCTTCACGGGGACGGCCGACGGTTCTGCGGTGACGATTCGGATTGACGGAGTCCTGGGGTCGGTTGGCTCGCTGTCGGGGACGCTGACTAGCACCGAGATGAGTCTTCACGTACCGAACGACAATGGCACCATGTACACGCTGACGCTGCGGCCGGGCTCGGTCGACGACTACAACAGAAGGGTCGGCGATCTCCAGAGCCAGGCCAGGCAGGCACTTACTGAGCTCCAGGACGCGCAGGCAGAGGAGGCTCAGGCAGCTGCCGACGCGGAGAGCAGGGGAAAAATTGACGCTGCTGCGACGACGGTGAACTCGGCGTATACCGAGCTGAAGCGGACGCTGGGTGTGCCGGTCGACTACAGCTCCTTTGAGACCGACCTCGCGACACTGCGCAGTGACCTCAAGACGGTGAAGGACGACGCGGCGAATCTGTCCGGCGAGGACGCGTGCACTGACGCTGGCTCCGTGGAGACAGACGCCGGGACGGTCGAGACGGACGCGGGGACGCTGGAGTCGGACCGGGGGACGCTGGACTACACGATCTCCGATATCGAGAGCCAGTCGACGGCGCTGAAGGAGGCGTGGGACGCGTACGAGACGGCACAGGGCTTCATGCCGGGGTATACGCCAATCCTGTCGATGGGCGTCGGCGGGGTTTCTAACCTGCGGACGAATGCTAGAGACACGGTGTCCGCGATCAAGTCCAAGGGCGACGGGTACGTAAAGACCGGTAAGGACTTGGCCGCCGAGGCACGCAGGGTTTCCGACGCTGCCGTTGCTTCTGCGTGCTAGCAGAGACCCCAAGTGTGAGGTGCAACGCGGCAGACCGGTTCGGTGACAACCCACCCGGGGATCGCGCACGCCCCGGACCTGCCACGTCGGGCCGTCCCTGGGCCGTCCGAGGCCGCTCAACAGTGGCCAACGACGACAGACGACGGCCACCAGGCGAGCGTGCCCACCTCTCCTGACCAGCAAAAACCCACCTCACCAAGATTCCCGAGAGCACCCAGGGCAAGAAGAGGTAGCAGCGCTGTTCAAGCCCTGCCTGCGGGTTCTCCGCCTGTAGGGGCTTTTTGGTCGTCTCGATGCTGGGCAGGTCGAACTTTTCCACCAGATCCTCAGGGGTCAGGTACCGCGTAGGCAGGGCGCGCGGTTCGGTGGCCATCTCGGCGTATGGATCAGCGCAAGGTGACACCCTCGTGATCCATAGTCTGCGTCGGCAGCTTCGGGGAGGGCGTGGCCATGCATGAGCGGTTGCTCGTCAGACGATCCGGCGCAGGCCAAGGCGGCAGCGGGACTACTGCACCAAGCTGGGGTCCTGGCAGGACGCCAAGCGTGCCACGACAGCGAGCGTTACAGACGCCAGTGGTGGGCAGAATGTCCAGTCGCCCGAGGCTGAGGGGCGTGCAGTGTCCTACTGTGACAGCTCGGGCTTCGAGACTCTGGTCAGTTCGGCCGGCTAGTGCTGCGAGCGCTTAGGCCGCCGAGTTCAACCCGAGCCATCGGCAGGCACCAGCACAGGCGAGGAGCGTCGTGGAACTGTCGCCGTCGATGGTGAACCGTCTTGCGAACAGCGGGCTCGGAGGTGTCCCGGCGGTCGCTGCTGTTGCCTACGCGGCGCAGGCCGACTCGGGCTTCTCGCGGGGCGCGGCCTGTTTCGCTGTGATGGGGTTCGCGGCCCTCTCCGTGAGGGGATACCGGCTCGGCGTGACATGTGAGCGCGGGAGGCTCTCGATCCGCGGCTACCTGCGCACACGCGTGATTGCGCGGGAGTGCATCACAGAGATCACGGACTTCCCCGCTGTCAGGTGGACGACTCGCAAGGGGGGCGAGCGATGGACCCCCATCACAGCGTTCATGACGAGCACGAGCGAACTCTCGACAACTAGCCTCCACAAGGCCCGTGTCATCAGAGAACTCCGACGGTGGGCAGGACGCTAGTCACGGCCCGCACGGCGTCCGTGGGCCGTCCAATGCCGATCGCCAGCGGCCATGAGTAACGCAACGCACCGCACCGCACCGCTGAGGAGCCCCCACGCGACCCTGGTTCAGGAGCGGCAGTCGTTCCACAGTGCCGACAGCTGGGAGGGGATTTCGGGGAGGGCGGCGCAGCCCTCGGGGGAGGCCGGGAAGGTGTCGGCGGCCAGGTAGGTCCAGCCGGTGCCGGGGCGGTCGATGAAGTACTTCATCACGGCACCGTCGTCCTGCAGGGCCACCTGCTCGGCCTGCGTGCTGCCGGGCGTGAGCTGGAAGCCGGTGCCGGCGTAGAAGGTCCCGTCGCAACTGCCGTAGTAGAACGTCCCCTTGACCGGCGTGATGTGGGTCAGGCGTGGCTGAGCCTGTGCGCCGTACGCCGCCGTGACGTCCGCCTTGACGGTCGCGGGCACCGTCAGCGACCGGCAGGCGTCTGTCCTGGCCGGGGCACCTGCCGTGGTGGGCCGGGGGGAGGCGGCGGAACTGCCGGATCCGCCCGAGCCCGCAGATCCCGCCGAGCCCGCAGATCCCGCCGAGCCCTCAGACCCCGCCGAGCCGCCGGACCCCGTCGAGCCGGCCCGCTCCGTGGGTGTCCGCGGTGCCGACGAAGCTGTTTCCGCTGTGGTCGGTGCGCTGCCGTGGCTGGTGCCGGTGCTCGGTGTGCAGCTTGTCAGTAGGGCCACTGCCGCCGCGGTCATGCCGAGAGCCGTGGCGCGGTACAGGGAACGGTTTCGGGTGCCATTTCTGACCATCTTCCCTGGTACGTCCAGACAGGGCCGAGATGGCGCAACTCGTGTACATTCTCCCGGTCTTGTACCCCTGGACGCCGCATGCTGCCCCGCGGTTTCACCGGTTCCCCCGCGGCTCGTCCGTCTCAGGGGGCCTTACGGCTCCAGGGCGTGCAGCCGGTCGTACCCCACGAAGTCGAAGACCCTGGTGCCCGGTCGGAGCGGAGCCGGTGTCGCGGTGAAGCGGTGGACCGTGACCGACTGGACGTGGTCGGCGTCGGCAGACGAGGTCCACTCGCGGACGAAGCCCCGGCTCTCGAACCACCCGCAGATCCGCGGGACTTGGTCGGGAGCCTTGCGATGGCGGGTCCAGATGACCCGGGCGCCCGGCGCGCACAGCTGCGTGCACGCCTCGACCGTGCGCTCGATGTCCTCATTCGTGATGTTGCCGAACACCCCGCACAGCAGTACCAGATCGGCCGGGACCAGGTCGGCGCAGTGGTCGAGCAGCGCGGCGTCCGCGGCGACCGTCTCCACACCCGGCAGACCCAGGGCCGTGGCGGCCCGCCTCGCCTCCGCCACGTTCCCCGGGTCGAGTTCCACCAGCCGGGCGCGGACGTCCTCGCGGCGCGGGTGGGCGGGCAGGACGCCCAGCAGGTCACGGCCCTGACCGGCACACAGGCTGATCACCCGCAGCGGGCCGGGCGGAGCGGCGTCCAGGGCCGTTCGGATACGGTCCTGGACCGCGCGCAACCGCCAGGCCAGCGGTGACTCGGGCGCGTCGTAACGGTCGTGCCACCTCTGCCAGTCCATGCGCTGACCCTATGAGCGGCCCCGCCGGCCCCGCCATCCGTTATCCGGCACCCGTTATCCGGCGCCCTGCCCCCCACACCACCCCCACCCTCACCCTCACACCGACAACGGCACCGGATGGACCTCGTCCGCCTTGTGGCCGGTCCGTTCGTGGATGCGCTGGACCGCTTCCGGGGAGGGTGCCTCCGAGAGGCAGTACACGGTGCCGGACTCGGGGTCCGCCCAGGCGCGTTCGAAGTGCACGCCCTCTTCCCCTTCTATCGCCAGGTCGGCCTGATGGGCCTCCATCAGCTGCTCCGCCGTGATGCCGTGCATTCCTCGGTGTACGTCCATGTAGCGAGCCATGGCCTCCACCTCCTCGCCCGCCGCACACCGGCGGCGTCATCCCCGAGCCGTACGGTTGCCGTCCCCGTCCCCGTCCCGTTCCTTCTCCATGCTGCGCCTCCCCACCCGACCGGGCGACCCGAGCACCCGGCGCCGGCGCAGCACCCGACACGACGAGGGGCCCCGGGATCACCCCGGGGCCCCTCACCGCCGTACAAGAAACGCCGTACATCTCACCCGCACTGACACGGATTGCCCGACTGGCACCCGCACCCGCATCCCGACCCGCAGCCGCACGCGCCGATGACCGACAGGGTCCTGATCGCGGTGGGCTGCTCGGTCGGGCGTTCCTGGGTGGGGTCGGACTGGGGGGTGCTGGGGGCTTCGGCCATGAGTCCCTCCTCGAGGCGAGGGCCAGTACGTCCCGACGGTCGGATCAGGCCCTGTACCCAGTGCATGCCCGCTCCCCTGGGCGCATCAACGGCGCACAGAGGCTCGCGCACGCCCTGGCAGCACGGCAAAGGACTCCTCAGCACCCTCGCCCCACCAGCGCACCCCCCGGAGGGATCACGCCCCCTCCACTCCCGTCACCGGCTGCACGTCCGCCTGGAGGTCGTCCGCGTGCTCGCCCGTCACCAGGTACACCACGCGCTTGGCCACCGACACCGCGTGGTCGGCGAACCGCTCGTAGTAGCGCCCCAGCAGCGTGACGTCCACCGCCGTCTCGATGCCGTGCTTCCACTTGTCGTCCAGCAGGTGCTGGAAGAGCGTGCGGTGCAGCAGGTCCATCTCGTCGTCGTCCTGCTCGAGCTGGAGCGCCAGGTCGACGTCCTTGGTGATGATGACCTCCGCCGCCTTGGCCATCAGGCGCTGGGCGAGCTGGCCCATCTCCAGGATGGTGGCGTGCAGGTCGTGGGGGATCGCCTTCTCGGGGAAGCGCAGCCGGGCCAGCTTCGCCACGTGCTGGGCGAGGTCGCCGGAGCGCTCCAGGTCGGCGGACATCCGCAGGGAGGTCACGACGATCCGCAGGTCGGTGGCCACCGGCTGCTGGCGGGCGAGCAGTGCTATCGCCCGGGCCTCCAGGTCGTGCTGGAGGTCGTCCACCTTCTGGTCGGCCTCGATCACGCTCTCGGCGAGCTTCAGGTCGGAGTCGAGGATGGCCGTCGTGGCGCGTCCGATCGCCGAGCCGACCAGGCGGGCCATCTCCACCAGACCGTCGCCGATCGAATCAAGTTCCTCGTGGTACGCGTCCCGCATTGTCGGTTCCCTCTCGTACGTCGTTCCTGTGGGTGCCAGGGGCCAAAACCGGCCGCGAAACCGGTGCTACCAGCTGCGAAACCGGTGCTACCGGCCGCGAAAACCGGTGCTGCGTACCCCACGCTCCCACGTTCGGCCCTGTACGCGTCCGTTTCCGCCCTCCCAAATGAACCACCACTGGCTCCAAGGTGAACTCTGGGCGACGAGTGTTCGAGGTCCCACTCGGACGGCTGTGGCCAGGACGGATCCCATGCCTAACCTGGAGGCATGGACGTGAACGCGGCGGTCGCCGCAGCGGCAGCGATCGCCGGTGTGCTCACCGGTGTCATCGCCATGCTGGCGTTCCGCTGGAGCGAGCGGGAGCAGAAGCGCCCCACCCGCACCTCCCTGCACACCGACCCCGTGCTTCCGCCCGGCGTGGACACCGTGCTCTCGGTGCTCCGGTCCTCGGCCGTCGTCCTCGACGAGGCCGACGCCGTCGTCAAGGCCAGCTCCGCCGCGTACGCCCTAGGGCTGGTCCGCGGCGGCAAGCTGTCCGTGGAGCCGATGCTCCAGATGGCCCGGGACACCCGGCGGGACGGGGAGATACGGCAGGTCGAGCTGGACCTGCCCCGGCGGGGCACCGGACGCGGCGAGGCACTGGCCGTCTCCGCGCGGGTCGCGCCCCTCGGCTCCCGGCTGGTGCTGCTCCTCGTCGAGGACCTCACCGAGGCCCGGCGGATCGAAGCGGTGCGGCGGGATTTCGTCGCGAACGTCAGCCATGAGCTCAAGACCCCGGTCGGCGCGCTCTCCCTGCTCTCCGAGGCCGTCATGGACGCCTCCGACGACCCGGAGGCCGTGCAGCGGTTCGCCGGACGTATGCAGATCGAGGCCACCCGGCTGACGAACCTGGTGCAGGAACTCATCGACCTCTCGCGGGTGCAGAACGACGACCCGCTGGAGGACGCCGAGCCGGTCCGCGTGGACGAGCTGGTCGCCGAGGCCATCGACCGCTGCCGGCACCAGGCCGGCACCAAGCAGATCACCATGGCCGCGGCCGGCGCTGCCGAGCTGCGGGTGTGGGGCAACCGCGGCCAGCTCGCCGCCGCCCTCGGCAACCTCGTCGAGAACGCCGTCAACTACTCGCCCGCCCGCACCCGCGTCGGCATAGCGGCCCGCAGGGTGTCCGCGCCGGGCGGCGACCACATCGAGGTCGCCGTCACCGACCAGGGCATCGGCATCTCCGACAAGGACAAGGAGCGCATCTTCGAGCGCTTCTACCGCGTCGACCCGGCCCGCTCCCGCCAGACCGGCGGCACCGGCCTCGGTCTCGCGATCGTCAAGCACGTGGCCGCCTCGCACGGCGGGGAGGTCACGGTGTGGAGCTCGGAGGGCCAGGGCTCCACGTTCACCCTCAGGCTGCCGGAGGCGGGCGCGGCCCGCGACCGCGCGCTCCAGCACCCCGACCTCGACGACGAGGACGGGCTTTCCACCACCGAGTCGGCTTCTTACGACCCGCTTCCCGCCCCGGAGGTCCTTCCGTGACCCGAGTGCTCGTCGTCGAGGACGAGGAGTCCTTCTCCGACGCCCTGTCGTACATGCTTCGCAAGGAGGGCTTCGAGGTCGCCATCGCGACCACGGGACCCGACGGACTCGACGAGTTCGAGCGCAACGGCGCCGACCTCGTCCTCCTCGACCTGATGCTGCCGGGCCTGCCCGGCACGGAGGTCTGCCGCCAGCTGCGCAACCGCTCCAACGTCCCCGTCATCATGGTGACCGCCAAGGACAGCGAGATCGACAAGGTCGTCGGCCTGGAGATAGGAGCCGACGACTATGTCACCAAGCCGTTCTCCTCGCGCGAGTTGGTCGCCCGTATCCGCGCCGTCCTGCGCCGCCGCGGGGAGCCCGAGGAGGTCACCCCGGCCGCGCTGGAGGCCGGTCCGGTCCGCATGGACGTGGACCGCCACGTGGTCACGGTCTCCGGCTCCAAGGTCGACCTGCCCCTCAAGGAGTTCGACCTGCTGGAGATGCTGCTGCGCAACGCCGGCCGCGTCCTGACCCGCATGCAGCTCATCGACCGCGTCTGGGGGGCCGACTACGTCGGCGACACCAAGACCCTCGACGTCCACGTCAAGCGCCTGCGGGCCAAGATCGAGCCCGACCCGGGCGCGCCGCGGTACCTGGTCACGGTCCGTGGCCTGGGCTACAAGTTCGAGCCGTAGACCCGACGCGGCTCGCACACGCCGAAGGGCGGGACCTCCTCGGAGGTCCCGCCCTTCGTGTCGTACGGCGACTCCCGTACGGCGATCCCGTACGGCGATCCCGTTCGGCCGCTCAGCCCGCGCTCGCGCTCGCGGAGGCCGCGTCGGTCGGGGTGGCGGAGCCGCTTGGGGTGGCCGCGCCGCTCGGGGTGGCCGCGCCGCTCGGGGTCGCGGAACCGGAGGGCTTCGGCTTCGCGGGGGTCGCCGGGGCGGACGGCACCGCGCTCGGACCCCACTTGGCGTAGTAGCTGTCGGCCGGGACCACGAAGGCCTTGAGGCTGACCTCGCCGGTGGTGCTGAAGGTGAAGGTGACCTTCTGGGCGTTGCCGTCCTTGACGCTCTCGCCGAGGTCGGCCACCGCCGCGGAGGCGTTGCCCTTGCCGCCGAGGACGACCGAGCCGTGCGCCGGGACGGTCACCTTGCCGTTGCCCTTGGCGGGCTTGATCTCGGCGCTCCCGCCGCCCGCGATGGTCACGGAGTCCAGCGTCTGGGCCGTGGCACCGGTGTTGAAGACGGTCCCGGAGACCACGGCCGGGCCCTTGGTCTCGCCGGATGCCTGGGTGGTGGCCTGGGTGATGACCACGATGTTCTGGAGCTTGATGGCGCCGACGCTGGTCTCCGCGTTGTCCGGCTTGACCTCCAGCGTCTGGGCGTTGCTGCCGGCCGCGCACGCGGAGAGCGTGACGACCGAGAACGCGAGGGAGGCGGCGGCGAGGGCGCCGCGTCGAAGGCTGCTGCTCACGGCGGCGGCAACTCCTTGACTTGAGCGGGGCGGCCCGTAAAGCCGCGCTAAGTGTCTGTCAGCAGGGCTTAGGTTACCGAGCCGTCCCCGTGCCGCCGCACCCGACCCTCCCCAAGAGGCGTGTCACTCCCGAGTCACTCCCGAGTCACCCGGTTCACAAGTGACCCGCGAGTCACTTCTTCCCCGCACTCCGGCGCTCGTCCGGCATTCACATAAGAGGCCTCAGCGCCCAGTGGCAAATCTTCCGTGAAGGAAAGAGAGACCGCCCCCGGAATTGATCACTGTGTGATCCGTGTGCCGCGTGTGATCAATTCCGGAATCGACGCGGAAGTCACTCCTGTCATCGAACGGAGTAGCGGAAGTCGCACACATGGAACCGGACATTTGTGGACGTTAGGCCGCTCGGAGGGGGCTCCGGATGTGTGTAACGTACGCGTTTCACCTCCCCCGGAGAGCCGCTCCCACCTGCGAATACCTGCTTCCGCTCGGCCTCCGCAGCACGTTCCTGTTGCTGTTGTCAAGCCCCGAGATATGCCCTGACCTGCGAAAACGCCATTCAGAACCCGCGGTTTCCGTGTTACCCTGGATAGCCACGGAAGGGGTACCTGTCACATGACGTTCAAGGTTGGCGACACCGTGGTCTATCCCCATCACGGGGCCGCGCTGATCGAGGCTATCGAAACTCGCCAGATCAAAGGCGTGGACAAGACCTACTTGGTGCTGAAGGTCGCCCAGGGTGACCTGACGGTACGTGTGCCAGCGGACAATGCGGAGTTCGTCGGCGTGCGTGATGTGGTCGGTCAGGACGGGCTGGACCGGGTCTTCGAGGTGCTGCGCGCGCCGTACGCCGAGGAGCCCACTAACTGGTCCCGTCGTTACAAGGCAAACCTGGAGAAGCTCGCCTCCGGCGATGTCATCAAGGTCGCGGAAGTCGTGCGTGACCTGTGGCGTCGTGAGCGCGAGCGCGGACTCTCCGCAGGTGAGAAGCGCATGCTCGCCAAGGCTCGGCAGATCCTGGTGAGCGAGCTCGCCCTCGCGGAGAACACGAACGAGGACAAGGCCGAGGCGCTGCTCGACGAGGTTCTCGCGTCCTGAGCGTCCCTGTGCAGGCCCCTGGCCCGCTCAGCTCAGCACACCACTGAGTGCTTCGGAGAAGTACCGCAGTACTTCCCGGAAGTGCCGCACTGAAATGCCGCGGTGCCCGATGACGCGAAAGCTGTCGCCGGGCGCTGCGGCATGTTCGTCTCCGGATACCGGATCACGGGGTGCCGGATCACGGATCCGGCGTTTCCGTCGACGAGCGACGCCTCCGGCGCCGTACGCGTGTTCATTTCGGAGTGAAGATCCCCCGATACTTGGCGTGCCGGGCCCGGGCAGCAGGCTCGACCGGTGTCACGGAAGGGTCCGGTCAAGGCGTCGCGCCCGGCACGCTGTCTCCGTACCCACGTTGGCCGAGCACACAAACCTGACAGGAACCGATGTCTGACGTTTCGCGCCCTTCGCCCGCGCAGGCACGTACGGAAGCCCGTACCGCGGTGGTGATTCCGGCCGCCGGAAGAGGCGTACGCCTTGGTCCGGGCGCCCCCAAAGCGCTTCGCGCGCTCAACGGCACCCCCATGCTGATCCACGCGATCCGCGCCATGGCCGCCTCGCGCGCCGTCTCCCTGGTCGTCGTGGTCGCCCCGCCCGACGGCGCCGGCGAGGTCAAGTCGCTCCTGGACGCGCACGCGCTGCCCGAGCGCACCGACTTCGTCGTCGTCCCCGGCGGTGAGTCCCGCCAGGAGTCGGTGCGGCTCGGCCTGGACGCCCTGCCGGACGACTTCGACATCGTGCTGGTCCACGACGCGGCCCGCCCGCTCGTCCCGGTCGACACCGTCGACGCGGTCATCGAGGCCGTACGGGACGGCGCGCCCGCCGTGGTCCCGGCGCTGCCCCTCGCGGACACCGTCAAGGAGGTCGAGCCGGCCCCCGGTGAGCCGGAACCGGTGGTCGCGACCCCGGTCCGGGCGCGTCTGCGTGCCGTGCAGACCCCGCAGGGCTTCGACCGGGCCACCCTGATCCGCGCCCACGAGACCGTCACCGAGGACGTCACCGACGACGCGAGCATGGTCGAGCAACTGGGCCTCACGGTCGTGGTCGTGCCCGGCCACGAGGAGGCCTTCAAGGTGACCCGCCCGCTGGACCTGGTCCTCGCCGAGGCGGTCCTGGCCCGCAGGAGGCTCAACGATGGCTTCTGAGCAGCCCTTCCTCCTGCCCCAGGTCGGCATCGGCACCGACATCCACGCCTTCGAGGAGGGCCGCGAGCTGTGGTGCGCGGGCCTGAAGTGGGAGGGCGAGGGCCCCGGCCTGGCCGGCCACTCCGACGCGGACGTCGTCGCCCACGCCGCCTGCAACGCGCTCTTCTCCGCCGCCGGGCTCGGCGACCTCGGTCAGCACTTCGGCACCGGACGCCCCGAATGGTCGGGTGCATCCGGCGTCACGCTGTTGACGGAGGCGGCCCGGATCGTGCGCGAGGCCGGCTTCCGCATCGGCAACATCGCCGTACAGGTCGTAGGACCGCGCCCGAAGATCGGAAAACGCCGGGACGAGGCACAGAAGCTGCTGTCGGAGGCCGCCGGGGCGCCGGTCTCGGTGTCCGGGGCGACCACGGACGGACTCGGCTTTCCCGGCCGGGACGAGGGCCTGATGGCGGTGGCGACCGCACTGGTGGTCAGGATCACGAGCTGACTGTTATCCACAACCCGTCGAAGGCACCGGACATCGCCCACTACCCTGGACCCGTGACCATTCGCCTGTACGACACCAGCGCCCGGCAGATCCGTGACTTCGCCCCGGTCACGCCGGGCTGTGTCTCGATCTACCTCTGTGGCGCCACCGTGCAGGCCGCCCCGCACATCGGCCACATCCGCTCCGGCCTGAACTTCGACATCATGCGCCGCTGGTTCGAGTACCGCGGCTACGACGTCACCTTCATCCGCAACGTCACCGACATCGACGACAAGATCATCGTCAAGGCGGCCGAGCAGAACCGCCCGTGGTGGTCCATCGGCTACGACAACGAGCGCGCGTTCAACGACGGTTACACCGCCCTCGGCTGCCTCCCGCCGACGTACGAGCCGCGGGCCACCGGCCATGTCACCGAGATGGTCGAGATGATGCGAGGCCTCATCGAGCGCGGCCACGCGTACGAGGCCGACGGCAGCGTCTACTTCGACGTGCGCTCCTACCCCGGCTACCTGTCGCTGTCCAACCAGGACATCGACGACCTGCGCCAGCCCGACGAGGGCGTCGCCGGCAAGCGCGACCCCCGCGACTTCGCCATGTGGAAGGCGACCAAGCCGGGCGAGCCCGACTGGGAGACCCCGTGGGGCCGCGGCCGGCCCGGCTGGCACCTGGAGTGCTCGGCGATGGCGCACAAGTACCTGGGCTCCGCCTTCGACATCCACGGCGGCGGCCTCGACCTGATCTTCCCGCACCACGAGAACGAGATCGCCCAGGCCAAGGCCTACGGCGACGAGTTCGCCCGGTACTGGGTGCACAACGCCTGGGTCACCATGAGCGGCGAGAAGATGTCCAAGTCGCTCGGCAACAGCGTGCTGGTGAGCGGGATGGTCAAGCAGTGGCGCCCCATCGTGCTGCGCTACTACCTCGGCACCCCGCACTACCGCTCGATGATCGAGTACAGCGAGGACGCCCTGCGCGAGGCCGAGTCCGCGTTCGCGCGGATCGAGGGGTTCGTGCAGCGGGTGGTCGAGAAGGCCGGCCCCGTCGAGCCCTCCGCCGAGGTGCCGCCCGCCTTCGCCGAGGCCATGGACGACGACTTCGGCGTGCCGCAGGCCCTCGCCGTCGTGCACACCACCGTCCGGCAGGGCAACAGCGCGCTCGCGGCCGACGACAAGGAGGCCGCGGTGGCCCGCCTCGCCGAGGTGCGCGCCATGCTCGGCGTCCTCGGCCTCGACCCGCTCGATGCGCACTGGGCCGGTGAGTCGGACCGCGGCGAGGACCTGCACGGCGTGGTCGACAGCCTGGTCCGCCTGGTCCTCGACCAGCGCGAGGCCGCCCGCGCCCGCAAGGACTGGGGCACCGCGGACGCCATCCGCGACCAGCTCGGCCAGGCGGGACTGACCATCGAGGACAGTCCGCAGGGACCCCGCTGGACGCTCGGTCCCCGGTAGGCCCCAGCCCGCTTTTCCTTGTTTTCCTTGATCGATTGTGCCGTCCGGGCCTCCGGGCGGCACACTTCATAGACGTACGTACGACTTTTCACGACAGACGGGTAGGTCATGGCAGCCAACAACCGCCGCATGTCCGGCAAGAAGGGCGCGCAGGTCGGCAGTGGCGGCCAGCGGCGCAAGGGCCTGGAGGGCAAGGGGCCGACCCCGCCCGCCGAGATGCGCAAGGGCCACAAGAAGAACCGAATCGCCAATGCGCAGGCGAGGCAGACCGCGCGCCGTCCCGCAGCGCGCGGCCGCGGCGGCAAGGGCACCTCGGAGATGGTCGTCGGCCGTAACCCGGTCGTCGAGGCGCTGCGCGAGGGCGTGCCCGCGGTGACGCTCTACGTCCAGCAGTTCATCGACAACGACGAGCGGGTGCGCGAGGCGCTCCAGCTCGTCGCCGACCGCGGCGGCGTCCACCTCATGGAGGCCCCGCGTCCCGAGCTCGACCGCATGACCAACGGCCTCAACCACCAGGGCCTCGTTCTGCAGGTCCCGCCGTACGAGTACGCGCATCCCGAGGACCTCGCCGCGGCCGCCTACGACGACGGCGAGGACCCGCTGATCGTGGCCCTCGACGGGGTGACCGACCCGCGCAACCTCGGTGCCGTCGTCCGCTCGGTGTCCGCGTTCGGCGGCCACGGCGTCGTCGTACCGGAGCGGCGTGCGGCCGGCATGACCGCCGGCGCCTGGAAGACGTCCGCCGGCACCGCCGCCCGCACCCCGGTCGCCCGCGCCACCAACCTGACCCGCGCCCTGGAGGCGTACAAGAAGGCGGGCATCGCGGTCGTGGGCCTCGCCGCCGACGGCGAGCACGAGGTCGGCGAACTGCCGGCCCTGGACGGCCCCGTCGTCATCGTCGTGGGCAGCGAGGGCAAGGGCCTGTCCCGGCTGGTCGGCGAAACCTGCGACTTCCGGGTGCGGATCCCGATGCCGGGCGGCGCCGAGTCCCTCAACGCCGGTGTGGCGGCGGGGATCGTGCTGTACGAGGCGGCCCGGCGACGCGCCTGACGGCAGAAGCCGAGGTGGGTGAACGGGCGTTCGGACTCGTCACCCACACGCGGCATTCCCGGCGTACCGTGCAAGCTTGACGGGGTCCGGACAGATCCGCCCGGTCAAAGCAGTGTCCTAACCACACGTCACTCGGTTAGATGAGTGTGGACACCAGAACACCCCGCACACCCACGGGGGACGGCCCGTCGGGATTCGACGACGCTCCCGCGCTGAGCATGGTGAAGGTGCCGAGCGATCCGGCGCAGATCATCGTCAATCATGCGAGCTTCCGCGTGCAGTTGGGCGCGTCGACGAGACGCGCCCAATCCCCGCGGATCGCACGGCACTTGATCGCCGCCGACGACAGCGCCCGAATGCCGGCCGGCGGAGCCGCGGGGCGCCGCCGACCCGTCGTGTGGAGCGGCAGGTCCGCCCCCGACGACACCGGCGCCCACCGCCTGTTGCAGGCCGTACGGGGCGGCAGCGTCGGCCACGCCGAGCCCCCGGCCGCCGACGCCGGCGCCACCCAGGTCATCCCCCGCATCGACGTCGACCACGGCTACCAGGCCGACTACGACGACGAGTTGGCCCAGACCATGGAGACCCCGGTCGTCGGCGCCCAGCGCAGCTACGACGCCCACGGCACCCGACTCCTGCCGGACATGCCGGCGGTCGGCAGCGCCGACGACGAACCCGCCTACCCGGACGACGACTTCGAGGACACCGGTCGCAGCTTCAAGCGACAGGGCGACGAACCCGCGCGGCACGCCTACTACCCGGGCCGCCGCATGAACCTCGGCGTGGTCCTCCTACCGCTCCGGATCTTCCTCGGCTTCATCTCCATCTACGCCGGCATGGGCAAGCTCTGCGACCCCGTCTACTTCGACGGCGGCAAGCGCGGCTCCATGGTCAAGTGGCTCAACACCCTGCACCCGTGGGAAGTCGCCGAACCCCTGCGCCAGTTCGCCCTCCAGCACCCCGTCGGCTCCGGCCTCGTCATCGCCTTCCTCCAGGTCATCGTGGGCGTCCTCACGATCCTGGGCTGCTGGCAGCGGGTCGCCGCGGTCGTCGGCGCCGGCCTCTCCGCCGCGCTCCTCGTCACCGTCAGCTGGAAGAGCATCCCCGCCTACGACACCCCCGACATCATCTACCTCGCCGCCTGGTCCCCGCTGATCATCGCGGGCGCCCCCGTCTACTCCATCGACGGCCGCCTCGCGGGCAGCGCCTGGCGGCGCCTCGGCCCCCGCTCCGACATCTGGGAGCTGCGCCGCTACGTCCTGCGCCGCGGCGCCCTGCTCACCGCGATCGTCACCGGCCTGACGCTGCTCATCGGCTCGGTGCTCGGCGGTGCCGTCCGGGACGCCGACCGCGTCATCGTGCCCGGCCCCGGAGAGGCCCCGCGCAACGAACTGCCGGGCTCCCCGCTCCCGCAGGACTCCGTCAAGGCCCGCAAGAAGAGCCCGTCGGCCTCCACCCGGCCCAGCCACGGCGCCACCCGGAGCCCGTCCGCCGACACCTCGGCCACGCCCGGCGCCACCCGCGACACCGGCACCGGCACCGGCGGTTCGCCCAGCCAGACCCAGGGCACCACGGGCCGCACCACGCCCCAGCAGTCCTCCCCGGTGCAGCAGGCCCCCAGCACCACCTCAGGCCCCACCGGCAGCACCAGCAGCTCCGGCGGCTCGACAGGCGGCTCCGGCACCGGGGGCTCGTCCTCCGGCCAGCCGGGCCTGGTCGGCGGCCTGTTGGGGTAGGCGGGCCGGTGGGAGACGTACTGGGCGACCCCACCGGCTGAGAGACACGGCCCGCGCAGAGAGAAGGTCCCGCACAGAGGATGTGCGGGACCTTCTCGGCGTCGGCGAGCCGTGGCTTTCAGGGGCGCGGGGCCGTATCGATGTGCGGCTCCGCCGCGCGGGCGCCACAGGCCACGACGGACCCGCGCCCGGAGGACGACCGTCAGCGTCCCAGTGCCGCCAGTTCCTTCGCGGCCTCGGTCAGATCCTTGGCGGTGTCGATGGCCCGCCAGTACGCCCCCTGAGGAATCGGGAACCCGGCAAGCCGCAGCTCACGCGCCAGCGTCGGGAACGTGGTCCGCTCGTGATCCCCCCGCTCCGGCAGCAGCTCGGCGAACGCGGGCGAGAAGACGTACACACCGGCGTTGATCTCGAAGGTGGACGGCGGGGCCTCGATGAAGTCCGTGATGTGCCCGAACCCGTCCGTCTGCACGGCCCCCCACGGAATCCGCGGACGCGCCAGCGCCAGCGTGGCCACCGCGTCCCGCTCGGTGTGGAAGTCGGCCATGTCCCGCAGCGAGAACCGGGTCCAGATGTCACCGTTCGTCGCGTACCAGGACTGCCCGGGGTGCGGCAGATGCGCCGCCGCGTACTTCAGACCGCCACCGCGGCCCAGCGGCTCGGTCTCGATGACGGTCTTGACCCGCACCGGCAGGTCCGCCGTCTTCAGCCAGTCCTGGAGCACCTCGGCGAGGTGCCCGCAGCTGACCACCACGTCCGTCACGCCTTCCTCGGCGAGCCAGACAAGCTGATGGCCGATGATCGGAGTCCCCGTGCCGGGGATCTCGACCATCGGCTTGGGCCGGTCGTCGGTGTAGGGGCGCAGCCGGGAGCCCTGGCCGCCGGCCAGGATCACGGCCTGGGTCGGACGGGACGCGGCGTTCGGATCGGTCATGACCGGAACTGTACGACGCGCCCCGATCCAGGCCTCGGGTGGCGTGCCTTTTTGTGTGGATCAGCTGTGGGCCGCCGCCACACCCGTCGCGAACGACGTGTCACAGACGGGGCGGGCGTACGACTGCGCGCGCGTCGGGCCGTACACACGGACCGCGGCGCGGCCCAGGGCCCGCGCGATGGACACACAGTGCTTCGCGAGCGACGGACGCCCGTTCACGGCCTCCTGGAGGTGGGTGAGGGCGGTGCCCGGGTCCTTCTCCTGGAGTTCGGTCAGGAGTCGCTCGCGCAGGACGTCCTGCGGGGCGAGGGGGGCGCTGCGCGGCTTGCCGTCCGAGACCGTCGCGTCCGACGCGGTGAGCACCGAGGAGCTCGAGGGATCCCCCGACCAGTTGACTCGGGTGACCGCGAGGGTCCCGGAGAGCACCAGGACGACCGGCAGGACAAGGGCGAGGGAGCGGCCGATACGGCGGGCGGGGCCCCGGCCGCGTCGCGTCTGTTGGTAAGTGGAGTGCTTCACGCGTGTGAGGGTAGCGTGCGGTAATGATTTGGCGACATTTAGTCACCGGTTCGGGGGATGAGATGGTGCCGCTTTTTGGGTAAGGCGTTGACGTACGCTGCTCGAAATGACCGGTCTGCCGGGGTTTTCGCCGACGGTGTCGGAGCGCGGAGAGGGCCCCGCAGACGTGCTGCGGGGCCCTCTCCGTCAACCTGGGTGAATTGCTGCGGTTCGTCCTCAGTCGGAGAGGCGCTCGCCCGTGGAGGTCGAGAACACGTGGGTCTCGCCCGGACGCGGCACGACGTGCAGCGTGGCGCCCTTCTCCGGCACCGCGCGGCCGCTGACCCGCACGACCAGGTCCTTCAGCTCGCCGTCGACCTTGGCGGAACCGTAGACGTAGCCGTCGGCGCCGAGCTCCTCGACGACGTTCACGGAGACCGCGAGGCCGGCCGGGGCGTCCTCGGTGTCCTTGGAGAGGGCGGAGGCGGCGGCGCCGTTGTGCTCGACGACGTCGAAGTGCTCGGGGCGGACGCCGACGGTGACCGTGGTGTCACCCTTGTCGGAGGCGGCCTTGAGGGCCTCGCGGTTGACGGGCACCACGCTGTTGCCGAACTTCACGCCGCCGTCGGTGATCGGGACCTCGACGAGGTTCATCGCCGGGGAGCCGATGAAGCCGGCGACGAAGAGGTTCGCCGGGCGGTCGTACATGTTGCGCGGGGAGTCGACCTGCTGGAGCAGACCGTCCTTGAGCACGGCCACGCGGTCGCCCATCGTCATGGCCTCGACCTGGTCGTGGGTGACGTAGACGGTGGTGATGCCGAGACGGCGCTGGAGCGAGGCGATCTGCGTACGCGTCGACACACGGAGCTTGGCGTCGAGGTTGGACAGCGGCTCGTCCATGAGGAAGACCTGGGGCTCACGCACGATGGCGCGACCCATGGCGACACGCTGGCGCTGACCGCCGGAGAGGGCCTTCGGCTTGCGGTCCAGGTATTCGGTGAGGTCGAGGATCTTCGCGGCCTCCTCGACCTTCTGCCGGATCTCCGCCTTGTTGACGCCGGCGATCTTGAGCGCGAAGCCCATGTTGTCGGCGACCGTCATGTGCGGGTACAGGGCGTAGTTCTGGAACACCATGGCGATGTCCCGGTCCTTCGGCGGCAGGTGCGTGACGTCACGGTCGCCGATGCGGATGGCGCCGCCGTTGACGTCCTCGAGCCCCGCCAGCATGCGGAGCGAGGTGGACTTGCCACAGCCGGACGGGCCGACCAGGACGAGGAACTCGCCGTCCTCGATGTGGATGTCGAGACCGTCGACGGCGGGCTTCGTGGAACCCGGGTAAATACGGGTCGCCTTGTCGAACGAAACAGTGGCCATGGCTCAGAGGCCCCCTTCTACCGGCAGGAACGTGCCGGACGATCCGTTGTAGGAAGGTGGTGGTGTAGTCCACACAGGGACTGGCTCAGGACGGTACCCGGCGTTCACGCGTATGTCAGTACCTGGAGGACTGTGAACTTCGCGGAAATTTTCGAGCGGGCCGCCATGGTGACCTGGGTACACTGCACGGGCGCCTCCTTAGCTCAGCTGGCCAGAGCAACGCACTTGTAATGCGTAGGTCGTCGGTTCGAATCCGACAGGGGGCTCTGCACAGCCCAGGTCAGGAGATATCTGACCTGGGCTTTTGTGTGTCATGCGGGGGTGGAGGCGACCTTGGTGAGGGCTTCGTCGGTCAGGCGGTACACCGTCCACTCGTCCTGGGGGCGGGCGCCGAGGGACTCGTAGAAGTCGATCGTCGGGGTGTTCCAGTTGAGGACGGACCATTCGAGGCGCTGGTAGCCGCGTTCGACGCAGATGCGGGCGAGTGCGGTGAGGAGGGCCTTGCCGTGGCCGCCGCCGCGGGCCTGGGGGCGGACGTAGAGGTCCTCCAGGTAGATGCCGTGGGTGCCGCGCCAGGTGGAGAAGTTGAGGAACCAGACGGCGTAGCCGATCACCGTGCCGGTGGTGTCGGTCGCCACGAGGGCGTGGGCGGCGGGGTGGGGGCCGAACAGCGCCTCGTGGAGTTGTTCCTCGGTCGCGCGGACCTCGGTCAGGGACTTCTCGTAGTCGGCGAGTTCGCGGATCAGGGTGTGGATCGTGGGGACGTCGGCGGGGGTGGCGGGGCGGATCACTTCAGGCTCCGTGGGTGCGCAGGCGGTGGGCGATCTCGAGTCGGCGGGGTTCGAGGGGGCGGCCGTCCTCGATGTCCCAGAGGGCGTTCTGGAGGAGCCGTCCCATCGTCCAGGCCCGCGCGCGGGCGCGGTCCAGGCCGAGGATGTCGGTCATGGCGTCGAAGCGCCAGCGGGTTTCGTCGGGGTCGTAGCGGTTGTCGAGGGCGGGCCAGAGGTCGAATCCGGGGTCTCCGGCCAGCGGCTTGGGGTCGATGGCGAGCCAGGGGGCGCGGCCTGCGGCGAGGACGTTCTCGTCGTGCAGGTCCCAGTGCAGGAGGCGGTCGCCGGGTTCGTCGGCGACCTCGCGTACGGCGGCGGCGCAGTCGGCGACGGTACGGCGGGTCTCGGGGTCGGGGATGTGGGGGAGTGCGTGCGGGGTCCGGTCCAGCATGGCGTGCGCGATGTCGCCGAGGCGGCGCAGGCCGGCGGGGGCGGGCCCCGCGGTCAGGTGGGCGAGGAGGTGGGCGATGACGAGGACGGCGTCGCGGGTGCCGGGCAGGGTGGACAGCATGCGGGTGGAGTCGAGGCGTTCCAGGAGCATGGTGTGGGTGACCGGGTCGTGGTCGAGGAGGCGGACCGCGCCGTCGCCGTCCCACCGGCGCAGGGCGACAGGTTCGCCGGCGCTCTCCTCGTCGAGGAGCTGGAGTTTCAGGACGGCCGGGGTGGCGTCGCCGACGCGGACGACGGGCAGGACGAGCGCGGTGACCCCGTGCAGGGGTGTGCCGTCCGGTCGGAGGTCCCAGCGGGCCAGGAACTCCTCGACCAGTGTGGGCAGTCCGGCGATGAACTCCCGTCCCCGTTGGCCGTTGTAACGCTCCTGTGTCGCTGCCAGTTCCGCCGGGATGTCGATCACGTGCCGGACCCTACCGGCGTGCGTGAATCGGCTCATGCGGATTAACCGGGGCGTCCACAGGGTGGGGGAGTACGTCCGCCGTGCTCCCGGCACCTATGTGTGGCTGACGGTCCTTTTCGTGACGACGGTGGCGTTGCACCACATGTCGCCGGCGTTCGAGGAGCAGTTCCTGCGGCAGCGTTCGACCAACATCCATGAGTTGTCGAGCAATCCGGTGCGGGTGCTGGTCGCCAGTGCGATGTGGATCGACAGCGGGCACTGGCTGCCGTACGTCGTCCTCTTCTCCGTCTTCCACGCGCAGGCGGAGCGCTGGCTGGGCACCGCGCGCTGGCTGGCGGTGTGCGCGGCGGCGCATGTGCTGGCCACGCTGATCAGTGAGGGGGCGCTGCTGTGGGGGATCCGGCACGGGATGGCACCGGAGTCCGCGGTCAACACGCTGGACGTCGGGGTGAGTTACGCGCTCGCGGGGGTGGTCGCGGTGCTGGTGTACCGGATTCCGCGGCCGTGGCGGTACGTGTACGGGTTCGTGGTGCTCGTCGTGTACGCGGTGCCGTTGGTGACCGGGCGGACCTTCACGGACCTGGGGCACTTCACCTCCGCGCTCATCGGATTCGGGTGTTATCCGCTGGTGAGAGTGCGGAATCCGAAGGAGACAGCGGGTGCGTCGGCGGGTTAACGTCCCTGGCCATGAGCAGCAGGGTCGTGAACGGCGGTATCTCCTTCTGGTACGCGGACGACGGCTTCCCCGAGGCGCGGGAGCCGCTCGCGGGTGACGCGTCGGCGGACGTGGTGATCGTCGGGGGCGGGTACACGGGGCTGTGGACGGCGTACTACCTGAAGAAGGCCGTGCCCTTTCTGCGGATCACCGTCCTGGAGCAGAAGTTCTGCGGTTACGGCGCCTCGGGGCGCAACGGCGGCTGGCTGTACAACGGCGTCGCGGGCCGCGACCGGTACGCGAAGTTGCACGGGCACGAGGCCGCCGTACGCCTTCAGCGGGCCATGAACGACACCGTCGACGAGGTCGTCCGGGTGGCCGGTGAGGAGGGCTTCGACGCCGGGCTCCACAAGGGCGGGGTGCTCGAAGTCGCGCGTACGCCCGCGCAGTTGGCGCGGCTCAGGGCCTTCCACGAGCATGAGGTGTCGTACGGCGAGAAGGACCGTGAGCTGTACGGCGCGCGGGAGACGGCTCGGCGGGTGCGGGTTGCGGGCGCGGTGGGTGCGTCCTGGACGCCGCACGGGGCGCGGGTGCATCCGGTGCGGCTGGTGAAGGGGCTGGCGGCGGCGGTGGAGGCGCTGGGTGTGGTCGTTCACGAGCACACTCCGGTGACGGAGATCCGGCCCAAGCACGCGGTGACGCCGTACGGGACGGTCCGGGCGCCCTATGTCCTGCGCTGCACGGAGGGCTTCACGGCGGCGTTGAAGGGGCAGCGGCGGACCTGGCTGCCGATGAACTCCTCGATGATCGCGACCGAGCCGCTGAGCGAGGAGCAGTGGGCGGCGATCGGCTGGGAGGGGCGGCAGACGCTGGGGGACATGGCGCACGCGTACATGTACGCGCAGCGCACCGCCGACGGGCGGATCGCGCTGGGCGGGCGCGGGGTGCCGTACCGTTTCGGATCGCGCACCGACAACGACGGGCGGACGCAGGCGGCGACGGTCGAGGCGCTGCGGGAGATCCTCGTGGACTTCTTCCCGATGCTCGTCGGGACGCGGATCGAGCACGCCTGGTCGGGGGTGCTGGGGGTGCCGCGGGATTGGTGCGCGTCGGTGACGCTGGACCGTTCGACCGGGCTCGGCTGGGCGGGGGGTTACGTCGGCTCGGGCGTCGCGACCGCCAACCTGGCCGCCCGGACCCTGCGGGATCTGGTGCGGCAGGACTCGGGTCAGGGCGGGCGGACCGAGCTGACGGAACTGCCGTGGGTGGGCCACAAGGTGCGCAAGTGGGAACCGGAGCCGCTGCGCTGGCTGGGTGTGCAGGGCATGTACGCGACCTACCGCTCGGCGGACCGCCGGGAGACGGCGACCCACAGCGCGGAGTCGTCGAGGCTGGCGCGGTGGGCGGACCGGGTGGCGGGGCGGAGCTGACGCCTGCGGCGCTCAGCGGGCTTGCCCCCGCTCACAGCGCCCCGCCCACGTCGCCTCGCGTTCACGCCACCGATTCCGGTACCGGCGTCGGCGCCTGCGCCCCCTGTTTCGGGGGCTTTGTCGTGACCATCAGGCCTGCGATGAGGCCGGCCAGGAGCATGATGCCGGCGGCCCACCAGATGGCCACCGTGTAGCCGTGCACCACGCCCTCCTTGATGATCAGGGCTTTCCTCGACGGGTCGGTGAGGTGCGAGGTGATGTACGCCGTGCTGCTGGTGGTGGCGATGGTGTTGAGCAGGGCCGTACCGATCGAACCGCCCACCTGCTGCGAGGTGTTGACGGTCGCCGAGGTGACCCCGGAGTCCTGCGGGGCGACCCCCGCGGTGGCGGTGGAGAACACCGGCATGAAGGTGAGGCCCATGCCCAGGCCCATCAGCAGCAGGGCGGGCAGGATCTCGGTGGTGTAGGAGCTGTCCACCGTCATCTGCGTGAGGATCACCATGCCGCTCGCCGCGAGGACCATGCCGGGCACCATGAGCATGCGCGGTGCGACCCGGTTCATGAGGCGGGCCGAGATCTGGGTGGAGCCGACGATGATCGCGGCGGTCATCGGCAGGAACGCGAGCCCGGTGCGGACGGGGGAGTAGGCCAGCACGACCTGGAGGTAGTAGGTCATGAACAGGAACAGGCCGAACATCCCGATGACGGCGAGCCCCATGGTGAGGAAGCAGCCCGCGCGGTTGCGGTCCTTGACGATGTGCAGCGGGAGGAGGGGCATCGGGGCCCGGGACTGCCACCACACGAAGACGGCGAGGAGGACGACGCCCCCGAAGAGCAGGGTCAGCACCAGCGGGTCGCTCCAGCCCCGCGGCTGGGCCTCGCTGAAGCCGTAGACGATCGCGACGAGGCCGCCGCAGCCCAGCAGCACGCCGGGCACGTCGAGGCGGGCGCCCGCGTGGCCGGGCCGGTCGTGGAGGAGGACGAGGGCGCCGAAGAAGGCGATCACCGCGATGGGCACGTTGACGTACAGGCACCAGCGCCAGTTCAGGTACTCGGTGAGCAGGCCGCCCACGATGAACCCGATCGCGGATCCGGAGCCCGCGAGGGCGCCGTAGATCCCGAAGGCCTTGCCGCGTTCCTTCGGGTCGGTGAAGGTCGTCGTCAGCAGGGACAGCGCGGAGGGGGCGAGGACGGCCGCGAAGACGCCCTGGAGGGCGCGGGCGGCGAAGAGCATGCCGGAGCCGGTGGCGGCGCCGCCGAGTGCGGAGGCGGCGGCGAAGCCGACCAGGCCGATCATGAAGGTGCGCTTGCGGCCCACCAGGTCGGCGATGCGCCCGCCGAGCAGGAGCAGGCCGCCGAAGGCGAGGGTGTAGGCGGTGATCACCCATTGCCGGTTGGCGTCGGACATGCCCAGGTCCTGCTGTGCGGAGGGCAGGGCGATGTTCACGATGGTCGCGTCGAGGACGACCATCAACTGTGCGAGGGCGATGACCACCAGGCCCCACCAACGGCGTGGATCTTCACCTGTCCGGGTGACATTCACCTGGCCAGAAGACCATGGATCGGTACGGGACGCATCTGGGCGTGTCATGGCTCGAGGACCACCTTTCCGGTTGTGCCGCGGCTCTCCAGCGCGCGGTGCGCGGTGGCCGCCTCGGCGAGCGGGAAGCGCTGCACGGCGGGCGTGAGCCGGCCTGCCGCGGCTTCGGTGAGGGCGCGGAGTTCAAGGGTGCGGAGCGGGTCGGGGCCGGCCTTGCGCAGCATCGCGGGGCCGAGGACTTGTTCGGAGACGCCTTCGACGAGGTAGGGGCTGCCGTCGTGGATGCCTTCGCCGGACCAGCCGAAGACGATGTGCTGTCCTTCGGGACCGAGGAGGCGGACGGATGCACGGGCGATGTCCCCGCCCACCCCGTCGAACACGACGGTGGCGGGCCGGCCGCCGAGGAAGGCGCGGACCTTGTCGGCCCACGCGGAGTCGGTGTAGTCGACGGCGAGGTCGGCGCCGTTCGCCGCGACCAGGGCGACCTTGCGCGGGCCGCCCGCGAGGCCGACGACCGTGGCCCCGGCGTTCTTCGCGTACTGCACGAGCAGCGTGCCGATGCCTCCGGCGGCGGCCGGGACCACGACCACGGAGTGGGGGCCGAGTTCGGCGAACTGCACGATTCCCATCGCGGTACGGCCCGTGCCGATCATGGCGACGGCCTGTGCGAAGTCGAGGCCGCCGGGGATCTCGTGGACGCGCTCCACGTCGGTGACGGCGAGTTCGGCGTAGCCGCCGGGGGCGAAGCCGAGGTGGGCGACCACGCGCTTGCCGAGCCACGACCCGGCGACGCCGTCCCCCAGCGCCTCGACGATCCCGGCGACCTCGCGTCCGGGGACGGTGGGCAGCGCGGGGAGTTCGGGCAGCGGTCCCTGGTGGCCCTCGCGCAGGGCCGTGTCCAGGAGGTGCACGCCTGCGGCGCGTACGGCGATACGGACCTGGCCGGGGCCCGGTGCCGGGTCGTCGGTGGTCTCGTAGGTGAGGTTCTCGGGGCCGAAGCTGTGCAGGCGGATGGCGTGCATGGGAGGAGCTCCTCTGTCGTCCTGTCGGTCTGTCCTCAGGGGCCCACTCTTCGACCTCAAGCATGCTTGAGGTCAAGGGCGCTGCGGCCGAGTGCTCGTTGTCTCGCCTCTCTTTCGTCCCTATGACTGCCGGAGGGCGCCGGAATGTGACATGAGGACTGTTGTTGCAGGTCAGGGCGGTTGTCAGTGGTGGGGTGCAGGATGGGGGCATGGTGAGCCGAGGGACGGGTGCGGGCAGGGTGAAGGGGGCGCGGCGGCCGGAGGTGCGGTTGCCGCCGCTGGAGCCGTTCGGGGGAGGGGAGCTGGAGCCGGACGGGGACTACGACGGGCTGGAGTTCCCGGAGGCGGACTTCGCGGGCCAGGACGGGGCGGGGGCCCGTTTCATGGACTGCGCGCTGAGAGGGTGCGCGCTGGACGAGACCCGTCTGCACCACGCCCGCTTCCTCGACTCGGTCCTCACCGGGATCCGGGGTGTCGGCACCGATCTCGCCGAGTCGACGCTTCGGGACGTGGAGCTGGTCGACGCCCGCCTGGGCGGAGTGCAGTTGCATGGGGCGGCCCTGGAGCGGGTGGTGATCCGCGGCGGCAAGATCGACTACCTGAACCTGCGTACGGCCGTCCTGCGGGACGTCGTCTTCGAGGGCTGTGTGCTGGTGGAACCGGACTTCGGGGGTGCGCGGCTGGAGCGCGTGGAGTTCGTGGACTGCGCGCTCAAGGGCGTGGACCTGACGGCGGCGACCCTCAAGGACGTGGACCTGCGCGGCGCCGCGGCGCTGGAGATCGCGCGGGGGGTGGACCGCCTGGCCGGGGCGGTGATCAGCCCGTCCCAACTCCTGGACCTGGCCCCGGTGCTGGCGGCGGAGGTGGGGATCCGGGTGGAGTAGGGGACGCTAGAAGCGGCGCGGGAACCGGCGGTCGGTGGTACTCCCTGACGAGGAGCGCCGGGGGTTGCTCCTGCTCACCGGGGGGGCTCCTGCTCACTTCACCCGTGGGAATCGGGCCTGGAGTGTCCAGATCGCCGGGTTCTCGCCCAGGTCCTCGTGGAGGTCGATCAGGTCGGCGATGAGGTCGTGCAGGAAGTCACGTGCCTCGCGGCGGAGTTCGGCGTGGGAGAAGGTGAGCGGGGGCTCCTCGGCCCGCATCCAGTCGGCCTCGACGTCCACCCAGCCGAACCGGCGCTCGAAGAGCATGCGGTCGGTGGACTCGGTGAAGTCGAGTTCCGCGTGTTGGGGGCGGGAGGCGCGGGAGCCGGCCGGGTCGCGGTCGAGGCGCTCGGCGATGTCGCACAGCGCCCACGCGAAGTCGAGCACCGGCACCCATCCCCAGGCTGTGGACAGTTCCCGGTCCTCCTTGGTGTCCGCGAGATAGACGTCCCCGCAGAACAGGTCGTGCCGCAGCGCGTGCACGTCCGCCCGCCGGTAGTCGGTCTGCGGGGGGTCCGGGAAGCGGTTGGAGAGGGCGTAGCCGATGTCGAGCACGTACGTGATGGTGTCACGGGGGGCTCGTAGGATCGCCGCGTGCCCCGTTCCGCGCTGTTCGCTCCCCTCTCCTCCTTTTCCCCCCTCCCCTCCCGCGCTCCCCTCGCCCTGCTCCTCGCGGGCGCCCTGTCCGCGTGCCTGCTGACCGGGTGCGACGGCGGGGTGCACGGCACCCCCGGCGGCTCCGGCCTGCGCGACCCGTACTTCCCGAAGATGGGCAACGGCGGCTACGACGTCACCCACTACGACCTCGACCTCGCCTACGACCCGGGCACCGAGCGGCTCTCGGGCACCGCGACCCTCACCGCCCGCGCCACCCAGGACCTCACCGCATTCGACCTCGACCTCGACGGCCTGGACGTCGAGAAGGTCACCGTCGACGGCGACGGGGCCCGCTGGAACCGCGCCGGCCAGGAGCTGACCGTACGGCCGCACGACGACCTCGACCAGGGCCGCGCCTTCCGGGTGACCGTCCGCTACTCCGGCACCCCGAAGACGATCACCGACCCGGACGGTTCCGATGAGGGCTGGCTGCCCGGCCACGGCGGGGCGGTGGCCCTCGGCGAACCCACCGGCTCGATGGCCTGGTTCCCCGGCAACCACCACCCCTCCGACAAGGCGTCCTACGACCTCACGATCACCGTCCCCCAGGGCCTGCAGGCCGTCTCCAACGGCGAGTTGACGGCACAGCGGACCGCGGACGGCCGTACGACGTCCACCTGGCACACCGCCGAGCCCATGGCGAGCTACCTCGCCACCCTCGCGATCGGCCACTACGACATCCAGCGCTCCACGACCCCCTCCGGGCTGCCCCTGTACACGGCCGTCGACCGGACGGAGGTGGCCGCGAGCCGGAAGGTGCTGGCGCGGATCCCGGAGGTGCTGCGGTGGGAGGAGGACACCTTCGGGCCGTACCCCTTCTCCTCCGCGGGCGTGATCGTCGGCCCCCGGGGCTCCGCGGAGTACGCCCTGGAGACCCAGAACCGCCCCTTCTTCCCCGGCTCGCCCGACATCGCGACCCTCGTGCACGAGCTGGCCCACCAGTGGTACGGCGACTCGGTGTCCCCGCGGAGCTGGCAGGACATGTGGCTCAACGAGGGCTTCGCGACCTACGGCGAGTGGCTGTGGGAGGAGAAGCACGGCGGGAGAAGCGCGCAGCATATCTTCGACGAGGTGTACGCCCGCGGCGCGGACGACGACGTCTGGGCCTTCCCGCCCGCCAAGCCGTCGAGCGCGGCGCACATCTCCGACAGTCCGGTCTATGTGCGGGGCGCGATGGTCCTGCACCGGATCCGGCAGACCGTCGGCGACACCGTCTTCGCCCGTATCCTGCGGGGCTGGGCGACGGCCCACCGGCACGGCACCGCGGACACCGCCGACTTCACGGCGTACGTCGAGAAGCAGGCCCCGGACAAGGACTTCACCTCGATCTGGGACGACTGGCTGTACGGCGAGGGCAAGCCCCCGAAACCCGGGTCCTGACGCCCGCCGCCCGCTGTGCTGCTCACCGCCCCTCAGCCGCGGCGCCCCCGCCCGACAGCTCCTTCCGCAGCACCGCGCAGGGCCGGCCCCGCCCGCGGTCGGCCCGGTGGTCGATCACCTCGTAGCCGAGGGCCGTCCAGAAGGCGAGGGCGCGGTCGTTGCCGTCGAGGACGGCGAGGCGTACGGCGGTACGGCCCTCGGCGCGGAAGCGGTCCTCGACGAGCTCCGCCATCGCCCGCCCGTGGCCCTGCCGGTGCAGTGCGGCGTCCACCATCAGCAGCCCGATCCAGGGATCCGGGTCGGCCGGGTCGGGGTGGCGGCCGAGCGTGACGACGACCCCGACGAGGTGCCCCTCACTGCGCGCGAGCAGCACCTCCGCGTCCGGCTGCGCCAACTCGTCGGCCAGTTCGGCGGCCACCTGCTCCGGGCGGATGTCGTCGGGATCCGGGAAGTCACCGCTCAGGGCGTGGAAGTCCCGGTTGGCGGCGTAGAGGGCGGTGAGCTCGGTGAGGAGGGGGGCCGGGATGTCACGGTCCCGCGTGAGGGCGAGGGGGCTGAGACGCATACGGGCACGGTAGTTGCCGCCTGCTGTCACGCGGGTGCGGCCGGGCCCCCTGATCCCCGGTACCTCGGATCGGCGCCTGAGACATGCCTGGGGCCCCGGGAACGAACGTGCCCGGGGCCCCACAAACCGGCTGCTGCTTCCCTGTGACTGCCTACCAGCGATACCAGCGGCCCTTACGACCGCCCGCGTCCGCGCTGCGCAGCACGAAGCCGAGCAGCCAGACGACCAGCACGATGACGGCGAGCCACCACAGGGCCTTCAGCGCGAAACCCGCACCGAAGAGAAGCAGGGCCAGAAGCAGAACGACAAGCAGGGGAACCATAGTTATCAACCTCCGCCGGTCCTGTTGCCCGGCGATTCGAAGAACACACAGCTAATCTGCCTGGTTTCTTCACGACTCTTCCGGGAACTGGACCCAGTTTCGTCACTGGCGTTCAGTGCGTCGCCGGCCGGCCGATCTCCGTGGTGTCCATGAAGTCGAGCATCTTCCGGTTGGTCAGTTCCGCGTGGTCGATCTGCGGGCCGTGGCCGGTCCGGGAGATGATCTCGGCCCGCGCGCCGGGGACCAGCCGGGGTATGCGTTCGACCTGCCGGTCGGGGTGGACCAGGAGGCTGCGCCTGCCGAGCACCAGGTACAACGGCGTGCGGATCGTGCCCAGTTCGGCCTCGGTGAGCGGCTGCGGCACCGGACGGCGGATGCGGTAGGCGCGGACCGCGGTGCGGATCATGGCCCGCAGTTCCGGGACGACGAGCACGGGTTGCTCCAGCCAGGACGCGAGACGTGGCCGCAGTGCCTTGGGGGCGAAGGTGGCGAACAGGCTCGCGAAGATCCACACGAAGAAACGCAGTCCCACCTTCTCCAGGCCCCCGGGGTCGAGCAGCGTGACCGAGGCGAGGCGTTCCGGTGCGCGGTGTGCCTGGTTCAGGACGAGCCAGCCGCCGTACGACGAGCCGAGGAGGTGCACCTGGTCGAGCTCCAGGCCGGCGAGTGTCTCGTCCAGCCACTGCGCGGCCCGCCCGGGCTCGTGGAGGGGTGCGCGCTGCACGCTGCGGCCCGGGTCGCCCGGGGTGTCGACGGCGTAGACGGGTCGTTCGGCGCTGAGGTCGGGGGTGTTCGGGTACCACATGGCGGAGCAGGAGCCGGCGCCGTGGATCAGCACGACGGGGGTGCGCTCGCGGGCGGCCGGGTCCTCGGGGTCGTAGCGGTAGACGTGCGTGGTCCCGAAGGACGTCTCCACGTCCAGCTCCGCGGCGGCGGGCGCGCCCAGGGCGTAGACCGCGTCGCAGGCGGCGAAGTAGCGGTCGCGCCAGGCGTCGCTGACGAAGCGGCCGACATCGGGCCGGGAACGGACGGTTGTGGGCTCGGGCACGGCCACCTCCAGGGCAGTCGATCTTTGTGATACGAACGTACCACAAACGTGGTACGGCTGTATCATCAAAAATCGGCGGCAGAGTCCCGGAAGGGGACCGGGAGCGGAGAGGGTCGAACCATGCCCAAGCGCGTGGATCACGCGGAGCGGCGCACCGAGATCGCGCGGGCCCTGGTCCGGGCCGCCGGGCGGCAGGGGCTGCACGCGGTGGGGATGCGGGACGTGGCGGCTGAGGCGGGCGTCTCCCTGCGGCTGGTGCAGTACTACTTCGAGTCCAAGGAGAAGCTGCTCCTGTTCGGACTACGGCACCTGGCCGACAGGTTCGGAGAACGGGTGACCGCCCGGATCCGCGCCGCCGGTGACGACCCCGGCCCGCGGGCGGTGATCGAGGCGCTGCTGATGGCGGCGTTGCCGGTCGACGAGGAGAGCCGCCTGTTCCACCACCTCTACACCTCGTACGCCGTGCTGTCGGTCACCGACGAGGCCCTCGCGGCCCAGCCGTTCATCAAGGACCCCGACACCGCCGAGACCACCCTCGCCGGGCTGCTGCGGCAGGCGGCGGACGCGGGACTGCTCCGGGCCGGTACGGACACCCACGCCGAGGCGGTCGGCCTGCTGGCCATGTCCGCGGGCCTCGGCACCAGCGTCCTGGTGGGCCAACGCGACGCCGACTCCGCCCAGGCCGTCCTCCGGTACCACCTGGACCGGATCTTCCGGGGCTGAAGCTAGTCCTGGTACCTCGGCAGGTCGTCCGTGGAGATGGTCCAGTCGCCGATGGTGACGTCCTCGCCGTAGACGAAGTCCTTGCGGGTGGCGTAGCGGGGGCCGTCGGGGGTGGGGTGGATGTCGGTGAGGACGGCGCCGGTGGCGGTGCGGGGGTCGAAGATCGCGTAGACGGGGACGCCGATCAGGGGGTAGTCGCGGACCTTGCTGACCCAGTCGTTGTCGGGGTTGGAGCGGGATACGACCTCAATGGCGGCACGGACCGTTCGGGGGTCGAAGGAGCCGTCTCCTTCCATCTCCGCCTCGGTGATCACCATGACATCGGGACGGCGCATGATGCCCTCGGGCTCGTCCTCGACGTCGGGTTCGCCCGTGTGAGCCACGAGCGCCTCCGGCATCACCTGTTCCAGGCGCTTGCGGAGTCGCATTCGAGTCAGTTCGTGAGGGCCGCTGGGAGAACCCAGATCGTGGACGAGGCCGTTCTTGGTGATCTCGAACTTGCCCGGCAATGTGTCTTCGACTGACTCCAGGAAGGCACGTGCTGCCCGGTAGTGGTGAGAGTTCACGTCGGCGGCGCTTGCGTGGTCGTGGTTCGGCAGTCGCGGCATTGGCCCGGTTCCGGGGCGCGGAAGACGCGAGTGCAGCCGTCGCAGGTCTGGAACGGGTGTCGTGGGGGCGGCGGTTGGACCGGGGGGCGGTGCGGGGGCAGGGGTGGTAGCTCCGCGGTGAGGCGGTGGGCCAGGAGGGCCGCTGGGCGGTGCAGGGGTTCTGCGGGGAGGCGGGACGTCAGGGCGTCGCGTACGGCGGTCGGCGTCAGGTCCCGTTCCAGCCAGGCGGCTACCCCGGGGGCCAGGTGTTCCGTGTCCGTCGCCGACAGGAGCAGGCGGGGGTCGGCGCGGCGCAGGGTGCTGAGCACGTCGATGGCCTGCTGGAGGAGGGCGGGAGCCCGGTAGCCCGGCTGCGGTACGGCGGGCAGGAGCCGCTTGCGGGGCGCCGGCCGCTTCTTCGGCGGGCCGGGGGCCTGGTCCTCGCCGGCCCGGCCGCGATGACCCGGCCGGTTGCAGGAGACCGTGCGGGTGACGATGTGGCCCCTGGCCACGCGTTCGTGGGTGCGGCGCAGGTAGCCGTGGGTCTCCAGCTCCCGCAGGGCGGCGGCGATACGGTCCCGGCCCTCGGGAAAGCGGGACGCGAGGGTCTTGATGTCCACGGCGGCGCCGGTGGGGAGGGACTGGATGTACAGGGCCAGCCCTCTGGCCACGAGCGAGAGCTCGGGGTGCTGGGCGAGGTGGTTGCCGATCACCGTGAAGCGTTCGGTGTGACGGGCGTTCTCGTGAACGAGGCCCCCCACGCGGGGGTGGTTTTTGCCCTCGGTACGGGACTGGGGGCGCGGGGGCGCGCTAGGGTTTTGCGTGTCCATCGGGAAGGTGCTCTTCCTTGGTGGTCAGGCCCTCGCATCGGGATGCCAGTCCCCGCGAGGGCCGTTGTATGTCCGCAGCAGGTCCGCGGTGGTGTTGCGCTGACTGTAGAGCAAGCAACCGGTCCGAAATCCAGCTGAGTTGGCGATGTTCACCCGGGCGAGTGAGGCGGGTGAGCTGCGACTTCGCGGCGGGAGGAGGGGTGGGGCTTGGTGGGGTTTCTTTCTCCCGGGGTCCTTTGGAAAGAGCGCCACCGACACCGGCACCCGGATCCCCAGGTGCCGGTGATTACGCACTTATTGCACAAAAAATCTTCACCCGTCCAGCGCGTGTTCCTAGGATGCGGAGATCAACAGACCCGTACGTGGGGGATACATGCGAATACGCCTTGTGGTCACCGCCGTTGTCTCCGGAGCCGTCGCGCTGTCCGCGCTCGCCGTTCCGGTCGCCGCGCAGGCGGCGGAACGTGTGCCGGCGAAGCTCCGGCCGAACGACTCGCTGGGGAACACCAAGTTCACGAACGCGGTCGTCAACGGCGGCAAGGACATCGTGCTCGGCACCAGCGGCACGAAGTCCGTCGTCGTCACGTACACCGCGACCGACCAGAACGGTGTCGCGGTCACCGAGGCCTTCCTGTGGCAGGGCACCGACAGCTCGACCACGGAGGGCATCACCGGTGGCCTCGGGACGGACGACGACCCCGACTGCACGGAGACGGCCACGCAGGGCGTCTACAAGTGCAAGGCCGTCTTCAACATCCACCCGGCCACCGACATGAAGGACAACGGCGTCGCCGGGACCTGGAAGCTGTTCCTGGGGGGATGGGACCTCTACGCGAACGCCAGTTACAACGACGACGTCACCACCGCGTCCATCAAGAAGGCCGCCACGCTGACCGCCGACGCGACTCCCGAGCCGGTCAAGAAGGGCAAGACCATCACCGTCACGGGCAAGCTCGCCCGCGCGAACTGGTCGACGGGCAAGTACGCGGGCTATGTCTCGCAGCCCGTGAAGCTCCAGTTCCGCAAGAAGGGCAGCAGCACCTACACCACCCTCAAGACGATCAAGACCAACAGCACGGGCGTCCTGAAGACCACGACCAAGGCCACGGTCGACGGCTACTACCGCTACTCCTTCGCCGGCACGTCCACCACCGCCCCGGCGACGGCTCCGGGCGACTTCGTCGACGTCAGGTAGGACAGCAGAAGCTCGGGGCCACTGACCAGATGACAGGGAAAAGCAGCGCCGGTCTTGGGTAGGTGCTGGCCGCGCCGGCAGACGCAGAGCTAGACGAACGTCACCTCGGCCCACACCGTCTTGCGTGGTGCGGGGCCGGGGGAGACGCCCCAGCGGGTGGACAGGGCGTCCACCAGCAGGAGGCCCCGGCCCGACTCCGCGTCCGGGGGCGGGAGTTCGGGGTGGGGGAGGCGGTCGCCCCTCGTGTCCGTGACCTCGATACGCAGCGTGTCGCCGACCACGTAGAGGGTCAGGCGGAAGTCCCTTCCCGGCACCCGGCCATGCGTCGCCGCGTTCGCCGCCAGTTCCGCCACGAGGTGCTCCGCCGGGTCCAACGGCAGCCCCCACTCCCGGAGTTGTTCGCACGCCAGCAGTCTCGCCAGGCGGGCTCCCCGGGGCGTGGCCGACAGCGGCACGCTGAAGTTGCGGATCACGGTGGTTTCTTGATTCACGTCACTCAGCGTGGCCGTGGCTGCGTACCGTGAACAGTGACTGTGCCGATACGTACGGTGACTGTCCGGAGCTTGTCCGGTCGTGTCCGGGCTGTCCGGGGCGGTCGTACGGGTAGGGCGTCGCGGTAGGGACGTACGGCGGAGGGGCGCGGAATGAGCGTGGACGGCGAGACGGTCGACCCGGACGACGAGTGGGGTGTCGCGGTCATCGCGACGGTCGGGCGGCAACTGAAGCTGCGGCGGGAGGCCGTGGGGATGCGGGCCGGCGAGTTCGGGGAGGCGGTCGGGTACGGGGAGGACCTCGTCTACAAGATCGAGGGCGGCAAGCAGATTCCCCGGCAGGAGTATCTGGACAGGGCGGACGAGGTGTTGGGGGCCGGTGGGCTCATCTCCGCGGCCTGGGAGGACGTCAAGAAGGTCCGTTATCCCAAGAAGGTCCGCGAGCTGGCCAAGTTGGAGGGGCAGGCCGTCGAGATCGGCGTGTACGAGTGCAACATCGTCGCCGGGTTGCTGCAGACACCGGAGCACGCACGAGCCGTGATCTCCGCCGCGCAGCCGCCGTATTCGCCGGACGACGTGGAGCGCATGGTCGCCGCTCGGCTGGCCCGTCAGTCGGTCTTCGAGCGCGACCCGGCCCCGTCGATCCACTTCGTGCTGGAAGAGGCCCCTCTGCGGCGCCATGTCGGAGGCACAATGGTGTGGCGACAGCAGCTCGAACGCCTGCTGGAGGTGGGGCGGTTGAACAACGTCACGCTTCAGGTCATGCCGACCAACAGCGACCCCCATCCGGGGTTGGACGGCAGGATCGAGTTGTTGAAGTTCCCGGACGGGACGGCGGTGGCTCGCGGCGACGGTCTCTTCAACGGCCGCCCGACCACGGATCCGAAACAGCTGCGCATCGTCGAACTGCAATATGGCACGATCCGGGCGCAGGCTCTCTCTCCACGGGAGTCGGTGACTTTCATTGAGCGACTGCTGGGAGAAACATGATCCGCAAGTCCGCTGCCGGGGACATCTCCGAGCCGGTGTGGTTCAAGAGCAGCTACAGCGGCGGTACCCAGGGTGACTCTTGTGTCGAGATCGCGCTAGCGCCCCGCACGGTCCACATCCGTGACTCCAAGCACGACACCACCGGCCCCCGTCTGGCCTTTACCCCGGCCAGCTGGACCGCGTTCGTCTCGCAGACGTAGGGGAAAAGATGATCTCCGACCTGGCCTGGTTCAAGAGCAGTTACAGCGGCGGCAACGACGGCAACTCCTGCGTCGAGATCGCGGTGGCGCCCCGCGCGGTCCACATCCGTGACTCCAAGCACGACACTACCGGCCCCCGTCTGGCCTTCACCCCCGCCAGCTGGACCGTGTTCGTGTCGCAGGCCTGACGCCGGAGCCCCCGGCCGGTGAACGACCAGGGGCTCCCGCTCAGCGCAGCGACACGTCAGACGTTGACGCCGAAGTCCTGCGCGATGCCGACCAGGCCGGACGCGTAGCCCTGGCCCACCGCGCGGAACTTCCACTCCGCGCCGTTGCGGTACAGCTCGCCGAAGACCATCGCCGTCTCCGTGGCCGCGTCCTCGGAGAGGTCGTAGCGGGCGATCTCGGCGCCGCCGGCCTGGTTGATGATGCGGATGTAGGCGTTGCGGACCTGGCCGAAGTTCTGCGAGCGGTTCTCCGCGTCGTAGATCGAGACCGGGAAGACGATCTTGTCGATGTCGGCCGGGAGGCCGGCCAGGTTGACGTTGATCGCCTCGTCGTCGCCCTCGCCCTCGCCGGTGCGGTTGTCACCGGTGTGGACGATGGTGCTGTCCGGGGTCTGCTTGTTGTTGAAGAACACGAAGTGGGCGTCCGAGTAGACCTTGCCCTGCGTGTTGACCGCGATCGCGGAGGCGTCGAGGTCGAAGTCCGTGCCGGTGGTGGTGCGGACGTCCCAGCCGAGGCCCACGGTGACGGCCGTCAGGCCCGGAGCCTCCTTGGTGAGCGAGACGTTGCCACCCTTGGACAGGCTTACAGCCATTGTTGGGAGTCCCTTCCCTCGTTAAGTAACGGGCACGAAGCTACAGCTACCTCTATGAACGCCGCGAGAGGTGTCGAAGGTTCCCTGCTTCTTTACTCTCTTTACCCAAGCGGAACCAGGCAGCGGGCCGGGGATATTGGGGTGACGTGGACGGGTCAGAGGCGGGAACATGGACCCCATGTCCGGTCCTCACGTCATCCGCGGCTCCGTCTCCCTTCCCGAGGCCGAGCTCATGTGGCGTTTCTCGCGGTCGTCCGGTCCGGGCGGTCAGCACGTCAACACCAGCGACTCCCAGGTGGAGCTGCGCTTCGACCTCGCCCGCACCGAGGCCCTGCCCGACGTCTGGAAGCAGCGGGCGCTGGCCAAGCTGGCCTCGCGGCTCGTCGACGGGGTCGTGACCGTACGGTCCTCCGAGCACCGGTCGCAGTGGCGTAACCGGGAGACGGCGGCCGTACGGCTGGCCGCCCTGCTCGCCGAGGCGACGGCGCCGCCGCCCAAGCCGCGGCGGCCCACGCGGATTCCCCGGGGGATCAATGAGCGGCGGCTGCGGGAGAAGAAGGCGCGGTCGGACACAAAGCGGGGGCGGTCCGGGCGGGACTGGGGGTAGCGGCCCCGCGCCCCGGAACCGAACCCGCAGGTCCCGTTTCGCGTTCACGTTCGTACACGGCCTACGCGAGGTCCAGGACCCCCACCGTCTCGTCCCCGCTCAGCTCACCGGTCCTGCGGAAGCCGAGCCTGAGGTAGAACTCCGCCGGGCCCTTCTCGCCCTCGTGCCAGGTGACGTACAGCTCCTTCGTGCCCCGGCGGCGCAGCTCCGCGGCGACGGACTCGACGGCGAACCGGCCGTAGCCCCGGCCCTGCGCGTCGGCCGCGATGTTCAGCCGCCACAGGCCGGAGCGGCGCAGGGTGCCGCCGTCGCCGCGCCAGTCGATGTCGAGGAAGGCCATGAGGAAGCCGACCGTGCGGTCGCCGTCGACGATCAGACGGGGCCAGGCCACGCCCGGGTGGGGGTCCCCCCGCTCGAGCGAAGCCGAGAGTGGGGGAGGACGTAGGCCTCGGCGAGGGACTGCATGACGGGGGAGGCCGCGAATTCCTGGTCGGGGTGAACGCGTATCGCGGTCGCGGTTTCGAAATTCCCGGGTGTGACTTCTTCGAGGCGTGGTGCGAATGTCATCCGGGGACCTTAGGCGGGGGCATGGGTGCGCCGCCAACGGAATTCATCCCAACTGCCGGTACCTGCCCCGGAAATAGGTCAGTGGCCCGCCGTCCGCGCTCGGCACGTCCGCTGTCAGGACGCGGCCGATCACCAGGGTGTGGTCGCCGGCCTGGACGCGTTGCTCGGTGCGGCACTCCAGGGTGGCGAGGGCGCCGCCCACCAGTGCGGCGCCGGTCGCCGCGCCGCGGACGTACGGAATGTCCTCGAACAGGAGGCGGTCGCTGATGCGGCCCTTCATGGCGAAGCGGCCGGCGATGTGCCGCTGGCTCTCGGACAGGACGGAGACCGCCCAGTGCGGCTGCTCGTCCAGCAGGTCGTCCATCCGGGAGCCGGTACGCAGGCTGACCAGCACCAAAGGCGGGTCGAGGGAGACCGACAGGAAGGCCGTGGCGGTCATGCCGACGTCCTCGCCGCCGGGGCCGTCGGCGTCGAGCGGGGGCTCGAACGCGGTCACCAGGACCACACCCGCGGCGAGCCGGGACATGGCCGCGCGGAACTCGTCGTTGCTCACCCCCACAGCATGCCCGGAGGCGGGCGAGGGGATCATCGGAGCGGCGGGGGCGGAAGAGTTCGACACGCCGGAAACGCTAATCTCGGCGCCGCGTGCCGCGCATCGGGCCTTCGTCCGAGAGCGGACCTAGGTCTCCCGGCGGAGCGCCCACCAGGGACTCCACAAAGAGCCAAAGTTTGTGCTCAGTAAGTGCACAGGAAAAACGCAGAAACCCCGCTCAATTGCTCACCTTTCGCTGTGACTTGAGTCACAAGAGGTGCCAATTGTTGACCCTGTGTACCGAGCGGGGAGCGCGCTGTGATTCAGTGGCTGGACAGATGACCCTTGATTCGCTGCGAGGTCTCGGGGGGAGGGCAAGCAATGGAGACCGAGTCGGAGCCCTACGTCCGCCTTGCGTCCCTGCGACAACTGCACCAGGTCATGGCCGACATGAACACGGCCCGTAGCCTGGCCGACACATTGCAGACCGTCGCGAACGGCGTGGTCACCGCACTCGGTTACGAGCTGGCGTGCGTCAATCTCGTGCGCCCCGACGGCGACCTCGTGGTCGCCGCCCTCTCCGGCAACCAGGCCGCCGAGGCGCTGATCACCGGCCGGACCGGCTCCCGCGAGTCCTGGGACCGCCGGCTGAGCATGGGGGAGACCTGGGGCGACCTGGTCTTCATCCCGCACACCGAGGGCTGGGTCCTCGACGACGACGACGTCCCGCAGTGGTACACCGACGGGCCCGCGCCCCGCTTCGAGGACGAGTGGCACCCCTCCGACCGGCTCTTCGCGCCCATGTACACACCGAGCGTGTCGGGCGGCCAGTGCGGCGAGCTGATCGGCGTGCTCTCCGTGGACCGGCCGCGCAACGGCCGCAGGCCCGGCGCCTGGGGTCGGGAAGCGCTCCAGATGTACGCCTTCCAGGCCGCCATCGCGATCAGCAACGCGCGTCTACGTGCGAATATGCAGCGGGCACTGGTCAGGCTCGAAAGGGAGCAGCAGGCTCTGCGGGCCAGCGAGGAGAGCTTCCGGCAGGCCTTCGAGTACGCCCCCTCCGGCATGGCCATCGCCGAGATGGGCGGCGACCAGCACGGCCGGATCCTGCGCACCAACGACGCCCTGTGCCGCCTGCTGGGCCGTCCCGCCTCCGCGATGCGCCGCTACTCCTTCTCCGACCTCGTCCACCCCGAGGACATAGGCACCCTGCTGCGCACCTCGGCGGAGGGCGGCCGCGCCGAGCTCCGCCTCTGCCGCCGTGACGGCACCTACCTCTGGGTCTCCCTGCGCAACTCGGTGGTCGCCGACGCCGCCGACGGCCCGCGCTTCCTGCTCACCCACGTCGAGGACATCGCGGAACGCAAGCAGCGTGAGATGCAGCTCGCCCACCGTGCCTCCCACGACTCCCTGACCGGCCTGCCGAACTCCGCCGAGCTGCGCGCGCGGCTGTCCTCCCGGCTCTGTCAGCGCCCCACCCACTCCGGCGCCCTGGAGCCGGTCGACACGGCCTTCGGCCACCCCGCCTTCGACGCGGCCGGCCACGGCTTCGACTTCCGGCAGGGCGGCGCGCAGGCGTACGACACCTTCGACCACCATGTGCACACCGTCGCCCCCGAGGGGGAGCGCGACGACGGCACCAAGGGGCTCGCGGTCCTCTTCTGCGACCTCGACGGCTTCAAGTCGATCAACGACCGGTTCGGGCACAACGCGGGTGACGCGGTCCTCATCGAGGTCGCCCGGCGGCTGTCCCAGTGCGTCCGCGACGGCGACACCGTGGCCCGGCTCGGCGGCGACGAGTTCGTGATCCTCGCCGACGGGCTCGGCAAGGCGGACGCCGCCGACCTCGCCGTACGCCTGCGCAACGAGATCATCCAGCCGATCCGGGCCGAGGGACGGGCCGTGCGGGTGGGCGCCAGCTTCGGCATCGGCTGGGCGCACTGCGGGATGACGGCGGACGAAGTGTTGAAGTCAGCCGACGAGCGGATGTACGTCGAGAAACGATCTCGTCCCAAACAACACAGACGCGCGGGCTGACCCCCAGGTCAGCGAGTTGATGCGATCCGGGTCACCCGTTTGGGCCATCGGGAGCGGGTAGGCTCGCCATTCTGACTCCACGTATCGCATCCGATCGCACCTGCTTGAGGAGTACCAAGGGATGACGTCCGGCAACAACGGCGCGAGCACGCCAGAGGACGACGACCCGTTCGGCTACCTCTACGCCGACGGCCAGGCCAATGGGGCCCAACCGCCCTCCGGTGGTTACGGCTACCCGAACTCCGTCAACAGAGTGCGTTCGGTCGGCCAGCGGCAGTACGGCCAGCAGCAGGCACCCACCGCGCCGACCGCCGCGTACGGCCAGGTCCCGCAGCAGCCGCAGGGCGCCTACGGCCAGCCGAGCGCGCACTACGCGGCCCCCGAGACCTTCCCGGGCTCGGCCCCCACCAGCCAGCAGCCCATGCCGGGCTACAGCGGCGGCGGCGGTCGCAGCGGCGGCCCCAACACCAAGGGTCTGCTCATCGGCGCGATCGCGGTGGTCGCCGCGGTCGTCATCGGCATCAGCGTGGCCATGCTGGGCGGCGACGACGACAAGAAGGACACGGGCAACCAGGCGGGGACCACGCCGAGTGTGTCGCAGAGCTCGGAGCCGAGCGCGTCCGCGTCGTCGGCGGAGCAGGAGGCCGACCTTCCGCAGGCCGACGTGAAGACGATGCGCCTGGAGGGCGGCCCCACCACCGCGTCCGACGTCGAGGGCGCCAAGTCCGACGGCGGCGTGTACGTCCAGGGCTTCAACCAGGTGGGCGCCTCCGTCACGTGGACGGTTAACGGCATCAAGAAGGCCGGCGTCTACCGGGTCTACGTCCGCTACGGCCTCCCGGACGCGGACGCCAACGCCACGGTGACGGTCAACGGGAAGTCGTCCCCCCGGCCCCTGAACATGAAGAACTTCGGCAAGCTCCCCGCCAACGGTTGGCAGGAGACCTGGGCCCAGGTCTCCCTGACCAAGGGCACCAACACCATCCAGCTCTCCTGCCAGCAGGGCAACCAGTGCAACGCCCTGCTCGACCAGTTCAGGGTGACGGAGAACGTCGACTCGTAACTCGTAGGAGCTACGCCGCACTGACCTCCCCCGTCACCGTCACCCGCTCCAGCAGGCCCTCGTAGGCGGCCTGGTCGAAGTCGCCCGCTGTGCCGGTCATCACCGTCGCCGCGGCCAGGGCTGTCGCCCGGGTCAGGCGGGCCGGCCAGGGGAGGTTCTCCACCAGGGCGGACAGCAGGCCCGCCACCACCGCGTCGCCCGCGCCTGTCGGGTTGCCGTGGACGGGGGCCGGTGGGGTGGCTCGCCAGCGGCCCTCCGGGGTGGCTGCGAGGAGGCCCGTCCTGCCCAGGGACGCGACCACCGTCCGGGCGCCCCGGCGGCGGGTGTCCTGGGTCGCGCGGAGCGGGTCGTGGGAGCCGGTCAGTTCGGCCAGTTCGTCGGCGTTCGGCTTGACGATGTCGGGGCGGGCGGCGACGCCCCGCCGGAGGGCCTCACCGCTGGTGTCCAGCAGGACCGGCACCCCGGCCGCCTTCGCCGTGCGGATCAGGGCCGCGTACGCCCCCACCGGCACCCCCGGCGGCAGACTCCCGCACAGGGCCACCGCCGAGACGGACGGCACCAGATCCTCGTACGCCTCCTGGAAGGCGGCCCACTCCGCCGCGGTCACCGTGGGACCCGGTTCGTTGAGCTGCGTGGTGTCGCCGGACCGCTCGTCCACGACCGCGATGGTGCGACGGGTCGCGCCGGTGACCGGGACCAGCGCGTCCACCAGCCCCCGCACGGCCGTGAGCGCGTCCTGGACGGTACGGCCTGTGGCGCCGCCCGTGAAACCCGTCACCGTCACCTCGTGGCCGAGCGCGGCCAGCACCCGGGCCACGTTCAGCCCCTTGCCGCCCGGGCGTTCGACGACCTCCGAGACCCGGTGACTGGTGTGCGGCCGCAACGACGGTACGCGATAGGTGATGTCGAGCGCGGTGTTCAGCGTGACCGTGAGGATCACCGGACCGGCCTCCCCCGACGACGGAATGATGTGCCCTGTGCCCGTCCAGTCTCCCAGGGCTTACCCGGCCCCAACAGCGGGACACATCACCCCAGTTGGGGATCGACCACCCATTGCCCGCGGCGCATGACTCCCTTGAGGTCGAACCGGTGGTCGAGAAGGACCAGGTCGGCGTCCTTGCCGGGCTCCAGGGAGCCGATGCGGTCGGACATCCCCAGCAGCCGGGCCGGGTTGGCGGAGATCGCCGCGACCACGTCCTCGACGGGCAGCCCGTCGACCGTCACCGCCCGCTTGAACGCGCGGTCCAGGGTGAGGGTCGAGCCGGCGATCGAACCGCCCTCCACCAGGCGGGCGACGCCTTCGCTGACCTCGACCTCCAGGGGGCCGAGCATGTAACGGCCGTCGCCGAACCCGGCCGCGTCCATGGCGTCCGTGATGAACGCCACCCGTGCCGAACGCGCGTGACGGAACGCCAGTTGCAGCGCGGCCGGGTGCAGATGCGTGCCGTCGTTGATCAGCTCGACCGTGATCCGCTCGTCCTCCAGCAGGGCGGCGATCGGGCCCGGCTCGCGGTGGCCCAGGGGCGGCATCGCGTTGAAGAGGTGCGTCGCCACGGTCGCGCCCGCGTCGATCGCCTCGACCGTCTGCTCGTAGGTCGCGTCCGTGTGGCCGATCGCCGCGATGACGCCGTGCTCGGCGAGCAGGCGTACGGAGTCGAGGCCGCCGGGGAGTTCGGTGGCGAGGGTGAGCATCCTCGCGTGTCCGCGCCCCGCGTCGATCAGCTTGCGGACCTCGGCGGGGTCGGGGTGGCGCAGCAGAGCCTCGGAGTGCGCGCCCTTGCGGCAGGGGGAGATGAACGGGCCCTCGAAGTGGATGCCGGCGATGTCGCCCTGCTCGGCGAGTTCGGAGAGGAGACCGGCCCGCTGGGCGAGGAAGTCCATGTCGCCGGTGACGGTGGAGGCGACGAGGGTGGTGGTGCCGTGGATCCGGTGGGTGTGGATGCCCTTGAGGATCTCCTCGGGGGTGCCCGAGGTGAAGGAGGCTCCGCCGCCGCCGTGGTTGTGGAGGTCGACGAATCCCGGGACCAGGTAATGGCCGGTTGCGTCGATGACCTGGGCGTTTTCGGGGGTGGTGGCGGTGATGCGGGTGCCCTCGATCGCTACTTGGCCGTTCTTCACCGGTCCTGTGGGGAGGACGACCGTGGCGCCGGAGAGGACGAGGGGTGCCTTGCCGGTTGCGGGGTGCGGCGCCGTTGTGGCTGGTCGCGCAGTTCCCCGCGCCCCTGGGGGGTTGGCCGTCACGCCGTTGCCTCCGAACTGTTTGTCTTGTCTAGGAGATCCCAGGCCAGCAGGCCCGCGCCCAAGCAGCCCGCCGTGTCCCCGAGGGCCGCAGGGACGATCGTCGGTGGCTTCTGGAAGGTGATCCGCTGCCGCACCGCCTCCCTCAGCGGTGTGAACAACGTTTCCCCCGCCTCCGCCAGGCCGCCACCGATGATCAGGGTGCGGGGGTCCAGGAGGGTGAGGGCGGTGGTCAGGCCGTCGGCCAGGGTGGTCACGGCGTGCTGCCAGACCTCCCGGGCCTTCGGGTCGTCGGCGTCCACGGCCCTCGCGCAGTCCGCCGCGTCCGCCTCCGGGTTCCCGGTGACGGCCGCCCAGGCCTCGCTGACCGCCGCCGCGGAGGCGTACCGCTCCAGGCAGCCCCGCTGGCCGCAGGGGCAGGGGGTGCCCCCGGGCCGTACGACGATGTGGCCGATCTCGCCCGCGAAGCCGTGCGCGCCCGCCTCCACCCGGCCGGCGATGCCGATCGCGCCCGCGATGCCGGTGCCCAGGGCGACGAACAGGTAGCGGTCGGTTCCCCGGCCCGCTCCGATGCGGCCCTCCGCGAGACCGCCGGTGCGGACGTCGTGGCCGAGGGCGACCGGGGCGCCGCCGAGGCGGTCGGTGAGCAGCGCCCGCAGGGGCACGTCCCGCCAGCCCAGGTTGGCTGCGTAGGCGGCGACGCCGTGCTCCTCGTCGACGATGCCCGGGACGGCGACGCCGGCCGCGAGCGCGGGGGCGCCGAGCTGTTCGGTGCCGTACGCGCGCAGTTCGGCGGCGAAGTCGAGGATGCCTTCGACGACCGCGTCCGGTCCGCGGTCGCGGCCGGTCGCGCGGCGGGCCCGGTGCAGGAGTTCGCCGCCCGCGCCGACCAAGGCCGCCTTCATCCCGGTGCCGCCCACGTCGAGGGCGATGACATGTCTCACGGGGGACAGTGTGGCCCTTCGACCCGCAAGAGGTCTAGTCCACTCACGTGGTGTAGACCTTAAGGCCGAGATATGTATGACTTTTCGAAAGTTTCGAACGTGAGTGTGGGGCGGTTGTCGGTGCGGCGGCGTAGGACGGGAACGATCGCGGCGGTGTCCGCACTGGGCATGACGGCGGCCCTGGGCGGCTGTGGCCTGGGCGGCGGACCGGACGAGGTGACACTGAGACTGGTCGCCGCCGACTACGGCGACAGCTCCGCCAACAGCTCCCGGAAGTACTGGGACAAGCTCGTCAAGGAGTACGAGGCGAAGCACTCCGGCGTGCAGATCGACGTCAGCGTGTACTCGTGGACCGACGTCGACCGCAAGGTCAAGGAGCTCGTCGCCGCCGGGGAGGCGCCCGACATGGCGCAGATCGGCTCGTACGCCGACTACGCGGACAAGGGGCTGCTCTACAAGGCCGACGACCTGATCGGGATCCGCGAACAGGCCGACTTCGTCGCGCAGCTCGGTGCCGCGGGGCGGATCAACGGGATGCAGTACGGGATGCCGTTCGCCGCGTCCACGCGGCTCCTCTTCTACAACAAGACGCTCTTCGCCGACGCCGGGCTCACCCCGCCGAAGACGTGGAAGCAGCTGGCCGCCGACGCCGAGGCGCTCAGGGCGGACGGGGTGAAGTACCCGTACGCGCTGCCGCTCGGCCCGGAGGAGGCACAGGCCGAGACCATGCAGTGGCTGCTCAGCGGGGGCGGCGGGTACATCGACTCCGTCGGGACGTACGGCATCGACTCCGACGAGAACGTCACGACGATGAACTGGCTCAAGGACGACCTCGTCGGCAAGGGGCTGACCGGGCCCGTCGCACCGGCGGAACTCAACCGGGCCGCCGCGTTCTCGGCGTTCGCCGCGGGGGACGTCGGCATGCTCAACGGGCATCCCTCGCTGATGAAGATCGCCGCCGCGAAGGGGGTGAAGTTCGGGATGGTGCCCATGCCGGGGGTGGCCGGCCCGACCAAGAACTCCATGGGCGTCGCCGACTGGATGACCGCCTTCAAGCAGAACGGCCACGCCGAGCAGGTGGGGGACTTCCTCGACTTCGTGTACAGCGAGAAGAACGTGCTCGCGTTCTCGCGGGAGTACGACCTGCTGCCGGTGACCAACTCCGCGTCCACGACGATGAGCCGGGCCTCCCGGGACGCCGATCTCAAGCCCTTCCTCGACGCGCTGCCCACCGCCGAGCTGCCGCCGGTGGGCAAGACGTCCTGGGCGTCGGTGAGCGCGGCGGTGAAGAAGCGGATCGGGTCGGCGGTGAGTCCCGGCGGGAGCCCCGAGGAGGTGCTGCGGGAGCTTCAGCTGACCGCGCAGAACGCCGACTAGTCGCTTCTCCGGTGGAGGAGGTCGCGTTGTCAGTGGCGGGGGCTACGGTTCTGGGCATGGAGCATCCGGAGCTGGACCGCAGGGAGCGGGACGTCCTCGCCCTGGAGCGCCGCGGCTTTTCCGGCCCCGGCGCGAAGGAGCGCGCGATACGCGAGGAGCTGGGCCTGGCGCCGGTCCGCTACTACCAGCTCCTCAACGCCCTGCTGGACGACGAACGCGCCCTGGCCCACGACCCGGTGACGGTGAACAGACTGCGCCGGGTACGGGAGGCGCGGCGCTCCGAGCGGTAGCCGCCGGCGGGGCGGGGCGGGGGGTCGGTGGGCCGCGTGTGGGTGTGCCGGGTCGACGGCCCGAGCAGGCGCTCCCGTCGGCCGGCCCCGGTGGCCCGCGGTCTTCCGTCGTGCGGGCCGGTCCGGTGGTGCCGACCGTCGAGGCCGTCGGCCTGGAGGGGCGAGCGGCGGGGCCGGTCCAGCGGGCCGTCTCGGCAGGTGAGCAGGGCGCTCGGCGGCTTCCGGCCGTGGGAACCGTGTGCCGGGGGCGCACGCTGGTCGAGCGGATGGTTCGCCCGCCGGGTCAGGTGAGGTGGTCCGCCAAGGTGCGCAGCAGGGTCACCACGCCGTCCGGGCCGTCCACCACCAGGTCGGCGCGTTTGCGTAGTTCCGTGACCTCGTCGCTGCCGCTGCACACCAGGAGGCCGGGGGTGCCGGTGGTGCGGAGGTTCTCGACCGTGGAGAAGGCCGGGAGGTCGCCGAGGTCGTCGCCGGCGTAGAGGACCGAGGTGGCGGACAGCTCGCGGACGTGGGTCAGCAGGGCCACGCCCTTGTCCATGCCCGGCGGCCGCAGTTCCAGGACCAGTCGACCCGGTTCGACGATCAGGCCGTGCCGGACCGCCAGGTCGGTGAGGGGGGTGCGGAGGGCGTCGAAGACGGCCTGCGGATCCGGGGCCCGGCGGGTGTGGACGGCCACGGCACGGCCGCCCTTCTCCTCGACCCAGGCGCCGGTGCCGTCGAGGAGGGCGGGCAGCTCCGCGCGGACCGCCGCCACACCCGGGTGCGGTTCCGGCGCCGTCACCTCGCCCGTCGCCGCGTCCCAGCGCTCCGCGCCGTAGTGGCCGAGCACGGTCAGGTGCTCCAGACCGGCGACGCCCGCGAAGCCGCCGTAGCGGACCGCGACCTCGGCCGGGCGGCCGGTGATCACCGCCACCGAGGCCACCTTCGGGGCCAGCGCGGCGAGCACCGACACCGCCTCGGGGTGCGCCCGCGCCTGCTCCGGGTCCGCCACGATCGGCGCGAGCGTCCCGTCGAAGTCCAGCCCGATCACCGCTCCGCGCGGGTGCGACAGAAACGCTGCGAGACCGTCCTGGCCGGCCGGGGTGCCGGGCGTGGGAAGACTCATGCGTCCAGTGCCTTCAGTGCGTTCAGCTGGTCCAGGAACCACTGGGCCGGTGGCAGGGCCGTGGCCGCCGCGGCCAGCCGCTTCGCGCGTTCGGCGCGGTCGTGGGGCGGCAACGTCAACGCCTCGTGCAGGGCCGCCGCCGTCTGCTCGATGTCGTACGGGTTGACCGTGATCGCGTCCTCGCCCAGCTCCTCGTACGCCCCGGCCTCCCGCGACAGCACCAGCGCGCACCCCTCGTCGGAGACCACCGGCACCTCCTTCGCGACCAGGTTCATACCGTCCCGGATCGGGTTGACCAGCGCCACGTCGGCCAGCCGGTACGCGGCGAGCGAGCGCGCGAAGTCGTCCTTGACGTGCAGCACGACCGGCGTCCAGCCCGGCGTGCCGAACGCGTCGTTGACCTCGTCCGCGACCCGCTGCACCTCGGCCGTGTAGTCCCGGTACACCGCGAGGTCCTGCCGGGACGGGTAGGCGAACGCCACGTGCACGACCCGCTCCCGCCACTCGGGCCGCGACTCCAGCAGCCGCCGGTAGGCCAGCAGCCCGCGCACGATGTTCTTGGACAGCTCGGTCCGGTCCACCCGCACGATCGTCTTCCGGCCCGCGCCGATCTCCTCGCGCAGACCGACGATGCGCTCCTCGACATCGGCCGCGTGCGACCGCTCGCGCAGGAAGTCCGCGTCCGCGCCCAGCCCGTGCACGCCGACCTGTGTGTCCCCGAGCCCGCCCGCGCACTCCGTGGCGCAGGCCGTGAAGGCGTCCGCCCACCGCCGGGTCAGGAACCCGAGCCGGTCGGCGCCGAGCATGCCGCGCAGCAGCTGCGCCGCGATGTCGTCCGGCAGCATCCGGAAGTAGTCCACCGGCGCCCACGGCGTGTGCGAGAAATGGCTGATCCGCAGGTCGGGGCGGAGCTCGCGGAGCATCCCCGGGACCAGGCACAGGTGGTAGTCCTGCACCAGGACCGCCGCCCCCTCGGCCGCCTCCTCCGCCAGCGCCTCGGCGAAGGCGCGGTTGTACGTCTCGTACGACGCCCACTGGCGCCGGAACTCCGCGTCGAAGACCGGCTCCAGCGGGGTCTGGTAGAGCATGTGGTGGACGAACCAGAGCACCGAGTTGGCGACGCCGTTGTACGCGTCCGCGTGCACGTCGGCCGGGATCGCGAGCATCCGCACGCCGTCCTCGCCGACGCCCTGCCGGACGGCTTCCCGGTCGCCGTCGGAGAGGGCCGAGCACACCCACAGGGCGTCGGCCTCCGGCCCGATCGCCGAGAGGCCGGAGACCAGGCCGCCGCCGCCGCGCTTCGCTGTGAGCTCGCCGTCCTCCTGGACCTCGTACGAGACGGGGCCTCTGTTGGATGCGACCAGTACGTGGGCGTTGTGCGAGGGAGCCATGCCTCGACATCTAGCCCGGGGTGCAACCGCTCAAACGTTCCCGTGGGGCGCGTGGTCGGCTACCGGCCGGTGGGGGCTGGTCGCGCCGTTCCCCGCGCCCCTGACGGGGCGCTCTTACGCAGCCTTTTTCTTCATGTACTCCGGGATTTCCGTCATCGGTGGACGTTCCTCCGTGTCGACCGAGTAGGTGCGGGGCTCGAAGCCCTCCTCCCCCCGTTCGAACTGGGTCAGGGACGGGCGGATCAGGTGGCCGCGGGCCAGGCGGAGCTGGGCCGTGCGGTAGATCGCCGCCGACATGCGGCCCAGGGCCTGGCCGTCCTGGTGGCGGTGCTTGCGGACGCCGACGTCGACCTGGGCGAGGGCGTCCAGGCCCACCAGGTGCAGCGCGTCGACCAGCATGCCCAGCTCGACGCCGTAGCCGACGGGGAACGGCAGCTGCTCCAGGAGGCTGCGGCGGGCCGCGTACTCGCCGCCCAGCGGCTGCACGAAGCCGGCCAGCTGCGGCCAGTGCATGTTCAGCAGCGGGCGCGCCATGAGCTCGGTGACCCGGCCGCCCTGACCCGCCGCGCCGCCCAGGGGGCGGTCGTACATGCCCTTGACCAGGTCGACCCCGGGGTCGGTGAGCAGCGGGCCGACGATGCCCAGGACGAAGTCCGAGGAGAACTCCTTCAGGTCGGCGTCGATGAAGCAGACGATGTCCCCGCGGGTGACCAGCAGGGAGCGCCACAGCACCTCGCCCTTGCCCGGGAGGGCGGGCAGCCTGGGCAGGATCTCGTCGCGGTGCACCACGGTGGCGCCGGCCGCGGCGGCGACCTCGGAGGTGCGGTCGGTCGATCCCGAGTCGACGACGACGATCTCGTCGACGAGCGGAACCTGCCGCACCAGGTCGTGACGTATCACGGAGACGATGTCACCGACCGTCTCCTCCTCGTTGAGCGCGGGCAGCACGACACTGACCGTCTGCCCGGTGCGCTGCTTGGCGGCCATGATCTGGTGGAGCGGGCGATCGGTCACCGACCAGGAGCGGGTGCTCAGCCAGCGCTCGACTTCTTCCAGCACGTAGGCGGCTCCTTCGTGTGTGGTCCGGGTGATCCGTCTCGCGGTTCGGACGGACTATCTCAACTGTCCTGGTTGTCGGTTACAGTCTTGAACAACGCGGGTGACCATCGCATGTCCTGGACCGCCCGCCGACCACAACTTCATACCGCTCATCCAGAGGGGCAGAGGGATACGGCCCGATGAAGCCCCGGCAACCCTCCAGTCGGTTCTCGTAGATCACTGTTGATCATTTCGCGAGGCTCCCGGCTAGGGAAGGTGCCAAATCCGTCTCACGGCGAAACGCGTCGTGAGGAAGATGAGGAGAAAGGGCCTCGCCTCCATGGCTGCGCAGACTGTTGCAAGCACCACGAACTCCGTCGACCTGGGTCCCGCCGCGGCACTGAGCTGCCGCGAGTGCGGTCACCGCGTGCCGCTCGGCCCGGTCTTCGCCTGCGAGGAGTGTTTCGGCCCGCTCGAGATCGCGTACGACTACTCGGCCTACGAAACCGAGGAACTCCGTAAGCAGATCGAGGCGGGACCCGCGAACATCTGGCGTTACGCCCCGCTGCTGCCCGTCCCCGCGGACGTGGCGGACAAGCCCAACATCAACCCCGGCTGGACCCCGCTCGTCAAGGCGGACAACCTCGCCCGGGAGCTCGGTGTCACCGGCGGCCTGTACATCAAGGACGACTCCGGCAACCCGACGCACTCCTTCAAGGACCGTGTCGTCGCGCAGGCCCTGGAGGCGGCGCGCGCGTTCGGCTTCACCACCCTGTCCTGCTCCTCGACCGGCAATCTCGCCGGTGCGGTCGGTGCCGCCGCCGCCCGGGCGGGCTTCCGCTCGTGCGTGTTCATCCCGCACGACCTGGAGCAGGGCAAGGTCGTCATGGCCGCGATCTACGGCGGCGAGCTCGTCGGCATCGAGGGCAACTACGACGACGTGAACCGCTTCTGCTCCGAGCTGATCGGCGACCCGGCCGGCGAGGGCTGGGGCTTCGTCAACGTCAACCTGCGGCCGTACTACGCCGAGGGCTCCAAGACGCTGGCGTACGAGATCTGCGAGCAGCTCGGCTGGAAGCTTCCCGACCAGCTGGTCGTGCCGATCGCGTCCGGCTCCCAGCTCACGAAGATCGACAAGGGGCTCCAGGAGCTGATCAAGCTCGGGCTCGTCGAGGACAGGCCGTACAAGATCTTCGGTGCGCAGGCGGAGGGGTGCAGCCCGGTCTCCGTCGCGTACAAGGCGGGGCACGACGTCGTACGGCCGCAGAAGCCGAACACCATCGCCAAGTCCCTCGCCATCGGCAACCCGGCGGACGGGCCGTACGTGCTGGACATCGCCCGTCGTACGGGGGGTGCCGTGGAGGACGTGAACGACGACCAGGTCGTGGACGCGATCAAGCTGCTGGCGCGGACCGAGGGCATCTTCGCGGAGACCGCGGGCGGCGTGACCGTGGGTGTGGCCCGCAAGCTGATCGAGAACGGTGTCCTCGACCCGACGAAGACCACGGTGGTACTGAATACCGGCGACGGTCTCAAGACCCTGGACGCGGTGGCCGGTACGGGGCTCACCGCCACGATTCGTCCGAACCTCGACTCTTTCCGAGAGGCTGGCCTCGCATGAGCGTCAACGTCCGCATCCCCACCATCCTGCGCACCTACACCGGCGGCCAGGCCGAGGTGCAGGCCGAGGGCGGGACCCTCGCCGAGGTCATCGCGGATCTGGAGAAGAACCACGCCGGTATCGCCGCACGTGTTCTCGACGACCAGGGCAAGCTGCGCCGGTTCGTCAATGTGTACGTGAATGACGACGACGTGCGGTTCGAGCAGGGGCTGGAGACGGCGACGCCCGACGGGGCGGGTGTCTCGATCATCCCGGCGGTCGCCGGCGGGTGAGCGCGACCGTGACCGTATGACTGGTCATTACCATCGGTAATGGTAATTACCGAGTGTTCAACTGATTGCCCCCTCCGCGAGAGAAGCGGAGGGGGCAATTCTCTATGGTTGAGCGCGGTACAGTTGGGGAACCAGGGTCTTTCTCCTTGCCGCACGCATATGAGTTCCTGCTCCGGATGCGATGAGAAGTAGCCAAAGTGTGTGCACCTTATGTGCCTTATGCGTCCTTTATGGGGCCCGACTTGCCCCGAATTCGGACGAATTCTCACTACATTCCGGACCCCTTCCGTCCAGAATTCTCGTCCGATTGACCTGTTGCAGACGGCAGTTGGACAGATACATTCAGCCGCGGTCGACGCGTTCCGGCGCACGCCCCCAACCATGTGGGGGGTGAGGTCTGACCCGGATCCGCGAAGTGCGGATCCGTGCAAGGGCCAGTAATAGGGGAGTTAGGCATGGCTCAGGGCACCGTCAAGTGGTTCAACGCGGAGAAGGGGTACGGCTTCATCGCGGTCGACGGTGGTGCGGATGTATTCGTCCACTACAGCGCGATCCAGATGGACGGTTACCGCACCCTTGAAGAGGGCCAGCGGGTCGAGTTCGAGATCTCGCAGGGTCAGAAGGGGCCGCAGGCGGACATGGTCCGTCTCGCGACTGGCTGAAGCACGCGCCGGGTAACAACAGCGTCGTTCTTCTTTTCCAACGAAGGGCTCGTACCCCATGGGGAGTCATGGGTACGGGCCCTTCGTCATGCGCGGGTTGTTGTCTGCGGGTGGGTGGGGGCTGGCGTTTTGCGCCCACGCGGCGGAGCCGCATCTCGATACAGCCCCGCGCCCCTGGGTGCCTGCGGCGGCCCGCCCGGCCTCGGTGGGGGCTTGTGTAGCGCGTTCTGTGTGGTGGGTGGGTCGGTGCCGGGGTGGGGGGTGTCCGTCCTCGGTCCGGCGGCTCGGTCTCTTGGTCAGTTCTCGGTTCCGGACGCCGGCCGCTGCGGGCGGACATCCCCCCACCCCGTCCCCTTCATGTCGTACGCGGCGAACTGTCCGGTGGGGGCGGACGCGCGTGGTCGGTGGGGTTGTGGGCGGGGTCGATCCACGAGAGGCGCTTGCACTCGACCATGCCGAGTGCTAATCATTGGCGTTAGCACTCTGAAGGTGAGAGTGACAACGAAGGACCGGGTCGGTGAGGCCCGCAGGCCGGGTGGGGAAGGAACCCACGAGGTGTGCGAGCCGTCCGTCGCGGGCGCGGGCGCGGTCCGAAGGAATCACCCCCAGTCCTGGAGGGACCACTTCACATGGCCAAGATCATCGCGTTCGACGAGGAGGCGCGGCGCGGCCTCGAGCGCGGCATGAACCAGCTCGCGGACGCCGTCAAGGTGACGCTCGGCCCCAAGGGCCGCAACGTCGTCCTCGAGAAGAAGTGGGGCGCCCCCACGATCACCAACGATGGTGTCTCCATCGCCAAGGAGATCGAGCTCGAGGACCCGTACGAGAAGATCGGCGCCGAGCTGGTCAAGGAAGTCGCCAAGAAGACGGACGACGTCGCCGGTGACGGTACGACCACCGCGACCGTGCTCGCCCAGGCCCTGGTCAAGGAAGGCCTGCGCAACGTAGCCGCCGGCGCCAACCCGATGGCCCTCAAGCGCGGTATCGAGAAGGCCGTCGAGGCCGTCTCCGCCGCCCTGCTCGAGCAGGCCAAGGATGTCGAGACCAAGGAGCAGATCGCTTCCACGGCCTCCATCTCCGCCGCCGACACCCAGATCGGCGAGCTCATCGCCGAGGCCATGGACAAGGTCGGCAAGGAAGGCGTCATCACCGTCGAGGAGTCCCAGACCTTCGGTCTGGAGCTGGAGCTCACCGAGGGTATGCGCTTCGACAAGGGCTACATCTCGGCGTACTTCGCCACCGACATGGAGCGCATGGAGGCGTCGCTCGACGACCCCTACATCCTCATCGCCAACTCCAAGATCGGCTCCGTCAAGGACCTGCTCCCGCTCCTGGAGAAGGTCATGCAGTCGGGCAAGCCGCTGCTGATCATCGCCGAGGACGTCGAGGGCGAGGCCCTGTCGACCCTGGTCGTCAACAAGATCCGCGGTACCTTCAAGTCCGTCGCCGTCAAGGCCCCGGGCTTCGGTGACCGCCGCAAGGCCATGCTCGGCGACATCGCCATCCTCACGGGCGGCGAGGTCATCTCCGAGGAGGTCGGCCTCAAGCTGGAGAACGCGACCCTGGACCTCCTGGGCCGCGCCCGCAAGGTCGTCATCACCAAGGACGAGACCACCATCGTCGACGGTGCCGGTTCCTCGGACCAGGTCAACGGCCGCGTGAACCAGATCCGTGCCGAGATCGAGAACAGCGACTCGGACTACGACCGCGAGAAGCTCCAGGAGCGCCTGGCCAAGCTCGCCGGTGGCGTCGCCGTCATCAAGGCCGGTGCCGCGACCGAGGTCGAGCTCAAGGAGCGCAAGCACCGCATCGAGGACGCCGTTCGCAACGCGAAGGCGGCCGTCGAGGAGGGCATCGTCGCCGGTGGTGGCGTGGCCCTGCTCCAGGCCTCCCAGGTGTTCGAGAAGCTGGAGCTCGAGGGTGACGAGGCGACCGGCGCCAACGCCGTGAAGCTCGCCCTGGAGGCCCCGCTCAAGCAGATCGCCGTGAACGGTGGTCTCGAGGGTGGCGTCGTCGTCGAGAAGGTCCGCAACCTCACCGTCGGCCACGGCCTGAACGCCGCGACCGGTGAGTACGTCGACATGATCGCCGAGGGCATCATCGACCCGGCGAAGGTGACGCGCTCTGCCCTGCAGAACGCCGCCTCCATCGCCGCGCTGTTCCTCACCACCGAGGCCGTCATCGCCGACAAGCCGGAGAAGGCCGCCGCGCCCGCCGGTGGCGGCATGCCGGGCGGTGACATGGACTTCTGATCATCCCCGGGCCGCGAGGCCTGACGGTTGATCAACGGTCTTGCCGGGGGCGGCACTTCCTGGGAACAGGGGGTGGCCGCCCCCGGTCTTTTCTTGCGCTATAGTTGATCACGAGCCGCCCGACGTGAACTCCCGTCGGTCGACTACGCGTTGGTGGTCCAAGGAAAGACGCCCCGCTTCCTGCGGGGAAATGCAGGTGCAAGGCCTGCCCGGCGCTCCATGTGAAGCCCGTCCCACGTCGTGGGGCGGGCTTCTGTCGTGCAGGGCACCTTGGTAGCGTATATGTACATGCACATACCAAGGAGTATCGCCTCGTGACCGCCTCCCCCGCCCCCTCCACCTCCCGTGCCGCCGAGATCCTCGCCCGCCCGGTCCACATCAACGGTCTGACCGTCCCGAACCGCATCGCCATGGCGCCCATGACCCGCATGTTCTCCCCGGGCGGCATCCCCGGCGAGGACGTGGCGTCGTACTACTCCCGCCGCGCGGCCGCCGGAGTCGGTCTCGTCGTCACCGAGGGCACCTACGTCGGCCACGAGTCGGCCGGGAACAGCGACCGCGTCCCGCGGTTCCACGGCGAGGAGCAGCTGGCCGGCTGGGCGAAGGTCGCCGAGCGGGTGCACGCGGCGGGCGGCACCATCGTCCCGCAGCTGTGGCACATCGGCATGGTGCGTGAGCAGGGCCAGGCGCCCTACGCCGACGCCCCCGCCGTCGGTCCCTCCGGTCTGCGCATCGGCGCCGACGAGCCCACCGGCAAGGCGATGACCCAGCTCGACCTGGACGACGTGATCGGCGCGTTCGCCCAGGCCGCGGCCGCCGCCGAGCGCATCGGCTTCGACGGCGTCGAGCTGCACGGCGCCCACGGCTACCTCCTCGACCAGTTCCTGTGGGCGGGCACCAACCGGCGCGGCGACTCCTACGGCGGTGACCCGGTCGCCCGTACGAAGTTCGCGGCGGAGATCGTGGCGGCCGTACGGGAGACGGTGTCGCCGGAGTTCCCGATCATCTTCCGGTACTCGCAGTGGAAGCAGGAGGCGTACAAGGCGCGGCTCGCCCAGACGCCGGAGGAGCTGGAGGCGATCCTCACGCCGCTGGCCTCCGCGGGCGTGGACGCCTTCCACGCCTCCACCCGCCGCTACTGGCTGCCCGAGTTCGACGGATCCGACCTCAACCTGGCCGGCTGGACGAAGAAGCTGACCGGCAAGACGACGATCACGGTCGGGTCGGTCGGGCTCGACGGCGACTTCATCCGCGGGTTCATGGGCGAGGGCTCGCCGGTCAAGGGGATCGACGACCTGCTCGACGCGCTGGAGCGCGAGGAGTACGACATGGTTGCCGTGGGGCGTGCGCTGCTTCAGGACCCGGAGTGGGCGGCGAAGGTGCTGGCGGGTCGGTTCGACGAGCTTCAGCCGTATGACGCGGCGGCGCTCAAGTCGTTGAGCTGACGGTTCGGTCGGGCGCTGCGGGTCGGTGGGGGTTGCTGTTCCCGGGGGCTGTGCCCCCAGACCCCCATCGGCCCGAAGGGCCTCGTCCTCAAACGCCGGACGGGCTGAAAGTGACGTGGCCGACAAAGGACCGAGCTCACGGCGGCGGAAGCGGCCGGGCTGGAGGGGAAGCCGGCGGCGGCCACTGACCCCGGGACCGCCCGGGCGATCATGGAGGTGGGGGAGCGGTTCGAGGCGGTCCATCCGGCCGAGCCGTTCTTCTGTCTCACCATTCTCGGCACCCACGCCGACCATCGCGGCAAGGGCCTCGGCATGGGACTGCTCGCCGAGGGTCTCCGCCGTGTCGACGAACTCGGCGCCCCGCCTACCTGGAGTCGACCGACCCCGCCAACCTCGCGGGGCCGGCCGGCGCGCTGACGCGGACGGCAACTCCCGCTAGCGTCAAGGGACATGCGGATCCTTCAGCTCTCGGACACCCATGTGGAGCGCACCGACGCTCCGAACAGTAACGGCGTCAACGCCACCGAATCGCTGCGGCTGATGCTCGCCGAGCTGCGGCACCTGCGGGACGTCGACGCGGTCGTCGTCACCGGGGACATCGCCGACCAGGGGGACGTGGAGGCCTACAGGGCGGTGCGGGAGCTGGTCGGGGAGTTCGCCCGGCCCCGGAAGGCCCCCGTCTTCTACACCACCGGCAACCACGACGAGCGCGAGGCCTTCGGCAAGGTGCTGGGCAGCGGTCATGCCGAGCCCGAGTGCGTGCTGGAGACCGACGCGGCGGAACGGGCCGCGGTGAGCACGGTCGGCGGTCACCGGTTCGTCACCCTCGACTCGCTGGTGCCGGGAAAGGTGTACGGCCGTATCAGCCCCGCTCAACTGGACTGGCTCCGGGAGGTGTTGAGCACCCCGGCCGAGCACGGCACGGTCCTCGCGTTCCACCACCCGCCCATCAGCCTCGGCCTGTCCGTCACCCAGCAGGTCTTCGGGCTGCTCGACCCCGGGCAGCTGGCGGCGGCGATCCGGGGCAGTGACGTACGGGTGGTCCTCACCGGGCACTACCACCTCCAGCTCTTCGGGATGCTGGAGTCCGTCCCCGTGTGGGTGACGCCGGGGGTGGTCAACCGGACCGACCTCACGACGCCGTACGGCACCGAGCGCGCGGTACGGGGCGCCTCGGCCTCGCTGGTGGAGCTGGGCGGGCCGGCGAGCCCGATGTTCCACACCTTCCACGCGCGGGACCCGCGGGCGCACGAGACGGTGTACCAGCTGGACGAGGAGCGCACCCGGGCGGTGGTGGCGGAGCACGGACCCTGACCGACTTGGTTGACTCGGGCAAGGGCCGTCGGCTGGAGTGGGAGGACCAGCCCCCCCAGCTTAGGAGTTCGACGATGACGTCAGCCGCGGATCTCGACGTGCGCACCGCCGCCGGTGCGGTGCGCGGACGGGAGGAGGGGGGCCTCGGCGTCTTCCGGGGCATCCCTTTCGCCGAACCGCCGGTGGGCGAGGCCCGGTTCCAGGCGCCGCGGCCCGTGCGGAGCTGGGAGGGGGTCCGGGAGGCGTACGCGTTCGGGCCGCCGCCCCCGCAGGAGTCCGCCTTCCAGGGCCGGGCGGCCACGGGGGACCAGCCGACGGGCGACGACTGGCTGACGGTCAACGTCTGGACCCCGGCCCCCGACCCGTCCGCCCGCCGTCCCGTCATGGTGTGGATCTACGGCGGCGCCTACAAGCTGGGTCACGCCGGCAGCCCCGGCTACGACGCCCAGCATCTCGCGCGCGCCGGTGACGTGGTCGTCGTGACCCTCAACTACCGCGTCGGCATCGAGGGGTTCGCCCTGCTGGAGGGCGCTCCCGCGAACCGGGGGCTGCTGGACCAGGTCGCGGCGCTGGAGTGGGTGCGGGACAACATCACGGCGTTCGGCGGGGACCCGGAGCAGGTCACGGTGTTCGGGGAGTCGGCGGGCGCGGGGTCGGTGGCGTCCCTGCTGGCGATGCCGAGCGCGCGGGGGCTGTTCCGGCGGGCGGTCGCGCAGAGCGTGCCCGTGACGTACTTCTCCGCCGAACTGGCCCGGGACATCGCGGTGGAGTTCGGCAAGGAGGCGGGTCTCGCTGCCACGGCCGACGCGCTGGCCGCCGTGGACCCGCGTGAACTCCCGTCGGTGGGCGAGCGGTTGAGCCTGCGGATGAGTGAGTACGACGACCGGTGGGGACGGGTCGCGCACACCGCCACTCCCTTCTCTCCCGTCGTCGACGGCGAGGTGCTGCCGTGCACGCCCTGGGAGGCGCTGGCGGCGGGCGCGGGCCGGGAGGTGGAGCTGCTCGTCGGGCACAACCGGGACGAGTACCGGCTCTTCCTGGCCCTGGCCGACCGGCTGGGCAAGGCCACCGAGGAGCAGGCGGCCGCGGCGCTGCGGACGTTCGCGCCGGGTCCGGACGGGGAGCGCTCCTACCGCGCGGCCTTCCCGGACGCGACACCGGCCGGACTCCACGAACGCGTCCAGACGGACTGGCTGTTCAGCGTGCCGTCCCAGCGGCTTGCGGAGGCGCAGGTGGCGGGTGGCGGCCGGGCCCACCTCTACGAACTGACCTGGCCCGCACCGGTGTTCGGCGGCGCGCTGGGCGCGTGCCACGGGCTGGACATCCCGCTGCTGTTCGGCACGTACGAGGCCGACCTCGGCGCTCTCCTCTTCATGGGGGCCGGGGTGCCGTCCGAGGCGAAGGCACTGACCGCCCGCTTCCAGTCGGCGTGGACGGCGTTCGCGCGGACCGGTGACCCGGGCTGGCCGGCGTACGAGCCGGCGAGCGGCCGGCTGACGCAGGTCCTGGACGTGGAGCCGGAGGTGCGGCCGTACCCGGAGGAGGTGTCGCGGCGGCTGTGGGAGGAGCACGACATCCGGGTGCTGTCGCTGCTGAAGTAGCCGGGCCGGCCGGTGAAGTAGCCGGGCCGGCCGGGCTGTCCGCGCTAGAG
>NZ_KB911795.1:0-173779 GCF_000383655.1 Streptomyces sp. 351MFTsu5.1 | reverse complement strand
GTCCGTCCTCGGTCCGGCGGCTCGGTCTCTTGGTCAGTTCTCGGTTCCGGACGCCGGCCGCTGCGGGCGGACACCCCCCACCCCGTCCCCTGCGCGCCGTACGCGGCCAACGGTGCGTCGTGGCGTGCGTCCACTGCACCCACCCAGGGGCACGGGGAACTGCGCGACCAGCCACGACGCACTTGTACTCGCCGAACGACCGAACCTCCCTTCGTTGTACACACATGCGGGGACGGTTTGAACGGGGCGTTCACGGCAACCCGGCAGACATGTCAACAGGCCTGATCATCGCTCTGATCGTGATCGTGGCGGCCGTCCTCATCGTGGCGGCCGTCCTGACCCTGCGAGGCCGGGGCCCGCAGCACGGCCGGGGCCTGAAGCGACGCTTCGGGCCCGAGTACGACCGCGCCGTGGCCCGGCACGACGGGGACGAGAAGGCCGCCGAACGCGAACTCGCTGAGCGCGTGGAGCGGCACGGATCCCTGCGCGAGCAGCCCCTCGAACCGGCACAGCGCCAGCGGTACGAAGAGCGCTGGACCGCCGCCCAGGAACGCTTCGTCGACTCCCCTCGGGAGGCCGTCGCCGAGGCCGACCGGCTGCTCGCCGAGCTCGCCAAGGACCGCGGTTTCCCGGACGGCGGACAGTACGAGGAGCAGTTCGCCGCGCTGTCCGTGCACCACGCGCGCCACGTGCACGGCTACCGGCGGGTGCACACCGTGGCCGGCGCCCGCGTGAACGCCGACCGGGACGGCGACGGGCGGGTGGACACCGAGGAGATGCGCGAGGCCATGGTCGAGGCGCGCGCCCTCTTCGAGGACCTCCTCGGGTCGTCGCAGCGCCGCGAGGAGTCCCGCACCACCACGGACGTGCGCGCGGGTCAGCCCCGCGACGGTCGTGACGCCGGTCGCGGCCAGCACACGTGGGCATTCAACAGGCGTCACGCGAAGGGGAGTTGAGTGACATGACGGATGCCACGAGCAAGCCGGGAGCCGACGGCGCCCGCGGCGAGGGCAGGATCGGCGGCAAGGGCGCGACGAGTGGGTCCACGGAGGCGCACAGCCCCCTCGTGGCGCCCACCGGGACGGAGGCGCCGGACCGCGTCGGGAGCGAAGGGCGTCGGGAGGCGGTGCCGGGTGCGGTGCCTCCGGCCACCGGCGACCGGGACGGTGTGCGGGGCGGCGAGGGCGGCCTCGGGCGTGACTCCGGCGAGCGGGGTCTCGGGCGGGACTCCAGTGAGAAGGGTGTCGGGCGGGACTCTGCCGGGGGCGTCAGGACGTCCGGGCACGACGTCCGGCTGCTTCCGCACGAGGAGTCCGACAAGCTCAGCACGCGGCTCCAGCACGCCGTCGCCGGGTTCGTCGACGAGCCCCGGTCCGCCGTCGAGGAGGCCGACCACGTGCTGGAGGAGGTCGCCGCGCGGTTCGCCGACGCGGTGAAGGAGCGTCGGCGTACGCTGCGCAACTCCTGGCAGGCCGGTGACGGCGGTCAGGGCAAGGGCGTCGGCGCCGGTGACACCGAGCAACTCCGGCTGGCGCTGCGGGACTACCGTGAGCTGACGGAGCGGCTGCTGCACAGCTGACGTCCCGTCGTACACCTGACCGGCCTGTTGCCCGTACCGGGCGGCGGGCCGGTCTTGCGTTGCCTTGCACCGGACACCGCCGTGCCGGGCGATTTATCATGCGGCGGCGGTGGTCCAACGGGGGCGCCGCGCAAGGAACCTTCCAGGAGGAGCGCACGTGCTCGAACTCACCATGGCCGTCGTCACCGCGGCGGAGGAGGGTGCCACGGCAGGGATGCAGATGGCCGAGGCGCCCAGCGACCCGGGCACCGTGCTCCGCGTGGGCCGGGACAAGTCCGTGTGCCGGCTGGTGACGCCCGACGACTGGTTGTTCGTCTCCCGGGTGCACCTGGAGTTCCTGTGCGGACCCGAGGGCGTCTGGCAGGTCACCTGGCTCCAGGGCTCGCAGCCCGATCCCTCGTCCGAGGTGCAGCTGGTGGCGGGGGCGTACGCCCAGCCGCTGGTCTACGGCGGCTCCGTGACCCTGCCCCGGGGCGGCAACGGCGAGATCGTGATCCGCGACCGCACCGCCCCGCGCAGCGTCAACGTCGGCTTCTACCACGAGGTGTGATCGTCAAAGGGTTACGGCAGGACGCGCGCCAGCGCGAAGCCGTCGTAGCCCTTGCTGCCCACCGTCTGGATCGCCGTGCCGCTCAGCCGCGGGTGCCGGCCGATCAGTTCGAGGGCGGTACGGGTGCCCTGGACGTCGGGGGCCAGGTTGTCGGGATCGGCGACCCGGCCGCCGCGTACGACGTTGTCGACGACGATCAGGCTGCCCGCGCTGGTGAGTTTGAGCGCCCACTCCACGTAATGCGGGTTGTTGGCCTTGTCCGCGTCGATGAAGACCAGGTCGAAGGGGGGCGGGTTCTCGTCGGCCAGCAGGGGGAGCGAGTCCAGGGCGGCCCCCACGCGGATCTCGGCCACCTTGTCGAGGCCCGCCCGGGCGAGGTTGCGGCGCGCGACCTCGGCGTTCTTCGGGTCGTACTCCAGTGAGACCAGGCGGCCGTCGGCGGGCAGGGCGCGGGCCAGCCAGATCGTGCTGTAGCCGCCGAGCGTGCCGAGCTCGAGGATGGTGCGGGCGCCCTGGATCTGCGCCAGGAGCTGGAGGAGCTTGCCCTGCGGCGCCGTGACGGCGATGGACGGGAGCCCGGCGGCCTCGCTGTCGCGCAAGGCCGCCCGGAGCGCGTCGTCCTCCGGGGCGAGGTGGGTGGTGAAGTAGTCGTCGACGTCGTCCCAGAACTGCGACTCGTTCATGCACCTGTGCCTTCCATAAGCCTAGTTAGGTCAGCTAACTAGTTGCGCTAATGAATATAGGCGTGCTCCCGGCTCCTGTCAGGGAATTCAGTGCTGGGGCGGTGAGCCGGGCAGCGGGCGGCCCGCCGACTCCGTCATGAACCACACCGCCACGCCGCCGATCACGGCCGCGGCCATCATGTAGTAGGCGGGCATCATCACGTTCCCGGTCGCGCCGATCAGCGCGGTGACCACCAGCGGGGTCGTGCCGCCGAAGAGGGACACCGAGACGTTGAAGCCGACCGAGAGGGAGCCGTAGCGGACCCGGGTGGGGAAGAGGGCCGGGAGCGCGGCCGGCATCGCCGAGGTGAAGCAGACCAGGAGCAGGCCCAGGGCGCCCATGCCGAGCGCGATCGCGAACAGGCTGCCCTGGCGGATCAGCAGCAGGGCGGGGACCGAGAGCAGCAGGAAGCCCGCGCAGCCCGCGGCGATCACCGGGCGGCGTCCGATCCGGTCGCTCAGGGCGCCGGCGAAGGGCTGGACGACCATCATCAGCGCCATCACGCCGAGGACGACCAGCAGGCCGTGCGTCTCGTCGTACTTGAGCTCGCTGGTCAGGTAGCTCGGCATGTACGACAGCAGCATGTAGTCGGTGACGTTGAAGACCAGGACCAGGCCCACGCAGAGCAGCAGCGTCCGCCACTGGCCGGTGATCATCTCGCGCAGCGGGACCTTCGGGCGGTTCGACTTCGCCTTCTCGGTCTCGGCCGCGAACGCCGGGGTCTCCTCCAGGCGCAGCCGCAGGTAGAGGCCGACCGCGCCCATCGGACCCGCGATCAGGAACGGGATCCGCCAGCCCCAGGACAGCAGGTCGTCGCTGGACAGCAGGGCCGTCAGCACGGTGACCAGGCCGGCACCGGCGATGTACCCGGCCAGCGTGCCGAACTCCAGCCAGCTGCCGAGGAAACCGCGCCGCTTGTCGGGGGCGTACTCGGCGATGAAGGTGGAGGCGCCCGCGTACTCGCCGCCGGTCGAGAAGCCCTGGACCAGGCGGGCAAGCAGGAGCAGCAGGGGTGCCGCGACGCCGATGGAGGCGTACGACGGGATCAGGCCGATGGCGAAGGTGCCGGCCGCCATCATGATCATGGTGACGGCGAGGACCTTCTGCCGGCCGACGCGGTCGCCCAGCGGGCCGAAGACCAGTCCGCCGAGCGGGCGGACCAGGAAGGCCGCGGCGAAGGCGCCGAACGTCGACAGGAGCTGTGCGGTCGGGTTCCCGGACGGGAAGAACACCTTGCCCAGGGTGACCGCGATGTAGCTGTAGACACCGAAGTCGAACCACTCCATGGCGTTGCCGAGCGCGGCGGCCTTCACCGCGCGCTTCACGAGCGCGGGGTCGACGGTTACGGCTTCGGAGGGATCCGGGGCGTCCGGGGTGTGGGCCGACGGGGTGATGACTTGAGCACCGGGCAAAACTTCGCTCGCCTGCCTTTCGACGGGGACAAGGGCAAAAAGCGACCATAGGTGGACTTGCCGGGCCTACGGAGCGCTCAAGTCCAGTCGCCTTGTGTGAATAAACGTGCTCTATGCAGCTACCCCGCCCTCGGTCGAGGACGCCTCCTCTCGCGACGCCTGTGACCCATCTCGCGCTCCGATCGCGTGGTGACGCTTCCGGCGGACTATCGTCATTCGGACAAATCGAAGCGGATGTCAGGTGAAGTCGGGGTGGCCTGCGTCCTTCTTCACGGACGCATGGCACGTACAGGACGAGAGGCCGGCGCGGCGTGGCGAATGCGGAGCACAGGGGGACCACCGAGATCCACACGCGGATGCGTGCGGCCAGGATCGCCCTGTGGCTGGTGGCGGCCGCCCTCGCCCTGCGCGAGCTGGCCGTCGTCCTGCGCACTCCCAGAGGCGAGCGGCTGACGGACCTGGAGACCTGGGTCGGCCCGGACGGCGTCCTGCATCTGAAGGGGTCGCTGTACGACTCGACGCAGTTCACCGGTACCCCGTTCGGGGGACTTGTGCTGAAGCCGCTCACCCGCGCCGCCGAACAGGCGCTCGGCTGGGGCTGGACCTTCGGCACCCTGCTCCTGGTCGTCGCCCTCGGTCTCCTCGCCGCCCGAGCGCTGCCCCAGCCGGTCGGCCGCCGCACCTCCCTGCTCGCCGCGCCGGTCGCGATCAGCCTCCTGATGCTGTCGCTGCCCGTGCGCAACACGCTCTACCTCGGGCAGACCAGCATCATCCCGGTCCTGCTGGTCCTCGTCGCCTGCTTCGCCGTCCGGGGTGAGCGGGCCGCCGGAGTGCTCATCGGGCTCGCCGCCGCCCTCCAGCCCACGGTCCTGCTCTTCGCGGCCCTGCTCTGGTTCACCGGCCGCCGCCGGGGCGCCCTCACCGCGGCCGGGACCTTCGCCGCCGGCACCGCGCTCGCCTGGGCCGCGCTGCCGCACGACTCGTACACCTACTGGGTCCACCACATCGCGGGCACCGGCCTCGGGGGCCCCGCCGACGACCTCGCCAACCAGTCCCTGCACGGCCTGCTGCTGCGCCTGGGTGTGGCCGGGCCGCTGGAGATCTCCCTCTTCCTGGTGCTCGGCGCGGCCGTCGCCGCGCTGGGCGTGCGCCGGGCCGTGCGCTACGCCCGCGACGGCCAGCTGCTGCTCGCCGTCGCGATCACCGGCTGCGCGGCGATCGCGGTCTCGCCGACCACCTGGCAGCACCAGCTGCTGTGGGTGCTGCTCGCGGTCGTCGGACGGGTCGGCAAGCGGGCCTCCGACCGGTACGTGTGGCCGGTCGCCGTCGTCGTGGTGATGACCCTGCCGACGAAGATGCTGCTGCCGCACATCGCGACGCTGTACCCCCTGCGGGACAACATGGTGCTGCTGGCCGCGCTCGCCGCCGCCACCGTGATCCCCTTCCTGTCGCGGACCTCGCCGTACTACCGGACACCGATCGCCCCGCAGTACGCCCCTCAGGAGCCCGCCCGGTTCCGGCACGTGCCGCTGCTGCCGTTCCTGCGGCGGGTGCTGACACGGCCGAACCTGCTCCTCGAACTCCTGCTGATCCGGGTCACGTACGCCGCCTACCAGCAGGTCCGGCTGGCGGCGACCGGCGGCAGCAACTCCGCGGGGCGGGCCACCGCCGAGCGGCACGGGCAGCAGATCCTCGATCTGGAACGCCTGCTGCACATCGACATCGAGCACTGGGCCAACCATGCGGTCGTCAAGGTCGACTGGCTGCGGAACTTCTTCGACCAGTACTACGAGTCCCTCCACTTCGTGGTCCCGCTGACCGTGCTGGCCGTGCTGTACTGGCGGCGCCCGGTGGACTACCGGTGGGCCAGGGCCTCGCTCGGGTTCGCGACGCTGCTGGCCCTCGTCGGGTTCTGGCTCTATCCGCTCGCCCCGCCACGGCTGATGCCGGCGCTCGGGGTCATCGACACCGTGCACGGCGTGCAGGACTTCTCCAAGCCGGACTACGGGACCCTGACCGCGCTGACCAACCAGTACGCGGCGATGCCCTCGCTGCACTTCGGGTGGGCGCTGTGGTGCGGGGTCGTCATCGCGGTCGTCGCACCCCGGTGGTGGATGAAGGGACTCGGGCTGCTGCACCCGCTGTTCACCGTCTCGGCGATCGTGGCCACGGGGAACCACTGGGTGCTGGACGCGGTGGGCGGTGCGGCCGTGGTCGCCGGCGGGTTCGGGTTGTCGTACCTGCTCCAGGGGCCCCGGGCCCGGATGACGTCGCGAGCGGCCGACGGCTCCCTGGAGCCGTCGGCCCGTCGCGCCGGAACCGGGGTCAGCCCAGGGTGACCTGGAGTTCCTTGACGCCGTTGATCCACGCCGAGCGCAGGCGGCGGGGGTCGCCGGCCGCGCGGAGGTCGGGCATGGCGTCGGCTATCGCGTTGAAGATCAGGTCGATCTCCAGGACCGCCAGGGACTTGCCGAGGCAGTAGTGCGGGCCGCCCCCGCCGAAGCCGAGGTGGGGGTTGGGGTCGCGGGTGATGTCGAAGACGTCCGGGTTCTCGAAGACGTCGGGGTCGTGGTTGGCGGCGGCGTAGAAGATGCCGACCCGGTCGCCCTTCCTGATCTGCTTGCCGCCGAGTTCGGTGTCCTGGGTGGCCGTGCGCTGGAAGGCGTTGACGGGGGTCGCCCAGCGGACGATCTCCTCGGCGGCCGTCGAGGGGCGTTCGGCCTTGTACCGCTCCCACTGGTCGGGGTGGGTGAGGAAGGCGTGCATGCCGTGGGTGATGGCGTTGCGGGTCGTCTCGTTGCCCGCGACCGCCAGCATCAACACGAAGAAGCCGAACTCGTCGGAGTTCAGGCTGCCTTCGTCCTCCGCCGACACCAGCCTCGTGACGATGTCCTGGGCCGGGCACTGCTTGCGGTCGGCCGCCATGTTCATCGCGTACGCGATGAGTTCCATGGCGGACTCCTGGCCGACCTCCTCGGTGATCGCGTACTCCGGATCGTCGTACGAGATCATCTTGTTGGACCAGTCGAAGATCTTCGCCCGGTCGTCCTGCGGAATGCCGATGAGCTCGGCGATGGCCTGGAGGGGCAGTTCGCAGGCGACCTGGGTGACGAAGTCGAAGGAGTCACCGGGCAGGGTGCGGGCGGTCTCCACGATCGCGAGGGCGCGGTCGTGCAGCCGTTGCTCCAGGGCGCGGATGGCCCGGGGCGTGAAGACCCGCTGGACGATCCCGCGCACCCGGGTGTGTTCCGGCGGGTCCATGTTCAGCAGGATCAGGCGCTGGGCGTCGATCGCGTCCCGCTGGATGTGTTCGTTGAAGCGGATGATCGCCGTGTTGAGGTACGACGAGAAGATCTCGGGGTGGGTGGAGACGTACTTGACGTCCGCGTGCCGGGTGACCGCCCAGTACCCCCCGTCCTGGAAGCCGGCGATGTTGCCCGACTGGGGGATCCAGCGCACCGGTTCGGCCCGGCGCAGTTCGGCGAACTCCGGCAGCGGTACGCGGCTTTGCAGCAGGTCGGGGTCGGTGAAGTCGAACCCGTCGGGAAGCGCTGGACACTGCATCGGCAACTCACTCCAGCTGTTCGACAGCTTTCTGACGGCCCATCAGGAACAGAGCTGCCGTGAAGGTAGTAACGGGTTCTACAAGAGGCAAGGGGTGCGGAGACCCCAATTGCCTGCAAGACCCTTGCGGTGGCGGCCGGATCGTCCGCAGACTGCAAGCAGTGCGCTAACTAGAACACGTACTAGTTCCAGGGATCCGTTCGGAGGAGAGGACCCGCACCCATGGCCGCCGAACCCGTGATCGTCGAAGCCGTCCGCACTCCCATCGGCAGGCGCGGCGGCGCGCTCGCCAATCTGCATCCCGCGTATCTGCTGGGCGAGACCTACCGTGAACTCCTCGGCCGCACCGGCATCCCCGCCGACGCGGTCGAACAGATCGTCGGCGGTACGGTCACGCATGCCGGCGAGCAGTCGATGAACCCCGCGCGCACCGCCTGGCTGACGGTCGGGCTGCCCTACGAGACGGCGGCGACGACGGTCGACTGCCAGTGCGGGTCCTCGCAGCAGGCCTCCCACATGGTCGCCAACATGGTCGCCGCCGGGGTCATCGACGTCGGGATCAGCTGCGGGGTCGAGGCGATGTCCCGGGTGCCGCTGGGGTCCGGCTCCAAGCACGGGCCGGGCAAGCCGTTCCCCGACGAGTGGAACGTGGACCTGCCCAACCAGTTCGAGGCGGCCGAACGCATCGCCCGGCGCCGGGGGCTGACCCGCGAGAACGTCGACTCGCTCGGTCTGGTCTCCCAGGAGCGGGCGGCCGTCGCCTGGTCCGAGGAGCGCTTCAAGCGGGAGACGTTCGCGGTCCAGGTGCCGACCACCGAGGACGAGCAGCGGGCCGGGCAGGGCATGTGGCGGCTGGTCGACCGGGACGAGGGGCTGCGGGACACCTCCATGGAGGCGCTGGCGGGCCTGAAGCCGGTCATGCCGACGGCGATCCACACGGCGGGCAACTCCTCGCAGATCAGCGACGGGGCCGCGGCGATCATGTGGGCGTCCAAGCGGATGGCGCGGGCGCTGAAGCTGAAGCCGAGGGCGCGGATCGTGGCGCAGGCGCTGGTCGGGGCCGACCCGCACTTCCACCTGGACGGCCCGATCGACGCGACCCGCGCGGTCCTCGGCAAGGCGGGCATGTCCCTGAAGGACATCGACCTCGTCGAGATCAACGAGGCCTTCGCGTCGGTGGTGCTCAGCTGGGCCCAGGTCTTCGACCAGGACCTGGAGAAGGTCAACGTCAACGGCGGCGCGATCGCGCTCGGACACCCGGTGGGGTCGACGGGGGCGCGGCTCATCACCACGGCGTTGCACGAACTGGAGCGCGCGGACAAGGAGTTCGCGTTGATCACGATGTGTGCGGGCGGGGCGCTGGCCACCGGCACGATCATTCAGCGGCTGTAGCCGGCGTCCAGTTGACGAAGGTGGTGAAGACGGCGGGGTCGATCGTGGGGATCGGTCCCGCGGGGGTCTCGGAGTCGCGGACGCCAGTTGCTAACGCCACGCAGCGGGTGGAGTACGCGGTGGACGGGCGGGTGCTGTCCTCCTTCGACCCCGGGGTCCCGGGGTACGACGACGGCGAGGACCCGTCGGCCTTCGCCTGGCCTGCACTCCGAGGGGCGCCGGCTTCCGGCGGCGGGCTTGTCGACCCGCCGATGACTTCGATCCACAGTTGATCTCGGTCCGCCGATGATTTCCGTGTGCCGACGCGGTCCTCACTCGCAGGAAGTGGTCGTGATGGGCGCGACGGCGGAGCCCGCGCCCGAGAGCATGGCCGTCGTGTCGGTCGATCCGGACAGCGGGGCGTACACGCAGCACTACTTCGACTCGCGGGGCGTCGTGCGCGTGTACGCGATGACCTTCGACGGTGCGGTGTGGCAACTGCTGCGCGAGGAGGCGGACTTCACGCCGCTCTCCTTCCGGCAGCGGTTCACCGGGCGGCTCGGCGCGGACGGCGACAGCATCCACGGCGTGTGGGAGCGCTCGAAGGCCGCCTCGGCGGAGTGGGAGACGGACTTCGGGCTGACGTATCGAAGGCGCCGCTGAGATGGGACCGAGCGCCGGGAACGCGCGCGGGATCATCGAGGCGAGCCGTTGCCTGGTGCCGACGCTCCGCCCCGTCCCCTCAGCCGGCACCCCCCAGCTCCTCGATCTCCGCCGCCGTCCGCTCCGCGGACAGTACGTCACCCACCGACAGGAACAGCCCGTGCGCCCGGCTCAGGTGCTCGCGTGCCTCCGTGAGGTCGCCGCAGTGCCGCAGGGCCGTGGCGAGGCCCGTGAGGGACTGGGCCTGGAGGCGGTCGAGGCCGCCGTGGGAGAGGGGCGTGGTGACGGTCCGGTAGGCCGCCACCGCCTCGGGCCAGCGCTCCAGGGCCAGCAGGTCGCTCGCTATCTCGTACCGGAGCAGGGCCTCGACGTACGCGTCCAGGCCCGGTACGTCCCCCGTGGAGGTGCCCAGCAGGGCCCGGTGCAGGGTCAACGCCTCGGCAGCGCGGCCGGATTCACGCAGCGCCTTGCCGAGGACCCGCTGGGAGACCGCCTTGCCCGCCGAGTCGCCGGTCTCTTCGAAGAGCCGGGTGGCCCGCGCCGCCGCCTCCGCCGCCTCAGCGGGCCGGGACAGCCCCATACAGGACCCGCTGATGTACGACCACGACCAGGCCTGCTGGTCGAGGTCGCCGGTCTCCGTCGCCAACTCCAGTGCTTGCCGGGCCAGTTGCCCGGCCCGCTCGTACTCGGAGGCGCCCACCGAGTGGGCCCAGGCGAGACAGTTGAGCTGGTGGGCCTCGGCCGCCCGGTCCCCGAGGGCGGCCGCGGACCGGGCACCGTAGGAGAAGAGCGTCCGCCACTCGGGCCACAGACCCCAGCGGTCGGAGAACCAGTACAGGGTGCGCGAGACATGCAGGATCTCCGCGTGCCGGTCCGCCGCGAACAGCACCGGCAGGGCGCCCGCCCAGTTCGCGCGTTCGGCCGTCAGCCACTCCTCCGCCGCCCGCGCGGACCGGGGCGTGAGCGCCGGGACCTCGCCCGGCCACGGCTGCGGCGCACCCGGCGCCTCGAACCGGCGGCCGGCCGCCGCGGGCGACCGCAACAGCCAGTCCGCCATCCGCAGCCGCACCTCCCGGACCACCGACTCCGGCTCCTCGGCGCCCAGTTGCTCCCGCGCGAAGAGCCGTACCAGATCGTGCAGGGCGTACCGGCCGGGTGCCGTCTCCTCCAGCAGGCCCCGGTCGACCAGCAGGTCCAGGGAGTCCTCGGTGGCCGACAGGTCCTCGCCGGTCAGCACCGACGCGAGTTCCGGGCCGGTGTCATGGCCCGGGACCAGGGCGAGCCGGCGCAGCAACCGCCGGTGCGGGTCGGTGAGTTGGCCCCAGGACAGGGCGAGCGCGCTGCGCACGGCGAGGTCGCCCGCCACCAGCCCGCTCAACCGGCGCTCCTCGTCGGCGAGTTGCTCCACCAGCCGGGCCGGGGTCCAGCCCGGGCGGCTGGAGAGGCGGTTGCCGACGATCCGCAGCGCCAGCGGGAGATGGCCGCACAGCTCGGTCAGCCGGGTGATCGCCTCGGACTGGCCGTCGGTGCGCGGGGCGCCGAGGATCCGCTCCAGGAGCCGCGCCGACTCCCCGCCGCTGAGGCCGCCCAGCCTGATCCGCCGTACGCCTTCGAGGCCGGCCAGCGGCCGTCTGCTGGTGACCAGCACGAAACTGCCCTCGGCGTCCGGCAGCAGCGGCCGGGTGAGCGCCTCGTCGGCCGCGTCGTCGAGGACGATCAGCGCCCGCCGGCCGGCGAGCGTGGTCCGGTACAGCGCCTCGCGGGCGACCGGGTCCACCGGGATCCGGTCGGGCGGCTGGCCGAGCGCCGTGAGCAGCAGGACCAGGGCCTCGGCAGGCGGCAGCGGGGCCTCGCTCATCCCGTGCAGCTGGACGCAGACACTGCCGTCCGGGAAGGAGCCGCTCAGCCGCCGTACGGCCTCCGCGGCCAGGGTCGTCTTGCCCTGCCCGCCCGGCCCGAACAGCACCGCGGCCCGTGTGCGGGTGCCGGTGGCGAGCGCCTCCAGGTCCGCCAGCTCCTGCCGCCGGCCGGTGAAGTCCGGGACGGTCCGCAGTAGGTACGGCGGGGCCGGCGCCGCCGCGCGCTCCCGGCCGGTGTCGGCAAGCCGCTGGAGGCGCTCACGCTGCTCGGCGTCGAGGTGGAGGGCGCCGGCGAGCGCCTCGACGGTGCGGCGCTGCGGGCCCCGGCTGCGGCCGCGCTCCAGGTCACCGAGGGCGCGCACACTCACCCCGGACGCCTCGGACAGCTCCTCCAGGGTCAGCCGGGCGGCCCGGCGCAGGGAGCGCAGCATCACACCGAAAGCGGTGCCGGCCTGGGGCACCTCGGCCTGGGGCACCTCGGCCCGTGGCACCTCGGACCGGGGGATTTCGGGCTGCGGGACTTCGGAAACATGACTGGTCATCACGACAATTAGAACAAGCGCGCGCTACTTCCGCCTGCACTTCTGCCTGGTGACCTTGGACCGTTCCTGGTGAGCTGGAACCTCCGTCCTAGGGAGAGGAACCCCATGCCGTACATCACCGTCGGTGAAGAGAACAGCGCCCCGATCGAGCTCTACTACGAGGACCACGGCACCGGACAGCCCGTCGTCCTGATCCACGGCTACCCGCTCGACGGTCACTCCTGGGAGAAGCAGCTGCCCGCGCTCCTGGAGGCAGGCCACCGGGTCATCACCTACGACCGCCGCGGCTTCGGCCGCTCCTCGCAGCCCACCACGGGCTACGACTACGACACCTTCGCCGCCGACCTCGACAAGGTCCTCACCACCCTGGACCTGACCGACGCGGTCCTCGTCGGCTTCTCGATGGGCACCGGCGAGGTCGGCCGCTACCTGGGCACCTACGGCTCGCGCCGGGTCGCGAAGGCGGCCTTCCTGGCCTCCCTGGAGCCGTTCCTGCTGAAGACCGACGACAACCCGACCGGGGTGGACCAGTCGGTGTTCGACGGCATCCTGGAGGCCGTGACCAAGGACCGGTACGCCTACTTCGACGCCTTCTACCAGGACTTCTACAACCTGGACGAGACGCTCGGCAGCCGGATCAGCGAGGCGGCCGTGCGCGGCAGCTGGAACGTGGCCGCGGGTGCCTCGGCGCACGCCTCGGTGGCCTGCGTGCCGACCTGGATCACCGACTTCCGGGCCGACGTGGCGAAGATCGACGTACCGGCGCTGATCCTGCACGGCACCGGCGACCGCATCCTGCCCATCGACGCCACGGGCCGGCCCTTCCACGCGCTGCTGCCGTCCGCCGAGTACGTCGAGATCGAGGGCGCGCCGCACGGCCTGCTGTGGACGCACCACGAGGAGGTCACCTCGGCGCTGCTGGCCTTCCTGGCCAAGTAAGCGGGCTACTCGCGCCCCGAGGCGACCACCGCCAGCACGGCCACCAGCCCCGCCGCGATCGCCAGCGGCAGGGCGAGGCCGTGGTGGAGCACCAGCCACGCGCCGAGCCCGGCCCCGGCGACCATCGCGACCACGGACGCCGTACGGCGCGGGGAGCGGGTGCCGGGGCCGCCGCCCGCGCGCGAGTCGGCGGCCAGGCCGGTCAACGTCATGGTCAGCACGGTCGTCGTCAGGTCAGGGATGCCGAGCCTGCGGACCGTGGCGTTGCGCAGGCCCATCGCGAACGCCGTGACGGCGATCAGGGTGTAGGCGGTGGCCGTGGCGCCGGGCGCGGCGAACGCGACCACGGCCGAGACGCCCAGGAGAACCGCCTCGGCGGCGAGCGTGAGCCGGGCCCAGGTGCGCCGGGAGCCGGAGCCGAGCCGTACGGCGACCCGGCCGCCCGCCATCGCGCCCACGACGAAGGAGCCCAGTGAGGTCAGGGTGTGCGCCACCGAGAAGCCGGGGGCGCCGGCCGCCGCGAACCCGAGCACGACGACGTTGCCGGTCATGTTCGCGGTGAAGACGTGCTCCAGGCCCAGATAGCTGACCGCGTCGATCAGCCCGCTGACCACCGTCAGCCCCAGCAGCACGGGCACCAGCCGCAGTCCGCGCGCCTCGGGGTCGTCGGCCGGCTTCGTGCCGGTGCCGCTCTGTTCGCTCATCGATTCTCCGGACAGCCGGACGGTCGGGGTGCACCCAAGTCCACCACGGAAGCGGGGGACTCTCGGATGCCGGGGTGCGCGGCGCGTCCGTAGCGTCGACGGGCATGAGGGATGAGACGCGCAAGGGCGAGGGAAGAAGGACGAGCGGGCGGACCCGCAGGGCACTCGCCGCGGCGGCGGCCCTGCTGCTCGCCGGGCTCGTCGTGGCCCCGGTGGCGGTGGCCGCGGACGGACAGGCACGGTCCGCGCCGCGCGGTGGGCTGCTGTCGGTCACGCCGGTCGCCGACCGGGACGCCGAGCAGGTCAGGGCGTTCCTGACCGGGCGGGACGTCGACGCCGACGTGGTGCGGTACGGCGTACGGACGTACCGGCTGACCTACCGGACCGTCGACCCGCACGGGGCGCCGACCACGGCGACCGGCCTGCTGACGCTGCCCGCGGGCGGCCCGCACCGCCTCGACCTGGTCTCCGACACCCACGGCACGATGGTCGACCGCGGCTACGCGCCCTCGGTGAGCGAGGACTTCGGGCGGATACCGTCGTATCTCCAGGCGAGCGCGGGCCGTGCGGTCGCCGCCCCCGACTACCTCGGCCTCGGTGAGGGGCCGGGCCCGCACCCGTACATGGACACCGCCTCGTCCGTGACGGCCTCCCTGGACATGCTGAGGGCCGCCCGGACCGCCGCGGACCGGCTCGGCCGTCTGCTCACCGGGGACCTGTACGTGACGGGGTTCTCCCAGGGCGGGCAGGTGGCGATGGCGCTGGGGAAGGCGCTGGACGGGGGCGCCGACCGGCACTTCCGGCTGACGGCGCTCGCCCCGGTCAGCGGCCCGTACGACCTGGAGGGCCAGGAGATGCCCGCGCTGTTCGACGGCCGGGTCAACGACGTCAGCGGGGTCCTGTACACCGCGTACTGGCTGGTCGCGCAGAACCGCCTGCACCCCCTCTACAGGGACCCCTCCGAGGCGTTCCGCGCGCCCTGGGCGAGCCGGGTCGAAGGGCTCCTCGACGGCAGCCACGAGCAGGAGGACGTCGTCAGGGGACTCGCCCCCTCGGTGAGGGAGCTGCTCACGCCTGCCTTCTACGAGCGGCTGCGGCACCCGTCCGGCGCGGTGCTGGACGCGATGCGCGCCGCCGACCACACCTGCGACTGGAAGCCGGAGGTGCCGGTGCGGCTGTACGCCGCGGCCGGGGACACCGACGTGCCCCTCGCCAACACCCGGACATGCGCCCGCACCCTCGCAGGTCAGGGAGCGAGGGTGCGGGTGGTCGATCAGGGGGCCGTGGACCACTTCGGCTCGGTCGTGGTGTCGGCCCCGCAGGTGGTGCGGTTCTTCGACGGGGTACGGCGGTGAGCCGCGCGGCGGGTCGAAGGTGTACGGCGATGCTGTGCGCGTCGGCTCAGTACCAGCCGTTGGCCTGCCAGAAGGCCCAGGCTCCGGTCGGGCTGCCGTAGCGGGAGTTCATGTAGTCCAGACCCCACTTGATCTGGGTCTTGGGGTTGGTCTTCCAGTCGGAGCCGGCGGAGGCCATCTTGGAGCCGGGCAGGGCCTGGACCAGACCGTAGGCGCCGGAGGAGGAGTTCGTCGCGTTGACGTTCCAGCCGCTCTCGTGCTCGACGATCTTGCTGAAGGCCGCGTACTGGGCGCCGTTCGGGATCAGTTGGTGCGCGATGGCCTTGGCCTGGGCGGAGGAGCTGGTCGTGGCCGCATGGGCCGGCGCCGCGGTCAGGACCAGGCCGGCGGTGGCGGCGGCCATCGCGGCGGTGGTGATGGCCTTCTTCGGGGAAGCGATGCGGCGGGCGATGCGGGAGACGGACACGGAGAACCTTTTCTTCGGGGACGGTGGTGTCGCTCGCGGTCCCGGGGGACATGCGTCGGCGCCGAGGCCCGTGGGCTTGTCGGCGCCGTGCGACGTCGTCCACAGAAACAGGTCCGGAAGGCGTCCGCAATGACCCCTTTTACTAGTTGTGGTCGAATCGCCGGGTATCACCGCCGGTGTGACCTGGCTCGCAAAGCGCAGGTCAGAGGGGGTGCCTGCTGGGTGTTATGTCCGAAATTCACCTACTGTTCCGCTTCGTAGGTGAGCTGCGTCATGTGGGGTGCTTCACCGCTCGGGCCCCTCGAATGTGACCTGGGCCTCGAAGGCGGCTCGGCGGGTGGCCCGGCGCAGCCCCCTGAGGAGAGCCGGGCCGAGGGTGAGCGTCAGGACGACGGTGATCAGGGCCCGGCCCAGGTCCCAGCCGAGCGAGGTGGCCAGGCAGTACGCGATGAAGCGGGCCAGGTTGGCGGGGACGCCGGCGTGCGGGTCGAAGGCGATGTTCGAGGCGAGGGCGCCCATGAAGGGCCAGCCGGCCATGTTCATGGCGGTGCCGTAGGCGAAGGCGGCGAGGAAGCCGTACGCGGCCAGGATCCGGACCTCGGTGCGGCCCGGTGCGCGGGCGGGCACCGGCAGCAGGCCCGCGCCCATCGTGAACCAGCCCATCGCCAGCATCTGGAACGGCATCCACGGGCCGACCCCGCCGGTGAGCAGGGCGGACGCGAACATCGTGACGTTGCCGAGCACGAAGCCGAAGCCGGGGCCGAGGACCCGGCCGCTGAGCACCATCAGGAAGAACATCGGCTCGATACCGGCGGTGCCCGCGCCGATGGGCCTGAGGGCGGCCCCGGTCGCGGCGAGCACGCCGAGCATCGCCACGGCCTTGGGGCCCAGTCCGGACTCCGCGATCGCCGCCGCGACCACCGCGACGAGGAGGACGAGCAGTCCGGCGAAGAGCCAGGGGGCGTCCTGGGTGTGGCTGCCGACCTGCGAGTCGGGCGGGGCGAGGAAGGGCCAGCCGAAGGCCGCGACGCCCACCGCGCTGACGAGGGCGAGGGTGAGCAGGGAGCGGGGGCCGAGGCGGACGGCTCTGGTGGTGCGGGGTGTGCGGGGCCTGCCGGGGGCCTGGGTCGTGGCCGGGCCTTTTTCGCCGGGGACCTCGGTCATGACAGGGCCTTCCGCACCTGGGCCACCGTGAGCCAGCGCTGCGGGGCGAGGATCTTGCTGACCTGGGGTGCGAAGGACGGGGAGGACGTGATGACGTCCGCCGCCGGACCGTCGGCGATCACCTCGCCCTCGGCCAGCAGGACGACCCGGTGGGCGAGCTCGGCGGCGAGTTCCACGTCGTGGGTGGCCAGCATGATCGCGTGGCCGGCGGCGGCGAGGTCCGTCAGCAGGCCCACCAGGCGGGCCTTGGCCGCGTAGTCCAGGCCGCGGGTCGGCTCGTCCAGGAGCAGCAGCGGTGGCCGGGCGGTCAGGACCACGGCGAGGGCGAGGGCGAGGCGCTGGCCCTCGGAGAGGTCCCGGGGGTGGGTGTCGTCGGTGACTCCCGGGAGCAGGTCGGTCACGAGGGCGCGGCAGGTGCCGGGTACGGCGGCGGCGTCCTTGTCGGCGGCCCGGCACTCCGCGGCGACGGTGTCCGCGTAGAGGAGGTCGCGGGGTTCCTGGGGGACGAGGCCCACCCGGCGGACGAGGTCCCGGGGCGGGGTGCGGTGAGGCGGGGCGCCGCCGACCTCGACCGTGCCGGTGCTCGGTGCCACGAGCCCTACGAGGGTGTTGAGGAGGGTGGACTTTCCGGCGCCGTTGCGGCCCATGAGGGCGATGGTCTCGCCGGGGCGGATCGTGAGGTCGATGTGGCGCAGGGCCTGGACGTGGGCTCGGCGGACGGAGAGGGCGGTGACGTGGGCGGTGACGTCCGCGGGGTTCGCCGTGAGGTGGCTGGGACGGGTGCGGAACGCCCGCCTTCGGCGGGGCGTCCCGGGGTTCCCACCCACACCAACCGTTTCGCTTTCGTGGTCGGGTGCGGGTGGCCCCTGTGGGGCGGTCCTGCCGTCGGCGGCCGCGGGTGCGCCGTCCTCGGGCCTGCTGCCCCCGGGCTTGCTTACCTCGGCCACGTGCCCGGCCAGCCGCTCCCTCAGGTCTCCCGCCCTGCGCCGGGCGTCCCGCACCGTCAGCGGCAGTGGCGACCAGCCCGCCAGCCGGCCCAGGTCCACCACCGGCGGGTACACCGGGGACTCGGCCATCATCCCGGCCGGGGTGCCCACCCGCAGGCGGGCGCCCGGGGCCGGGAGGAGGGCGACCTGGTCGGCGTACTGGATGACGCGTTCCAGGCGGTGTTCGGCCATGAGGACCGTGGTGCCGAGGTCGTGGACCAGGCGCTGGAGGACGGCCAGGACCTCCTCGGCCGCCGCGGGATCCAGGGCCGAGGTCGGTTCGTCCAGGACCAGGACCTCGGGGTGCGGGGTGAGGACCGAGCCGATCGCCACCCGCTGTTGCTGGCCGCCGGAGAGGGTGGCCAGGGGGCGGTCGCGGAGCGGGGCCAGGCCCAGCAGGTCGAGCGTCTCCTCCACCCGGCGGCGCATCACCGCAGGGGGCAGGCCCAACGACTCCATGCCGTACGCGAGTTCGTCCTCGACCGTGTCCGTCACGAAGTGGGACAGCGGGTCCTGGCCCACCGTGCCCACCACGTCGGCCAGTTCACGCGGCTTGTGGGTGCGGGTGTCGCGGCCGGCCACCGTGACCCGGCCGCGCAGGGTGCCGCCGGTGAAGTGCGGGACCAGTCCGCTGACCGCGCCGAGAACCGTGGACTTGCCGACGCCCGACGGGCCCACGAGCAGCACCAGTTCACCTTCGGGCACCTCGAAGTCGACGCCCTGGACGGTGGGTTCGGCGGCCCCGTCGTACGTCACGGAGACGTCCTCGAAGCGGATCACGGCGACGGCTCCTTGGGGGCGGGGGCGAGGAAGGCCGGCAGGAGGCCCAGCAGGACGGCCGCGGCGGGCCACAGCGGCAGGGTGGGCGCGACCAGCGGGACCACGCCTGGGTTCAGGGCGGCCGGGTCGGTGACGGCCGCGACGGACATCGCCGCGGCGACGGCCGCGCCGGAACCGGCGACCAGGAAGGCACGCGGAGTCCAGCGGTCCGGCCGGTACCGCGTGCGCGGCGTGCGGCGACCGCCCAGACGCAGCCCCGCGAGGGCGGCGGTCAGGCCGGCGAGGAGGACGGGGAGGCCGTACGTGCCGCCTTCGGCGGTGAGCAGCCCGTACGTTCCCGCGCAGACCCCGAGCAGACCGCCGAGGGTGAGGGCCGTGGTCGTCCGGCGGACGCGGGGCGGGACCTCGGCGGTACGGCCGTAGCCGCGGGCGTCCATCGCCGCGGCGAGGGCGACCGAACGCTCCAACGCGCCCTCCAGGACCGGGAGTCCGACCTGGAGGAGGCCCCGCAGACCGGTGTCCGGGCGACCGCGGAGACGCCGGGCGGCCCGCAGCCGCTGGACGTCGGCGATGAGGTGGGGGGCGAAGGTGAGCGCCACGACGACGGCGACGCCGAGTTCGTAGAGCGCGCCGGGGAGGGACTTGAGGAGGCGGTGCGGGTTGGCGAGGGTGTTCGCCGCGCCCACGCAGATGAGGAGCGCGGCCAGTTTCAGACCGTCGTAGAGGGCGAAGACGAGGGACTCCGCGGTCACCCTGCCGCCCAGCCGGATGCCCTGCGCCCACTCGGGGAGGGGGAGTTCGGGGAGTGTGACCAGGACATGGGTGCCGGGGACCGGCGAGCCGAGGACGACGGCGAACACGAGACGGACGAGGAGGACGGCGAGAGCGAGCTTGAGGAACGCGGCGTAGGAGCGGGCCCAGGGGGAGGGACGGCGGCAGGCGGCCACCACATAGGCGGACACGGCGACGAGGAGGGCGAGGAGCAGCGGGTTGCCGGTCCGGGTGGCCGCGACACCGAGCGAGAGGGCCCACAGCCACCAGGCACCCGGGTGGAGGGAGACGGGGCGAGGGGGCCGGTCGGCGACGGGGCGAGGGGGCTGGTCGGCGCCGGTGTCCGGTCTCACGCTCACGCCGGTGCCGCGAGGCCTCGCGCCGGAAGGCGCCCCGGCGTTGTCACGCATGGCGGCGGCGCCTCGCCTGCCAGGCAGCCGCCGCGGCCAGGGCCAGCACGGCCGCCGCTCCCGCCCACAGCCCCACGGACGGGCCGCCGTCGTGCTTCTTCTCGGCGGAGGCCGGCTTCCTCGCCCCGGTCACCGCCTCGCCGCAACCTGCCTGCGGATACCCCGAGATCGCGCACAGCAGGGCGTTCGTGCCGTACCGGAGCGGCTTCGCGACCGCCGCCAGGGCCTCCGCCGTCGTCGCGTCGCGGTCCACCACCGCGCAGGCGTCCCGCCCCGCCGGGGGCTTCTCACCGGAGGGCGCGTCCGCGGCCGTGCCGAAGTCGATGACCAGGGCGACGCGCTTGCGGCCCGCCTGGGCCGGCGTGTGCGCGCAGATCGCCGCGAAGGACGCCGTCCCGCGCGGCCTGCTCGCGTCCGACGAGTCCTCGCTCACCGCGAAACGGAAGCCCTGGACGTCACCGTCCGAGGGGACCGCGGTCGAGGGCCCCTGCGTGGCGTACGTCCACCTCGTGCCCGCGCGGTCCCAGAAGGACCAGTAGCGGTAGCCGGTGGCCCGGGCCGGTCCCGCCACGGCGAGGAGCAGCCCCGCCAGGACGGCGAGGAGGGCCGCCGCGACGGTGGGGCGGGCCGCCCGGCGGATCACGGCCGCTTCCTCTTGTTGCGGCCGCTGATGAGGAAACCGATGCCCGCGCCGGCGGCGAGACCCGCGCCCACGATCCACCACGGCGAGACGCCGGAGTCGTCCTTCGACGCGGCGACCGGTGTCGGGCCGCTCTCGGTCAGCTGCTCCACCAGGTCCTTGCCGCCGAAGTCCCTCGGGTCGGCGCCGCCCGTCTCGGCGGCCAGGATCAACTGGGCGTAGGCCGCCGGACCGCTCTGCTCGGCCCACTTCGCGGAGTTCCGCTCCAGCCACGCCAGGGGCTTCCGCGCGGCCCCGGTACCGCCCTGCCCGGCCAGCGCGACGACCGCGTCCGCCGTGTTGCCGTAGTCGGGCTGGTCCTCGGCGCCGGGGAGGGCGGACTTCAGGTAGCCGTCCTTCGCGACCGACTCGGCGAGATAGGAGGCCCCGTTGGCCGCGGCCTGCCGCGGAGTGAGGTCGGGCAGGTCGGCACAGGCGATCTCTCCCCGGACGTCGGCCTTCGCCGTCAGCGGGCCGCCCCCCAGGACGGCGACGACGGCCGCCGCGGTCGCGTCCGCGTTGGCGCTGAGCTTGCCCTTCTTGTCCGGCTGGTAGGCGAAGGCGCCGCCGTCCGCACACGGCAGGGACAGCTTCAGCAGGGCGTCGTAGGGCGACTTCGTGCCGCTCCTGACCTCCGGGACGGAGAGGTCCTGGGTGAGGAGGGCGCCGATCACCACGGACGTCGAGTTGGCGTCACTGGCCCCGCCGGGGGCGAAACCCCAGCCGCCGTCCTTGTTCTGGACGGACTTCAGCCAGGACACCGCCTTCGTGACCGCGTCGGCGTGCCCGCGGGCCGCGGACAGGGCCTGGACGGCCGCCGCGGTGCTGTTGGTGTCGACCATCAGCTTGGGGTCGCAGGCCTTGGCCGGGTTCGCGCGGTACGCCGGGAAGGCCCCGTTCGCGCACTGCTGTCCGGCCAGCCAGTCGACGGCCTCGGCGGGGAGCGGGGCGTGCACGCGGTGCAGGGCGATCAGGGCGTAGGACTGCCGCCAGACCCCGTCGTACGTGGGGTCGCCGCTGCCGTACAGCCCCGAGGGCAGGGACGGCGACGGGGACGGCGAGGCGGCGACGGCGGGCGCGGCCGCGCCGATCACGACGGTGGCGGCCAGGACCGCTGCGCTGCGGCGGACGTTCATGATCGGCGGATGCCCTTCTCCCTGCGGGAGCCGGGCAGCACGGGAGGAGCCCCGGGCGGCTCGGCTCCGTATACCTCGACGGTGCCGTGCACCGGCCGGTTGCCGATGCGCGAGCCGGTCACGAACCGTGCGGGGCAGTCCGGCTCACCGCCGTGACCGGCGGCTCACGGTTGCGGGTCAGCGCCGGAATTGCACCGGCTTCCCCCCGTACGGGTGTGATGACGACCTGGCTACTGTACTCGCCCGTAGAGAAGCCGCTGAGGGCCGCCTGTGAGGTCTCGATGGTGGTCGTTCGTCCCTATACCGCCACGTACGTCACCGGATCGCTCCCCGCCATTGCCTCCGCGCGCCCCAGCTTCACCAGCCGCCGCAGATGCGCCTCGGCCTCCGAGACCGCGATGTTGCGGGAGCCGTACGGGATCTGTGCCCAGGGCCGGTTCCACTCCATGCGCTCGGCGAGCTGCCAGGGGGTGAGGGGCTCGGCGAGGAGGGAGCGCAGGTCGGTGAGGCGTTCCTCGTGGTGCGCGAGCAGCTCCTCCACCCGGGCGCTCGCGTCGGTGAAGACGTGCTGGTGGGCCGGGAGGACCTCGGCGGGCGCGAGCCGGCCGATCCGCTCCAGGGAGTCGAGGTAGTCGCCGAGAGGGTCGGTGACGGTGGTGTCGTCGGGGTCCTCGTACAGGCCGATGTGCGGGGTGATCTCCGGGAGCAGGTGGTCGCCGGAGAACAGCCGCCCGTGACCGGGGAGTCGGGCGGGGTGCTCCTCCTCCAGGTGCAGGCAGACATGGCCGGGGGTGTGCCCGGGGGTCCAGATCGCACGGAGTCTGCGGCCGGGGAGGTCGAGGAGCTCACCGGGGACGATCTCGCGGTCGGGCAAGGCGGGGGAGAAGCCCGGGAGTCGGCGACGGCGTGCGGTGCGCAGGGGGGCGATGTGCTCCTCGGGGGCGCCCGCGGCCTCCAACTTGGCCGTCATGTAGGTGAACCAGCGCTCGGCCCGTGTCTCCCGGGTGCGCCGCACGATCGCGGAGTCCGCCGCGTGCATCGCGATCCAGGCGCCGGAGGCCTCGCGCACCTGCCCGGACAGGCCGTGGTGGTCGGGGTGGTGGTGGGTGATGACGACCCCGTGGATCTCGCCGACGCCGGTCCCGCACGCGGTCAGTCCCGCGGCGAGGGTGTCCCAGGAGTCCGGGTCGTCCCATCCGGTGTCGACCAGCACCGGGCCCCGGTCGGTCTCGACGACGTACACGAGCGTGTGGCCGAGAGGGTTGTCGGGGATCGGCACCTGAACGGACCTGACACCGCCGCCGTGGTCGTGCACCTGCGCCATGAGTTCCCCAATCACCGCGTCCCCGTCACTATAACTAGAACGGGTTTCGACGGTAGCCCGAGGTCACCAATGGCCGTGGTGCGCGGTCCGTGGACTCCTCGAAGTGGAACTGGTATCAGTTCCGTATCTGATGGATCGTCAGCAAGCCGCCGCAGGGAGGCGTTCGCCATGACCGAGCTCGTGGAACACGGACAGCTGTTCATCGGCGGGGAGTTGACCGACCCCCTGGGCGAGGACGTCATCGAGGTGATCTCCCCGCACACCCAGGAGGTCATCGGCCGGGTCCCGCACGCCTCCCGCGCGGACGTGGACGCGGCCGTCGCCGCCGCCCGCACCGCCTTCGACGAGGGACCCTGGCCCCGGATGACGCTCGACGAACGCATCGAGGTCGTCACCAGGATCAAGGACGCCATCGCGATACGGCACGAGGAGATCGCCCGCGTGATCTCCTCCGAGAACGGCTCCCCGTACTCCTGGAGCGTCCTCGCGCAGGCCCTCGGCGCGATGATGGTCTGGGACTCCGCGATCACGGTCGCCCGCAACTTCACCTACGAGGAGCAGCGCGACGGAGTCCTCGGCCGCATCCTCGTGCGCCGCGAGCCGGTAGGGGTCGTGGCGGCCGTGGTCCCGTGGAACGTCCCGCAGTTCGTCGCCGCAGCCAAGCTCGCGCCCGCGCTGCTCGCCGGCTGCACGGTGGTGCTCAAGCCGTCGCCCGAGTCGCCGCTGGACGCCTACATCCTGGCCGAGATCACCCGGGAGGCCGGGCTGCCGGAGGGCGTGCTGTCCATCCTCCCGGCCGACCGCGAGGTCAGCGAGTACCTGGTCGGACACACCGGGATCGACAAGGTCTCCTTCACCGGCTCGGTGGGCGCGGGCAAGCGCGTGATGGAGGTCGCCGCCCGCAACCTCACCCGCGTGACACTGGAGTTGGGCGGCAAGTCGGCGGCGGTCGTCCTGCCGGACGCGGACGTCGAGGCGGCCGTCGCGGGGATCGTCCCGTCCGCGTGGATGAACAACGGCCAGGCCTGCGTGGCCCAGACCCGCATCCTGCTGCCCCGCTCCCGCTACGACGAGTTCGCCGAAGCCCTTGCCGCGGCGGCGAGTTCACTCGTCGTCGGCGACCCGCTGGACCCGGCGACCCAGGTCGGCCCCCTGGTCGCGGAACGCCAGCAGCGCCGCAACCTCGACTACATCAGGATCGGCCAGGAGGAGGGCGCGAAGATCCTCACGGGCGGCGGACGCCCCGCCGGCCTGGACCGCGGGTGGTACGTCGAGCCGACCCTCTTCGGGGACGTCGACAACTCGATGCGGATCGCGCGGGAGGAGATCTTCGGCCCGGTGATCTGTCTGCTGCCGTACGGCGACGAGTCCGAGGCGGTGAAGATCGCCAACGACTCCGACTACGGCCTCTCGGGCAGCGTGTGGACGGCCGACGTGGCGCACGGCATCGAGGTCGCGAAGCAGGTGCGCACCGGCACGTACAACGTCAACACCTTCAGCCTCGACATGCTCGGTCCCTTCGGCGGCTACAAGAACTCCGGTGTGGGGCGGGAGTTCGGCCCGGAGGGCTTCGGCGAGTACCTGGAGCACAAGATGATCCACCTGCCGGCCGGCTGGGAGGGCTGAGGCGATGGGGGACCGCTGGCACGTCGAGGTCGACCGCTCCCTGTGCATCGGCTCGGCCCAGTGCGTCCACACCGCCCCGGACGGCTTCCACCTCGACACCGCCCGCCAGTCCCACCCCACCGACCCGGAGACCGACGCCCACGAGAGGATCCTGGCCGCCGCCGAGAACTGCCCGGTCGAGGCGATCATGATCAGCTTGCTGGGGAACGGGGAGCCGGTTTTTCCGCCGGAGGAGTAGTCCGTGCCGGTGCCGGTGCGGAGTAGTCGGTGCCGGTCCGGTGTCCGTGCCCCGGGCGCGACCGCGTACGCTCCTGCGGTCGTCGTACAGCAGGGGTGGAACACATGACCAAGTCCGAGGCCGAGAAGCTGATCGAGCAGGCGCGTGCGGCCTGGGACGCCGAGGAGTGGCTGCGGGCCGCCGAGTTGTACGAGCGGGTGCTCGCGCACTTCCCGGACCTCGAAGTGAGCGCGGTGTGGTGGTACGACGCCGCGCTCGCCCACAAGTTCCTGCGGAACTGGGCCAAGGCGTACGAGCTGGGCCGGGAGGCGGTCGCCCGCAGCCCCCGCGGCGAGGGCGACCCGGCGTACTGGAACCTCGGCATCGCGGCCACGATCCAGCGGGACTGGGCGACCGCCCGTGACGCCTGGACCGGATTCGGCATCCGACTCCCGGACGGCGAGGGGCAGATCGACGGCCGCTTCGGGCACGCCTGCGTCCGCCTCGACACCGGCGGTCAGCGCGAGGTCGTCTGGATCGAGCGGCTGTGCCCGACCCGCGGCCGGGTCGTCAACGTGCCCGTGACGGGCGGTCGGCGCTACGGCGAGATCGTCGTGCACGACGGCGAGCCCAAGGGCGAGCGGGTCGTCGAGGGCTCGAACTACCCCGTCTTCGACGAGCTGTTGCTCTTCGAGGCCTCCCCGCTGCCCACCCTGGAGGTCACCGTGGCCGCGGGCGAGGCGGCCGACCTGGAGGCACTCGTCGCCCTCTTCACCGACCACGGCTTCGGTGCCGAGCCCGCGAGCGGCGTCCGCATGCTGTGCGCCTGCTGCAGCGAGGGCACCCACGAGCAGCAGCGCACCGTCGACACCGGCGCCCAGCAGATCTCCCTCGCCGCCCCAGAGGAGGAGGCCAGGCGGCTCCTGGAGCGCTGGGCGGGGGAGCCGGGAATCGGACGGACCTGGAGCGGACTCGCGACGGTCGGATAGCCAGGGCTTGTCCGGCCGGTCATGTCGCTGGCAAGGTTCGAGCGTGTCCCGGACGAGCGTGAGCAACGAGACCGGCGAGATGGTCTGCCTGTGGGTCGAGCCGTGGGGAACCGATCACTGGTTGCGTCCGGGTGAGGAGTTCACGGTGGTGACCGAGACGGAGCCGGAGCAGTCGCCGTTCAACGTGGTCGTGCATGACCAGGGCATCACGGTGTGGGTGAACGGGGGTCATGACGCCGAGGTCCTCGACAGGAACGGTGACCTGGTGCCGTGCGGGCACCAGCGGCCCGCCGAGGACCGGCCGTACAAGTCCTAGCCGGCCGTACGGCACGGGTGCCCGGCGAGGCAGCCGCGTGGGCCAGGAGGCCTACCGCCGTGGTTCCGTCAGGTCGATCAGGCGGCACACCGTCTCGATGTCGATCTTCACCTGGGCGATGGAGGCACGGCCCGACAGCCAGGTGATCAGTGCCGAGTGCCAGGTGTGCTCGATCACGCGGACCGCCGAGAGCTGCTCCGGCGTCGGGTCCTGGAGGCCCACCGCGTCCAGGATGATCAGCGTGGTCTGGTGGGAGACCTGGTCGACCTCCGGGCTCACGCTGCGGTCCGCGAAGGTCAGCGCCCTGACCATCGCGTCCGCCAGATGCGGCTCGCGCTGGAGGGCGCGGAAGGCCCGCATCAGGGTCTCCGCGACCCGCTCGGCCGCGGTCTCGCCCTGCGGCGGCTTCTTGCGGAGCGTGCCGTGCATGTGTTCCAGCTGGTCCTGCATGGTGGCGACCAGCAGATGGATCTTGGACGGGAAGTACCGGTAGAGGGTGCCGAGCGCCACCTGCGAGGACTCCGCGACCTCCCGCATCTGCACCGCGTCGAACCCGCCCCGGCTCGCCAACTGCGCGCTCGCGTGCAGGATGCGGCGACGCCGCGCCTCCTGCCGCTCGGTCAGCGGCGGCGCGTCGGGTCGCGCGGTACTGGCTTCGACTCTGGGCGGCTTGGCCACCTTGTCCACCTTGGGTTCCGTGACAGTCCGTGAGGGCGTGTGATCACTCAGCATGACAGGGTGCCGGGCCGTGACGCGGGCGCGGCGTTCGTGGCGTGAATCACCTGATCCACCGCTCACAGGACTCCTACCTGCCGGTAGATTCAGAGCCTCCTGAACGATCAAGTCTGAAACTTGTTCTAGATTACCGTCTCGTCGTAATCTCGCGGGACAGTGCAGGCAGAAGGGGGCCCAGAGTGACCGCTGAGGCCAGTCAGGCGGGGTCTTCCGAGGACCTGGCCGCCGACGGCGAGCGACCGCTCCGTATCGCGCTCCTCACCTATAAGGGGAACCCGTTCTGCGGGGGTCAGGGGGTCTACACACGGCACCTCTCACGCGAGTTGGCCCGCCTCGGGCACCGCGTCGAGGTGATCGGCTCCCAGCCGTATCCCGTCCTCGACGGGGGCGTCCCCCTCACGGAGCTGCCCAGCCTCGACCTGTACCGCTCCCCGGACCCCTTCCGCACCCCGAAACGCGACGAGTACCGGGACTGGATCGACGCCCTGGAAGTCGCCACGATGTGGACCGGCGGCTTCCCCGAGCCGCTCACCTTCTCCCTGCGGGCCCGACGCCATCTCCGGGCCCGCACTGGTGAGTTCGACGTCGTCCACGACAACCAGACGCTCGGCTACGGCCTGTTGGGCGACATCGGCGCGCCGCTCGTGACCACCATCCACCACCCGATCACCGTGGACCGGCAGTTGGAGCTGGACGCGGCCGAGGGCTGGCAGCAGCGGATGTCCAAGCGCCGCTGGTACGCCTTCACCCGGATGCAGAAGCGGGTGGCCCGCCGGCTGCCCTCGGTGCTCACCGTCTCCGGCACCTCCCGCCAGGAGATCGTCGACCACCTCGGCGTCCGCGACGACCGTATCCATGTCGTCCACATCGGCGCCGACACCAGCCTGTTCAGGCCGGACCCGTCCGTGCCGGTCGTCCCCGGCCGGATCGTCACGACCTCCAGCGCGGACGTCCCCCTCAAGGGCCTGGTCTTCCTCGTCGAGGCGCTCGCGAAGGTGCGCACCGAACACCCCGGCGCGCACCTGGTCGTCGTCGGCAAGCGCCCGGCCGAGGGCCCGGTCGCGGCCGCCGTCGAGCGCTACGGCCTCGAAGGTGCCGTGGACTTCGTGAAGGGCATCTCGGACGCGGAACTGGTCGACCTGGTCCGCTCGGCGGAGGTCGCCTGCGTGCCGTCGCTCTACGAGGGCTTCTCCCTCCCGGCCGCCGAGGCGATGGCGACCGGCACCCCGCTGGTCGCGACCACGGGCGGCGCGATCCCCGAGGTCGCCGGCCGTGACGGCGAGACGTGCCTCGCGGTACCGCCGGGGGACCCCGGCGCGCTGGCGGTGGCGCTGAGCCGACTGCTGGGCGACCCGGACCTGCGGGCCCGGCTCGGAGCGGCGGGACGCGAGCGCGTCCTGGCCCGCTTCACCTGGGCCCGCGCCGCCGAGGGCACGGTGACCCGGTACCGGGAGGCGATCGCCGCCGGTGCGGGACGGACTGCCGTCCGCCCGACGGTCCGGACCCGAGCGCGCTCTGCGGCTGCTGCGGCCGACTCGGCTCCTCCCGCCACCGCATCTCCCGCTGCCGCGACCCCAGCGGCTGCTTCCGCTCCCGAGGCGCCTGCGGTTCCCGTGAGCCGCGAGGCGGAAGCGGCGGCCGTGGAGGGTGGCGAGCCGGCCGCCACCGCCGTTCCCGAGCCGTCCGCCGTCGCCGTCCCCGGGCCGGCGGCCGCCCGGGCCGGTGCCGGGTCCGCCGGTCCCGGCAATCCCGCCGCCTCCCCCTCCGACACCGGTGTCTATCCCGAAAGCAGGGCCACGTGCTGACCGTCGACTTCTCCCGGTTTCCGCTCGCGCCGGGCGACCGCGTCCTGGACCTCGGCTGCGGGGCCGGCCGGCACGCGTTCGAGTGCTACCGGCGCGGCGCCCAGGTCGTGGCCCTGGACCAGAACGCCGACGAGATCCGCGAGGTCGCCAAGTGGTTCGCGGCGATGAAGGAGGCCGGCGAGGCCCCCGAGGGCGCCACGGCCACCGCCATGGAGGGCGACGCGCTCGCCCTGCCCTTCCCCGACGAGTCCTTCGACGTCGTGATCATCTCCGAGGTCATGGAGCACATCCCCGACGACAAGGGCGTCCTCGCCGAGATGGTCCGGGTGCTCAGGCCCGGCGGCCGGATCGCGATCACCGTGCCGCGCTACGGCCCCGAGAAGGTCTGCTGGGCGCTGTCCGACGCGTACCACGAGGTCGAGGGCGGCCACATCCGCATCTACAAGGCGGACGAGCTGCTCGCGAAGATCCGCGAGGCCGGGCTGAAGCCGTACGGCACCCACCACGCGCACGCCCTGCACTCCCCGTACTGGTGGCTGAAGTGCGCGTTCGGCGTCGACAACGACAAGGCGCTGCCGGTGAAGGCGTACCACAAGCTCCTCGTCTGGGACATCATGAAGAAGCCGCTGGCGACGCGGGTCGCCGAACAGGCCCTCAACCCCCTGATCGGCAAGAGCTTCGTGGCCTACGCGACCAAGCCGCACCTGCCCGCCGTGTCCTCCGTGGACGCGCGGTGACGACTCCGCGTACCGAACACCTCGTCCTGCCCGGGGTGTTGACCGCCGAGCAGGCCGCCGGGACCGTCGCCGGGATCCTGGCCGTGCAGCGCGAGGACGGCGCCATCCCGTGGTTCCGCGGGCACCACCTCGACCCGTGGGACCACACCGAGGCCGCGATGGCCCTGGACGCGGCGGGCGAGCACGAAGCCGCCGAGCGGGCCTACGAGTGGCTCGCCCGGCACCAGAACGAGGACGGTTCCTGGTACGCGGCCTACCAGGACGGCGACTTCGCGGAGGTCACCGACCGGGGGCGCGAGACGAACTTCGTCGCCTACATAGCAGTAGGGGTGTGGCACCACTACCTGTCCACCGGCGACGACACCTTCCTGGACCGGATGTGGCCCGCGGTGTACGCCGCGACGGAGTTCGTGCTGGCGCTCCAGCAGCCGGGCGGGCAGATCGGCTGGAAGCGGGACGAGGACGGTACGGCGGTCGCGGACGGCCTGCTGACCGGGTCGTCGTCGATCCACCATGCGCTGCGGTGCGCTCTCGCGATTGCCGATCAGCGCGAAGAGGCGCAGCCGGACTGGGAGTTGGCCCTCGGCGCCCTGCGGCACGCGATCCGTCGCCACCCCGAGCGCTTCCTCGACAAGGACCGCTACTCCATGGACTGGTACTACCCGGTCCTGGGCGGGGCGTTGACCGGTACGGAGGCCAAGTCCCGTATCGAGGAGGGCTGGGAGCGGTTCGTCGTGCCCGGTCTCGGCGTGCGGTGTGTCGTCCCCAACCCGTGGGTGACGGGCGGGGAGTCGGCCGAACTCGCCCTCGCCCTGTGGGCGACCGGCGAGTCCGACCGGGCGCTGGACATCCTCCAGTCCATCCAGCATCTCCGGGACCCGGAGAGCGGGTTGTACTGGACGGGGTTCGTGTTCGAGGACCAGGCGATCTGGCCCCGCGAACTCACGACCTGGACGGCGGGCTCACTGCTGCTGGCCGTCGCCGCGCTCGGTGGCCACGAGGCCACGTGCGCGGTGTTCGGCGGGGACCGTCTGCCGCTGGGGTTGGACCCGGACTGCTGCGCCTGAGAGCGCGGGGACTTCTGCCCGACGGCGGCTGCGGATGATCCGTGGCTGGTCGCGCAGTTCCCCGCGCCCCTGACCGGATTCAGTGACGGTGGGCCCGGTTCGCGATCGCGTGGCCGACGAACAGGTAGACCACCGCTGCCAGGCCGTAGCCGGCGACTACTCGGGCCCAGGCCTCGTCGAAGGTGAAGAGGTCGTAGGACCAGCCGGCGAGCCAGCGGGCGGCATCGTGGATGAACTGCACGAAGTCGTTCCCGCGGTTGGCGTCCAGCAGGTACATCAGGATCCACAGGCCCAGGATGAGGGCCATGATGTCGGCGACGACCGCTATGACCGTCCCGGCGGAATTGGCACCACGGCGCGTATGAGTGGACATGGTGTTCGAATGGCCGGGATTGCTCGAACGAAACCTGGCATCATCCGTTGAGCTCCGCCAGCACCCGCAGAGTGTGCGCGTCCGGCGCCAGGGCCAACAGGTCCGTCACCGGCCCCTTGCGCCACAACTCCAGCCGCTCGGCGATCCGTTCACGCGGACCGACCAGCGAGATCTCGTCGGCGAACGCGTCGGGCACGGCGAGCACCGCCTCCTCGCGCCGTCCCTCCAGGAACAGCCGCTGGATCCTGCGGGCCTCCTCCTCGTACCCCATCCGGGCCATGAGGTCGGCGTGGAAGTTGCGGGCCGCGTGCCCCATCCCGCCGATGTAGAAGCCGAGCATCGTCTTGACGGGCAGCAGCCCTTCGGCCACGTCGTCGCACACCCGCACCTGGGCCATGGGCGCGACGAGGAACCCCTCCGGGGCGTCGGCGAGCGAGGCCTCGTACACCTCGGGACGGGTCGGCGACCAGTACAACGGCAGCCAGCCGTCCGCGATCCGGGTCGTCTGGGCGATGTTCTTCGGCCCCTCGGCACCGAGCAGGATCGGCAGGTCGGAGCGGAGAGGATGGGTGATCGGCTTCAGTGCCTTGCCGAGACCCGTCCCGTCCGGCCCCCGGTACGGCAGCGGATGGAACCGCCCCTCCGAGGCGACCGGCGCCTCCCGCCGCAGCACCTGCCGTACGACCTCGACGTACTCCCGGGTCGCGGTCAGCGGCGACTTCGGGAACGGCCGCCCGTACCACCCCTCCACGACCTGCGGGCCGGACAGGCCGAGGCCCAGCATGACCCGGCCGCCGGAGAGATGGTCCAGGGTGAGGGCGTGCATGGCGGTCGTGGTGGGCGACCTGGCCGCCATCTGCGCAACCGCCGTACCCAGCCCGATCGTCGACGTCCGCGCCGCGATCCAGGTGAGCGGGGTGAACACGTCCGACCCCCACGACTCCGCCGTCCACACCGAGCGGTAGCCGAGCCGCTCGGCCTCCTGGGCCAGCGGCACATGGTCGGGGGAGGGACCGCGACCCCAGTAACCAAGCGCAAGACCGAGCCGCACGACGCCTCCTGACGGTATGTCAGATATCGGGACCGTCCGAGAATGTACGGCACCTGGCCCCGGCCCGGAAGGGGCGCGCACGTCACCGGCCCTTGGTCTGGAAGGTGCGCGCACGGTCAACGGCCGCCGACGGGAAGGGGCATGCACGGTCACCTGCCCCGGTCCAGAAGGTGCGCGCGCTGTCAACGGCCACCGACGGGAAGGGGCGCTGTCGCCCAACGGCCACCGACCGTCAGTGTCGTGAACGGCGAGGCCCCCGCCCTCCCGCCCGGAAGGTGCGGGAACGGCGACGGCCCCCCGCCCGGAAAGGGCGAGGGGCCGTCGTACGACCTCGAAGGGGTCAGCCGCGCTGGATGCCGCTCGTGTCCTGGAGCACTCCGCGGCGCCCGTCCTGCGTCTGGGCGACCAGACTCGGACCGCGCTGCTCCACGGCCAAGTACCAGGTGCCCGGCGCGAGTTCGGCGATCGGCGTCGGCGAACCGTCCTCCGCGAACAGCGGACGCGGGACCGGCACGGCGAACCAGAACGGCGAGAACTCCGCGGCCGGCGGCTGCGGGGCCGAGGCCTGCGGCTGCCCGCCGAAGGGCTGACCGGGCTGCGGCTGACCGCCGTAGGGCTGACCAGGCTGACCGCCCTGCGCCGGCTGCTGGGCGCCCGGGTAGCCGTAACCACCGGGCGGCTGGGCGCCGTAGGGCTGCGGCTGGGGCGGCTTGGGGGCCGGGACCAGACCGGCCTGGAGGGCGGGGACGAGCGGCGTGGCGACGGCGGCGCCGGCCATGACGAGGGTCGCGACGAGAGCGAGGATCAGGCCGATACCGGCGCTGACACCACTGCCCGAACCGGAGCCCGCGTTGTCGGTGCCGCCCAGCGGGTCGAAGATGTTCCCGAGCGCGGTCCAGGCGGCGAACACGGTGAACGCGACGCCGAACTGGCCGAGGTCGAGGCCCGCCACCTTGGGGACCTGCGGCAGGCCGCGCGAGGCGACGACGAGCCCGGCACCGATGAGGCCCGCGAGGACGACCCCCATCAGAACCGGGCCGCTCTCCCAGGAGTTGGGGAGTTCGGCGTCGTCCGGAGCCCCGTCGACCGCGTAGATGTCGAGGAACGACGCGATGAACAGCAATACCGCTGCTCCGATCACCACGCCGTCGCCTCGAGTGAGAGAGCGGATATTCACTTCAGGTCCTTCGTAGGTCGTCTCGTCGTCGGTAGACCCTATCGTCCGCCCTGGCGGAGCGTACGACGGGTGCAGCGCGCTGATCGTCACCCGCGCAGGAAACTCACGATTCCCTCAGAGATTCCTTGCGCGGCCTTCTGGCGCCAGGCCGCGCTGGTGAGCAACGCCGCGTCCTTGCTGTCGCGCATGTTGCCGCATTCGATGAAGACCTTGGGGACCGTCGACAGATTGAGGCCGCCCAGATCGGTGCGGGTGACCATGCCGGTGCCGTGGCCGACGTAGTTGGAGGGCTTGGTGCCCGTCACGCGTTTGAAGTCGGCCGCGATGCGCTTCCCGAGGGTGGCGGAGGGGGCGACGATACGGCGGGTGTCGGCGATGCCCTTGTGGACGCGGCCCGGCAGGATCACGTGGTAGCCGCGCTGGCCCGAGCCCGCGCCGTCCGCGTGGATCGACACCACCGCATCGGCCTTGGCCCTGTTGCCGATCCGCGCCCGCTCGTCCACGCAGGGGCCGTAGGGACGGTCGGCGTCCTGCGTCAACTTCACCGTGGCGCCCTGCCGCTCCAGCAGCGTGCGCAGCCGGTGGGCGACGTCGAGCGTGAACTTGGCCTCCGCGTAACCGGAGTTGGTGGACGTCCCCGTCGTGTCGCATTCCTTGCGGTTCGTACCGATGTCGACCTTGCGGTTGATCTCGGCCGTGTGCCGGAAGTTGGTCAGGTTGTGACCCGGGTCGATGACGACGACCTTCCCCTTGAGCGGGAGAGGCGGCCTCCTGTCGTCGGCGGTGGTGGAGGAGACGCTCGGCGGAGCGGTGCTCGTCACCTTGCCCACCGCGGCCGTCGTCCCGCCGCCTGCGTCGGCCGCCCCGCCCACCCCCTCGTACAGCAGCCACCCGAGCAGCGCGCCCGGCACCAGTACAGCGAGGGCGAGGGTCAGGGGCCGGCGGCGGGGGCGGCGCGGCTGCGGGGACTCGAATTCAGGGCCTGCGTACGACACGCCTGCGACTCTAATACGACGCTCAGATCCCCGCCCGCGTCCGCCGCAACACCCGGAGCGAGTCGGTGGCGGAGACCTCCGTGAAGGCGCCGGAGGCGAGGGCCCGTAGGTAGATCCGGTACGGCGCCTGACCGGTGAACTCGTCCTCCGGTTCCGGGAACACGTCGTGGATGACGAGCAGTCCGCCCTCGGTCACGTGGGGGGCCCAGCCCTCGTAGTCGGCGTTCGCGTGCTCGTCGGTGTGGCCGCCGTCGACGAAGACGAGCCCGAGCGGCGTCCCCCAGACCTTCGCGATCTGCGGCGACCGTCCGACCAGCGCGACGACGTGCTCCTCGAGGCCGGCCCGGTACAGGGTCCGCCGGAAGGCCGGCAGCGTGTCCATCACGCCGAGCTCGGCATCGACGGTCTCCGGGTCGTGGTACTCCCACCCCGGCTGCTGCTCCTCGCTGCCCCGGTGGTGGTCGACGGTCAGCGCGACCACCCCGGCCTCCCGGGCGGCGTCCCCGAGCAGGATCGCCGAGCGGCCGCAGTACGTGCCGACCTCGAGCAGCGGCAGCCCGAGCCGCCCGGCCTCCAGAGCGGCCTCGTACAGGGCCAGCCCTTCGCCCAGGGGCATGAACCCCTTCGCGGCCTCGAAGGAGGCGAGGATCTCGGGCTTGGGTGCGGCCGCGGCCATGGGGTTCCTCTCGGTGGTGCGGGGTTGTTTGTGCCGGTTGGTTGTACGGGGCGCTCGTGCGAGTCGGTCGTACGGATCGGTGGAGCGGTGGAGCTGTTGCGGCGGGTCGGTGGATCGGGCGCGCGCGTTGGTGTGTGGGTCGGTCGAGCGGGTCGGTCGTGCGGGGAGCAGGTGCCGGAACCCCTGCGACCGCCCATGCTGCCGCACGCGTCGTCGGAGGAGAGACGGGGGGCGGGTGCCGGTCGTTCTGCGAGGGTGCGACGACTGGATCGGACCTCACCGGACCGGACCCCACCGGGCCAGGCTCGACCGGACCTCACCGGACCGGACCCGCTCGAACCGCACCCGGTCGCACCGGAGCCGGTCGCACCGGACCCGGCCGGATCGGCGTGAGTCCGGTCACCGTCTGCCCGTCCTACGGCCGTCAGCACTCCCCCCCCCGACGCACCGCACCCCCGTCCCAGGCGCGGAACGGGGGTGCGGTGGGATGGGCGGCGTCGGTCAGGTCGTGACCGTCTCGCCTGGCAGGGACAGGTCCAGGCTCACCGCGCGCTCGTCCCCGGCGTGCGTCGCCGACGACGCGAGCGGACCGTGCCCCACGGCTCGCGCGGCGAGCACGTACGCACCGCCGCCCGGCACGCCGAGGGCGTACACCCCGTCCTCGTCGGCGACGGCGGAACCCGCCTGACGCCCCCGCCGGTCGATCAGCGTGACCTTGGCCCGCGCGACCGGAGCACCGGAGGCGTCGAGGACCCGGCCCCGGAAGCCCCGCAGAACCTCCTCCGCGTGCTCCAGGTTCGCCTCCTCCTCGCTGCTGGCCCGCAGCTGCGGAGCCCGGTTCGGCTTCGGCAGGAACACCGCCATCAGCAGTCCGATCGCCACCGCACCCGTCGCGATCAGGAACGACACCCGGAAGCCGTGCATCGTCGGGATCGCGACACCCCCGACGTCGTTCGCCGTGTTCGCAAGGACCATGCCGATCACGGCGCTCGACACGGACGTACCGATGGACCGCATCAGCGTGTTGAGACCGTTCGCCGCGCCCGTCTCCGACGCCGGGACCGCCCCGACGATCAGCGCGGGGAGCGAGGAGTACGCGAGGCCGATGCCCGCGCCGAGCACGACCGCGATCACGAGGCTCTGCCAGGCCGCGCTCATGAGGCCGAGGCCCGCGCCGTAGCCGATCGCGATGATCAGCATGCCGAGGATGAGGGTGAACTTGGGCCCGTACTTCGCGGACAGGCGGGCGTACACCGGCGCCGTGACCATCATCGTCAGGCCCAGCGGGGCGACCAGCAGACCCGCGACGACCATCGACTGGCCGAGGCCGTAGCCCGTCGCCTTCGGGAGCTGGAGCAGCTGCGGAAGGACCAGCGAGACGACGTAGAAGGAGACACCCACCATGATCGACGCCAGGTTGGTGAAGAGGACCGCCGGGCGGGCGGTGGTGCGCAGGTCGACCAGGGGGGCCTTCACCCGCAGCTCCATGACGCCCCACAGGACGAGGACGACCGCGGAGGCGGCGAACAGGCCGAGCGTGGTGCCGGAGGTCCAGCCCCAGTCACTGCCCTTGGTGATCGGCAGGAGGAAGAGGACCAAGCCGGCGGAGAGGCCGATCGCGCCCAGCACGTCGAAGGTGCCCTCGGCGCGCGCCGGGGACTCCGGTACGACGAGGAGGGTGAGGCCGATCGCGAGGGCGCCGAGGCCGGCCGCGCCGTAGAAGAGGGCGTGCCAGTCGGCGTGCTGGGCGACCAGTGCCGCGAGCGGCAGCGCGAGTCCGCCGCCGACGCCGATCGAGGAGCTCATCAGGGCCATCGCCGAGCCGAGCTTCTCGCGGGGCAGCATGTCGCGCATGAGGCCGATGCCGAGCGGGATCGCGCCCATGGCGAAGCCCTGGAGGGTGCGGCCGGCGATCATCGTGAGCAGATCGCTGGTGAGGGCGCTGACCAGCGCGCCGACGACCATCACGGCGAGGCTGAGGATCAGCATGCGGCGCTTGCCGTACAGGTCGCCGAGGCGGCCCATGATCGGGGTGGCGACGGCACCCGAGAGCAGGGTGGAGGTCAGGACCCAGGTGGCGTTGCTGGGCTCCGTGTTCAGCAGCTGCGGCAGGTCCTTGATGACCGGGACGAGCAGGGTCTGCATCACCGCGACCACGATGCCCGCGAAGGCGAGCACCGGGACGACAGCGCCGGACGCTCTCCGGTTGGGCTGGTCTGTCGGCGTGTGCGTCATGTGAGGGAGGCCTCCGGGCCTGGAAGATCGGCTTACGTGTGGGGTGAACTACGTATGCATGGGCAACTATTCCGATGCTTCGACGTACTAACGAATTCTTTATATTCTCTTGGGGAAGCGGGCCCCGGTTGAGACCATGACCGTCATGCTCGAAGCCCCTGACGTCGCTCCTGTGTCCGGCCGGTCCCGTCCCGCGCCCCCCGCCTGGCTGGTCGTGGCGCTGGCCTGCGCCGGCCAGTTCCTGGTCGTGCTCGACGTGTCCGTCGTCAACGTGGCGCTGCCGTCCATCCGCGCCGACCTGGGCATGAGCGGCACCGGACTCCAGTGGGTCGTGAACGCCTACTCCATCGCCTTCGCCGGGTTCATGCTGCTCGGCGGCCGGGCCGGCGACCTCTACGGGCGCAAGCGGATGTTCCTGGTCGGGCTCGGCCTGTTCACCGCGGCCTCGCTGGCCGGCGGCCTGGCCGAGGGCGGCGGACAGCTGCTGCTCGCTCGCGCGGCACAGGGTCTCGGCGCGGCGGTACTGGCCCCCGCGACCCTCACCATCGTGACCTCGGCCGTCCCGGAGGGCCCCGCGCGGGCCCGTGCGATCGCCACCTGGACCGCCGTGGGCGCGGGCGGCGGCGCGGCCGGCGGCTTCTTCGGCGGCCTCCTGGTGGACACCCTGTCCTGGCGCTGGGTGCTGCTGATCAACGTGCCGGTCGGCGCGGTGGTCCTGCTCGGCTCGCTGCTGTGGCTGACCGAGAGCCGCGCCGGGGACGGCCGGCGCCTCGACCTGCCGGGCGCGCTGCTGGTCACCGGAGGCCTGGCCGTCCTCGCGTACGGCATCTCACAGACCGAGGCCTCGGGCTGGACGGCCGCCGCCACGCTGGTGCCGCTGGCCGTCGGAGCGGCGCTGGTGGCCGCCTTCCTCCTCGTCGAGTCCCGTACGACCGCGCCGCTGATGCCGCTCGGACTGCTCAGGGTGCGGGCGGTGGCGTCGGCGAACGCGGCGATGTTCCTCAGCGGCTCCGCCCTGTTCTGCACGTGGTACTTCATCACGCTCTACGCCCAGAACGTCCTCGGGTACTCCCCGCTGGACGCCGGACTCGCCATGCTGCCCAGCTCCCTGGCCATCGTGCTCGGCTCCAAGCTCGCGCCCCGTCTGATGCGCCGCTCCGGGGCTCGCCGGGTGGCGGTCCTCGGGACCCTCGTCGCGCTCGCCGGCTACGCCTGGCAGTCGACGATGACGGCGGACGGCCGATACGTCACCTCGATCATGATCCCCGGGATCCTGATGATGCTGGGCGCGGGCCTCGCCTCGACCCCGCTCGCCTCGCTGGCCACGTCCGGGGCGGCGCCGGGGGAGGCGGGCCTGGTGTCCGGCCTGGTCAACACCTCGCGCACGATGGGCGGCTCCCTGGGCCTCGCGGTCCTCTCGACCCTCGCGACGGCCCGGACGGGCAGCGAGGTTTCGAGCGTGGCCCTGACGGAGGGGTACGCGCTGGCCTTCCGGGCGGGGACGGTCGTGCTGGCGGGGGCGGTGGTGCTGATGGTGGTGTGGCTGCCGCGGAGGATTCCGGCTGAGTGAGGCGGTGCAAAGTTTCCGGTCGGGCGGGGCGGTGAACGGTTTCCGGTCGGGTGGGGTGGTGAGAAGTTCCGGTCGGGCGGGGCAGTGCAAAGATTCCGCTCGGGCGAGGCAACGGTCCGGCGTGCTCATGGACTCCTTAAGACATCTAGGAGGTGCCCATGGGGGATCGGAAACAGGCCCGGGACGAGGAGTTCCAGGGCTTCGTCATCGGCCGCTGGCCACGGCTGATGCGGACGGCATTTCTCCTCACGGGGGAGCAGCACGCGGCGGAGGACCTGGTCCAGTCGACGCTCGAACAGGTCTATGTGGCCTGGAGAAAGGTCGGCTCGGCCGATGACCCCGAGGCCTACGTACGGCGCGTGATGGTCAACGCCCACGCGCGCAAGCACCGCAAAAGGCTCAGGGAGTTCCTGGCGAGGGGCGACGACTCCGGCCTGGTGCGCGAGGTCGCCGACACCGGCGACCGCATCGCCCAGGCCGACGACCGCAGCGCCCTGCTGAAGGCGCTGGCCCAACTCCCTCCCCGGCAGCGGGAGGCGGTGGTCCTGCGCTACTGGGAGGACCTGACCGAGACACAGACGGCCGAGGCGATGGGCTGCTCGGTCGGCTCGGTGAAGAGCAACGCGGCCAAGGGGATCGCGAAACTTCGCGCCATACCCGGACTGGCCGACATGGTGACGCAGGGAGGCCGGAAGTGACGAGCGCGGACCGGGAGACGAACCACCACATGAGCGACAGCGACATCGCCCTCCTGCTGGCCGACGCCGCCGACGAGGTCGAGATCGGCATAGCCCCCTACGACGCGGTGATCCGCGGTGGCCGCAGGCGCAGGGCCCGCCGCTGGGCGGTGGCCGCGGCCACGGCACTGGTGCTCGCGGGCTCCTCGGCGACGCTCGCCGCGGCGGGGCTGCCGGGCCGGGACAGCGGCGGCGCAGCGGCGGTGGCCACCCAGCCACCGGCCACGGCCACCCACACGCCCGGCGTGTCCGAGCCCGCCAAGCGGGTCACGCTGGCGTCGGGCACGGAGGACGGCAAGGAGTGGCGGGTCACCCTCGACACCTGGCCGGCACCGGTCGACACCGCCGAGGCCCAGGCCACGTTGAACGCGATGCGGGCGCACGGCGAGGACCCGGCCGACGTCCGCAAGGCCTCGGACCTGGTGGGCAAGATCGCGTACTTCGTGCACCGCGACTACGGCGGTACCTGGTCGAAGGTCATGGAGAACGTGGTCCCCGCGTCGGACAGGATGACCACCACGGACCTCATTTCAGGAGCCCTCCCTCTCGCACCCGGCGACAAGGACATCCGTCTCGTCGTCGGTTCCCTCGCCAGGACCGCCCAGCGCGTCAACTGCAACTGGACGAACCAGACGGTGACCGTGGTGGAGCGGGCCGGCACCGGCAGCGGCACCAAGGCCGGGGTGATCCGCTCGGCTGAGGGCTCGCCCTACGACTGGTTCGTGTGCCTGGCTCCGAAGGGTACGGAGTACAAGTCGGCGGAGGTGATCAAGTAGGGAGGGGAATCAGGTGGGGAGGGGGATCAAGGACAAAGGGCCGGAGTTCACAGCCACCCCTGCTGCCGGGCCTCCCGCACCGCCTCCATCCGGTTGCGCGTGCCGGTCTTCCCGATGGCGGAGGAGAGGTAGTTGCGGACGGTGGACTCGGACAGATGGAGCCTGTCGGCGATGTCGGCCACCGTCGCGCCGTCCGTGGAGGCCTTGAGGACCTCGCACTCACGGGCGGTGAGAGGGTTCGGGCCGGCGCTGAGGGCGGCCGCGGCGAGGGCGGGGTCGATCACGGTCTCACCGGTCAGCACCCGGCGGATGCACGCGGCCAGCTCCTCCACGGGCCCGTCCTTGACGAGGAAACCGGCGGCACCCGCCTCCATCGCCCGGCGCAGATAGCCGGGCCGCCCGAAGGTGGTCAGGATCAGCACCCGGCAGTCCGGCACCTGGTCGCGCAGCTCGGCGGCGGCGTCCAGACCGCTCATGCCCGGCAGTTCGATGTCGAGCAGGGCCACGTCGGGGCGGTGCGTGAGGGCCGCGTCCACGATCGCGTCCCCCGCCGCGACCTTGGCCACCACCTGCATGTCCGGCTCCATCCCGAGCAGCAGCGCGAGCGCCCCGCGCATCATGCCCTGGTCCTCGGCGAGCAGGACGCGGATCGACTTGGAGGGCCGGTGATCCCGGGGCATCTCGTTCACGGCCCAAGCGTAGGGGGCGAGGGGCGACTTGACCTGGGTGCGCTCACGCGCGTGGTCCTTGAGAACTGAAGAGTGAGCGGTTAGGGCGGGAGGCCGAGGGGTGCGGGGTGCAGGGGCGCGGGGCGGACGGGCGCCCAGGGCAGGGAACCCGGGGGGCGAGGTCTCTTGCCGTTCCGACGCTCCGGCGGGACGAAGCCGACCCGGGCGGTCGAGCCGTCGGCGGAGACGCCGTTGACGGTGGCGCCCGGCGCACGGACCGGTGCTCACGTCCGTGCGCCGGCCCTTCCCGGTGCACGGACCTATGCCCACACCCGTACGCCAGCCCCTCCCGGCGTACGGACCCATGCCCACGTCCGCACCCCGGCTCCTCCCGTACAGGCGCCATCGAAGCCACGCGAGCGACCCCACCGACCCGCCCGCCCGGGGCTCGCTGACGGTCGGCGCCGACGCACCCGCGAGCCGATCCGCTAACCGGCCCGCACCGGCCCACCGGCCGCCCCCGCCGCATCGGCCTGCCGTGCCCCGTCGGCCCGCCCCGCTGCACCACCCGGTACCTCTCCACCACTCCACCCCGGCTCCACCGACTCGACCGGCAGCTCGGCCCGCACCACGAAACCTCCCCGTGGCCCGGCCCCGGCCTCCAACCGCCCCCCGGCCGCGGCCAATCGCTCGGCGAGCCCCTTGAGCCCGGTCCCGCCGATCCCCGGTGTCTGCGCCCCGGCCACCACATCGGCACAAGCCCGCGTAGGCGACACAGACGGCTCAGACAGGTCAGGCAGGTCACGCAGCTCAGAAGGCGCAGTCCCGGTGTCGTCGCTCCCCACACCGACCCCCGGCCCCGCGAGCCCTCCCCGGCCGTCGTCCCACACCCGCAGCCGCACCCGTTCCGCCGAGCCGTCTACGGAGATCTCGCACCGGGTTGCCCCGCTGTGCCGGACGGTGTTGGTCACCGCCTCGCGCACCACCCAGCCCAGCAGCGCCTCGGTCTGGGCGGCCAGGGGCGGGCCGGAGAGGTGGACGGTCGGCTCGATGCCCGCGGCGCGCAGCGCGGAGGCCGCCCGGTCGAGGTCGGTGCTGAGACTGCCCTCGCGGTAGCCGGTCACCGCCTCGCGGATCTCGGTGAGGGCCTGGCGGCCCACCGACTCGATATCGGAGATCTGGACGAGCGCCGCGTCCAGGTTGCCCGGGGCCAGCCGACGGGCCGCCTCCGACTTGACCACGATGACCGACAGGGTGTGGCCGAGGAGATCGTGCAGGTCCCGGGAGAACCGCAGGCGTTCCTCCTCGACCGCGCGCCGGGCCAGTTCCTCACGGGCCTCCCGCAACTGCCGTACCGCCTCGGAGAGGGACAGGATCGCGGCCGTGACCATCGTGGAGATCCAGGTGGCGTAGGCGGTGTCGAGCCCGCCCCAGCCGTCGCGGAGGACGGAGGCCGCACCGGCGACCACGGTCACCACGGCAGCCACCCAGCGCAGGTGCGGCAGCCGCACCACCGCACCGGTCGCGAGTCCGAACAGGGGGAAGAACAGCAGCCAGTTCCCGCCGTACCCCATCGCCAGACCGCAGGTCACCAGACCCAGCACCACCAGCGCCAGCCGTGTGGAGAGCGAGTCCCGGGTCTCCCTGCGAAAGGCGCGGAAGGTGACGTAGATGTAGAGCGAGTTGAAGGTGAGCAGCCCGAGGCCGGCGATCCAGGGGTCGGCGGCCTCGCCCTGGAAGAGGTTGGAGAAGGCGCCCATCCCCAGCAGCAGCCACGGCAGAAGTCCGAAGCCGCTGCCCAGGCCGGCGTTGGTGGGGACGTTCCCGGCCTTCTGCGCGGCCTTGTACTCGGCCTTGAGCTGTTTCTTGTTGGCCTCGTAGTACCGCTGGTGCTCCCGCGCCGAGCGCACCTCCTGGCGGAGTTCGCCCACGCGGCACGAGAGCTTGCGCGACCAGGACATGACCGTTCCTCCGCTCAGGGGTTCCCGGCGGGCGGCCGGGACGACGGGAACAACGCTACGGAGCGGCACCCCGGCCCGGGAGATGCGGATGTACGGACTCGGGCAGGACAAATGTCCCGGGTGCCGGAGCCGGGAGAAGCCGCGCGCCGGGAGAAGCCGCGCCAGGAGAAGCCGTGAGCCCGCAGAAGCGACAGACCTGACACTCCGTCAGGAGCCTTCACAAGTGCGGTGGGCTCGGCTATACAGAGGGCGCCGGACTGGAACGCGTTCTAGATCGGCCCGCGACGACCTCGGTGCGGCCGACGGTGCGGACGGCCGTACCGAGGTCTTCAATCCGTCACTGTCAGGAGCCGTATGCCCATCGATGCCGCCGCAGCCCTCGCCGCCGAGCCCCGGACCGGCGAGATCTCCTGGACCTCGAAGGACGTCCAGCTCTACCACCTCGGAATCGGCGCGGGCATCCCCGCCACCGACCCCGACGAACTGCGTTACACCCTCGAATCCCGGCTGCACGTCCTGCCGAGCTTCGCCACCGTCGCGGGTTCCGGGTCGCCGGGGGTGATCAGCGGCCTGTCCATGCCGGGCATCGAGGTCGACCTCGCCCGGGTGCTGCACGGCGGGCAGAGTCTCGTGATCCACCGCCCCCTCCCGGCTGCGGGCTCCGCCACCGCCACGAATCGGATCGCCGCCGTCTACGACAAGGGCAAGGCGGCCGTTCTGGTCATGCGGACCGAAGTCGCGGATGCCGAGGGCCCGTTGTGGACCAACGACGCCCAGATCTTCGTCCGGGGAGAGGGCGGCTGGGGCGGCGACCGGGGCCCCTCCGCCCGTCTCGAACCCCCGGCCGGCGAGCCCGACCGGACCGTCGAGCGCCCCGTCCGCGAGGACCAGGCCCTGCTGTACCGGCTCTCCGGCGACTGGAACCCCCTGCACGCCGACCCGGAGTTCGCGAAGGTGGCGGGCTTCGAGCGGCCCATCCTGCACGGGCTGTGCACCTACGGCATCACGCTCAAGGCGGTCGTGGACACCCTGCTCGGCGGGGACGTGACCCGGGTGCGGTCCTACGTCACCCGGTTCGCCGGGGTCGTCTACCCGGGGGAGACGCTGCGGATCCGGATGTGGCACACGCCGGAGTCCACCAGGGTCGCCGTCAGTGCCGTGGAACGCGACGACGCGCCCGTCCTCGCCGACACCGTCGTCGAACACGCCTGAGCACCCGCTCCAGGACACGCCTGAGCACCTGCTCCAGAACACTCCTGAACCAGCACGCCGTACGAGGGGAGCCGCACCATGCGCGCAGCCGTACTGCACGAGATAGGCCAGGAAAAACTCGAGGTCCTCGACGACGTCGAGGCGGTGGGCTTCGGGCCCGGCAGGGTGCGGATCCGGGTCCGGGCCACCGGCCTGTGCCACTCCGACCTGTCCGCGATGAGCGGGGTCCTGCCGCAGCCGGCACCCTTCGTCCCCGGCCACGAGGGCGCGGGGGAGATCCTCGAGGTCGGCGAGGGAGTCGGGCACCTGAAGCCCGGTGACCGGGTCGTCGTGTGCTGGCTGCCGGCCTGCGGGGTCTGTCCGGCCTGCAAACGCGGCCAGACCGAGCTGTGCCTGGCCGGGTTCATGAACGCGGGCACCCCCAACTTCCGGCGCCCCGGCGGCGATGTCTTCGGCTTCGCGGGCACCGGCACCTTCGCCGAGGAGGTCGTCGTCGACGCGGGCTGCGCGGTGCCGATCCCCGACGACGTGCCCTTCGACATAGCGGCCCTGATCGGCTGCGGGGTCACCACCGGGCTCGGGGCCGCGCTCAACACCGCGGACGTGGAGGCCGGTTCGTCGGTCGCCGTCATCGGCTGCGGCGGCGTCGGCATCTCCGCCATCCAGGGGGCCCGTCTCAAGGGCGCCGCCGAGATCGTCGCCGTCGACCCGGTCGCCTCCCGCCGCGAGGCCGCCCTGAAGTTCGGCGCCACCCGGGCCGTCTCCCCGGACGAACTCGCCGACGCCAAGCAGCAGGTCACCGCCGGTGAGGGCTTCGACTACGTCTTCGAGGTCGTCGGCAGGTCGGCGACCGCCCGCACGGCGTACGAGACGACCCGGCGCGGCGGCACCCTCGTGGTCGTCGGCGCGGGCGCCATGGACGACTTCCTCCAGCTCAACATGTTCGAGCTGTTCTTCGACGAGAAGCGCATCCTGCCGTCCATGTACGGCGGCGGGGACGTCCTGCGCTCCTACGAGCGGACCATCGCCCTGTGGCGGGCCGGCCGCGTCGACCTGGACGGCCTGATCACCCACCGGGTGGCGCTCAGCGAGATCAACGAGGCGCTCGACCAGATGCGGACGGGGACCTCCCTCCGCACCTGCATCGAGATCTGAGGGCCCCGCTGATGTCGCTGCCACTTGAGGGACTGTCGGCCGTCGTCACCGGCGCCGGCCGGGGGCTCGGCCGGGCCGAGGCGCTGGAGTTGGCCCGGCTCGGTGCGGCCGTGGTCGTCAACGACTACGGACAGCCCGGCCGGGACGGCTCCGGCGAGGCCTCCGCGGGCCCCGCCCAGCAGGTCGTCGAGGAGATCCGGGCCGCGGGAGGACAGGCCCGCGCCCACACGGGTGACGTCGGCGACCACCAACAGGCGCGCGAACTGGTCGAGTTGGCGATCGCCGAGTTCGGCAAGCTCGACATCCTCGTCAACAACGCGGGCATCCTGCGCGACCGCATGGTCTTCTCCATGACCGAGGGCGAGTGGGACGCGGTGATCCGGGTCCACCTCAAGGGCCACTTCAACACGACCCGGTTCGCGGCGGCGCACTGGCGTGAGCGGTCCAAGGTGGCCGGCAGGCCGGTGTACGGCCGTGTCGTCAACACCTCCTCGGAGGCGTTCCTCGCCGGGTCCGCGGGGCAGCCCAACTACGCGGCCGCCAAGGGGGGAATCGTCGGACTCACCACCTCCACCGCTCTCGCGCTCGCCAAGTACGGCGTCACCGCCAACGCCATCTGCCCGCGCGCCCGCACCCGGATGACCGAGGACGTCTTCGCGGGAGCGGGCTTCGAGCAACCGGAGTCGGGACTCGACCCGCTCGCCCCCGAGCATGTCGCCCCGCTCGTCGGCTACTTGGCGTCACCCGCCGCCGAACGCGTCAACGGCCAGCTGCTCGTTGTACACGGAGGGATGATCGCCGTCGTCGAACGACCGCGGGTGCAGGCCAAGTTCGACAGCAAGCAGGACACCTTCACCTACGACGAACTGGACGCGCTGCTCACTCCGCACTACGCGCGGCGGCCGACGGGGGAGACGTTCGCGGCGGCCGAAGTGCTGGGGCTGAAACGAGGGGAGTAGAAACGGGGGGGGTAGAAACCGGGGGGAGCAGACGCGCAACGGCCCGCTCCCCGTGAGAGGAGCGGGCCGTGTGCCGTCGTCCACCGTCAGGCCGCGGCCTCGGTCTGCTCGACCGACTTGCGGTGCCGCCCACGCGGGGCCGTCTCGCTGTCCTGGACCGAGACCGGGCCCCGGTGCTTGCCGTGGCCCGTAGGCTCCTGGACGTCGGCAGTCGACTGCTTCGTGCTGGCGTCGCTCATGGAAGTGATTCACCCCGTCAACATGATCTTTCTTACAGCGGGGCGATTTTAACCGGCACCCCATGGGGCGATTCCAGGCGGCCGGACCAACCGGCACTACTTCGTTACAAGATTGCCCAACGGGGCCTGCTGCAAGGGCACAGGGCGCAGTGCGACAGGCTCCGGAGGACCCGGTTCCGAGGCCGGGCCGACACCTCCGTCCGGATCCTCCGGGCCCACGCCCCCGACCCCCGTTTCCCCCACCCCGGGCTCCCCTGACCCCGGGTTCCCGTGGCCGCCCGCCACCCCGGAAGGAGACCCGGCCGCCGCCCACCGCACCACCCCGCACGGCATCCCCTCCGTGGCGTACGGCAGCAGCAGTTCCCCCTCCCCGGTCCAGAGCCCCGCACCCGTCAACCACCCCTCGGGCGCCGGGAGATGCTCCACCTGGCGGGCCGCGGGCCGCCACACGCCCACCCAGCTGCCCGTCGGACCGTCGACCCGCAGCGCCACCCCGCAGCTCTCCGGCATCAGGACCTGACCGGGCTGGATCGCGAACGGCGTCACCGCGCAGTCGGGCACCCGCAGGCACTCCGGGAAGCGCACCGGCAGGGTGCTGCCCAGGACGCCCCAGCCCAGGCGGGCCCGCCCCGGCGACGGTGCGTCCGAGGAGATCAGCAGCAGTCCGCTGTCCGGGTCGGCGAGCAGCAGCCGGTCGTCGCTGCCGTCGGCGATCTGGAGCAGCGGCGAGACCTCGCCGCCCCGTTCCAGGTCCACCACGATCGTCTTGGTCCGCCCGCCCACCTCACGGTCCAGGGCCAGCATCCGCCCCGTCCCGTCCAGCCACACCCCGCCCGAGCAGCGCCCCGGGATCTCCGCGAGATGCTCGGGCCCGAACGCACCGCCCGCCACCAGCCACACGGCACTGGAACGCCGGCCCACGGCGAGGGCGTACGCCTTCTCCCCGCCCGGCGCCGGCGGCAGCAGCCGTAGGAGCGTGGCCCGGTCCGGGCACTCGACCGCGCCCAGCGGCAGCTCGCCGGTCTCGGGCCCGGTCGGGTACAGCAGCGCGAAGTTGTGCCGCCCGTCGGCGAACCGCCTGATCAGGACCCGCCCGTCCCCCATCGGGTGCACCTCGGTGCCGGGCTCCTCCGGCTGCCGGCCCGGCAACGGCACCGCGTAGGGCTCGGGCCCGTCCAGCGTCCACCGCTCCGGGAACCAGGAGTCACCGTGCCGGGCGAGCCGGGCGGCGTAGGAACCGGCGACGGTGATCACACAGGCGGCGTGCGCGGCGGGGCCGTAGTCGGCATCCCCGTACCCGGCGCCCCTGTACCCGGCCTCCGCGGCGGTGGCCGGGTACTCCGTCGGCGCGGCCACCCCGTGGTCGCTCTCCCCGTACTCGTCGGCATCCCCGGCGGCCGGGTACTCCGCCCCCAGGGCTTCCCCGTCCCCGGCGCCCGGGTACTCCGCCGCCGCGGCCACCCCGTGCTCGGCACCCCCGTACTCATCCGCATCCCTGGCGCCCGGATACTCCGCCGCCGGACCTCCCCCGCCCCCGTCCTCAGCGATCACGTACTCCGTCCTCGGGATCTCCCCGTCCCCGTCGCCGTCCACGTCCTCGTCCGACGTCGCGGGCTCGATGGCACAGGCCGTCATCGTCTGGTCACCTCCAGCCACGAAAGTAGTTTTCGTACGCACGGGCGTGGGACGGGCGGGCTTCCGCTTCACACAAAGGGATGGCAGAGGAACGATTCGCCTGAGGGAAGCGGGGCGGCTGTGCTGAGCGGGGCCGCCTCGGGCGGCTCAGGTTCAACCGGGTGGACCAGGCAGGTAGCCTTTCCCCGTGCCCCGTCTGTCTGAAGTCATCGCCGCGCTGGAGAACCTGTGGCCCGCCGAGCGGGCCGAGTCCTGGGACGCGGTCGGCACCGTCGTGGGCGAACCCGACCAGGAAGTCACGCGGGTCCTCTTCGCCGTCGACCCGGTCCAGGAGATCGTGGACGAGGCGGTGAAGCTGGGCGCGGACCTGCTGGTCACCCACCACCCCCTTTATCTGCGCGGTACGACGACTGTCGCCGCGAGCCACTTCAAGGGCCGGGTCGTCCACACCCTCATCAAGAACGACATCGCGCTGCACGTGGCCCACACCAACGCGGACACCGCGGACCCGGGTGTCTCGGACGCCCTCGCCGGCGCGCTGGACCTGCGTGTCGTACGGCCGCTGGTGCCGGACCCGTCGGACCCGGACGGGCGGCGGGGCCTCGGGCGGATCTGCGAGCTGGAGCACCCCCTGTCGGTCAGGGAGCTCGCCGCACGGGCCGCCGAACGCCTGCCCGCGACCGCGCAGGGCATCCGCGTGGCCGGCGACCCCGAGGCGACGGTCCGCACGGTCGCCGTCAGCGGCGGTTCCGGCGACAGCCTCTTCGACCAGGTCCGCGCGGCCGGCGTCGACGCCTTCCTCACCGCCGACCTGCGCCACCATCCGGTGTCCGAAGCGGTCGCCCACAGTCCCCTCGCGCTGCTCGACGCGGCGCACTGGGCCACCGAGTGGCCCTGGTGCGAGCTGGCCGCCGCCCAGCTCGACGAGATCTCCGACCGTCACGGCTGGGACCTGCGCGTGCATGTCTCGAAGACGGTCACCGACCCCTGGACCGCCCACGCGGCGTCCAACCCGACCTCTAGCTCACTGGGAGCCCCCAACTGAACGCCGCGCCCGCCGACCAGATCCGACTCCTCGACGTCCAGGCCCTGGACGTCCGCCTCCAGCAGCTCGCCCACAAGCGTCGCTCGCTGCCCGAGCACGCCGAGATCGAGGCGCTCACCAAGGACGCCACCCAGCTGCGCGACCTGCTCGTCGCCGCGCAGACGGAAGAGAGCGACACCGCCCGTGAGCAGACCAAGGCCGAGCAGGACGTGGACCAGGTGCGCCAGCGCGCCGCCCGCGACCAGCAGCGCCTGGACTCCGGTGCCGTGACCTCCCCGAAGGACCTGGAGAACCTCCAGCGCGAGATCACCTCCCTCGCCAAGCGCCAGGGCGACCTGGAGGACGTCGTCCTGGAGGTCATGGAGCGCCGCGAGTCCGCGCAGGAGCGTGTCGCCGAGCTGACCGAGCGCGTCTCCTCCGTCCAGTCGAAGATCGACGACGCGACGGCCCGCCGTGACGCGGCCTTCGAGACGCTGGACGGCGAGATCGCCTCGGTGACCAAGGAGCGCGAGGTCATCGCGGCCGTCGTCCCCGCGGACCTTCTCAAGCTCTACGACAAGCTCCGCGAGCAGCAGGGCGGCATCGGCGCGGCCAAGCTGTACCAGCGCACCTGTCAGGGCTGCCGCCAGGAGCTCTCCATCACGGACTTCAACGAGGTCCGCGCGGCGGCGCCCGACACCGTGGTGCGCTGCGAGAACTGCCGCCGCATCCTGGTGCGCACGTCCGACTCCGGTCTGTAAGGACGCGGGCAGCCAGGTAGCGAGGAAGCCAAGGAGCTGTGGACGTGCGGGAGTTCATCGTCGAGGCGGACGGCGGCTCACGGGGCAACCCGGGCCCGGCCGGCTACGGCTCCGTGGTGCTGGACGCGGCGACGGGGGAGACGCTGGTCGAGACGTACGAGTACCTCGGCGTCGTGACGAACAACGTCGCCGAGTACCGGGGGCTGCTGGCCGGCCTGCGCGCCGCGCACGACCTCGACCCCTCGGCCCGCGTCCACGTCCGCATGGACTCCAAGCTCGTCGTGGAACAGATGTCGGGCCGCTGGAAGATCAAGCACCCGGACATGAAGCCGCTGGCCCTGGAGGCGGGCCGGGTGTTCCCTCCCGGGCAGGTCACCTACGAGTGGATCCCGCGCGAGCAGAACAAGAGGGCGGACCGGTTGGCGAACGAGGCGATGGACTCAGAGGGTTCGGCGAGTTCGGTACGGAAGCCGACTTCCGGCGAAGCTGCTGATGTGCGTGCCGCCAAAGCCGACGCCGACGTACGAGCCGCCAAGACCGTCGCCGCCCCCGGCTGGGCCCCGGCCGACATGGGCGCACCGGCCACCTTCGTGCTCCTGCGGCACGGTGAGACCCCGCTGACCCCCCAGAAGCGGTTCTCGGGAAGCGGCGGCACGGATCCCTCCCTCTCCGACATCGGCCGCGAGCAGGCCGAACGGGCCGCCGAAGCGCTGGCCAGGCGGGGCACGATCCAGCACATCCTCGCCTCGCCGCTGACCCGCACCCGTCAGACGGCCGCCGCGGTCGCCGAACGGCTCGGTATCGAGGTCACCGTCGAGGACGGCCTCATCGAGACCGACTTCGGCGCCTGGGAGGGCCTCACCTTCGGCGAGGTGCGCGAGCGCTACCCGGACGACCTGACCAAGTGGCTGGCGGACCCCGAGGCCGAACCCACCGGCGGCGGCGAGAGCTTCGCGGCCACCGCGACGAGGATCGCCGCGACCAGGGACAGGCTGGTGGCGGCCTACGCGGGCCGCACGGTCCTGCTCGTCACCCACGTCACCCCGATCAAGACGTTCGTACGCCTGGCCCTGGGCGCCCCGCCGGAGTCCCTGTTCCGCATGGAACTCTCCGCGGCCTCCCTCTCGGCGGTCGCGTACTACGCCGACGGCAACGCGAGCGTACGGCTGCTCAACGACACGTCACACCTGCGGCCGTAGGCGTAGCCGGGAAAGCTCGGACGCCTCCCGGGCCAGTCTCTCGACCCGGTCCCAGTCCCGCGCGGCGAGCGCGTCCGCCGGGAGCATCCAAGTCCCGCCCACGCAGCCGACGTTGGGGAGCGCCAGGTACTCCGGCGCGTTCGCGGCCCCGATCCCTCCGGTCGGACAGAACCGCGCCTGTGGCAACGGGCCGGCCAGCGAGGCGAGGTAGGCCGTACCGCCGGCGGCCTCCGCCGGGAAGAACTTCATCTCCGTCACGCCCCGTTCCAGCAGCGCCACGACCTCCGAGGCGGTCGACACCCCCGGCAGGAACGGCACTCCGGACTCCCGCATCGCCTGAAGCAGTACGTCCGTCCAGCCCGGGCTGACGAGAAAGCGGGCGCCGGCCGCCACCGACTCCTTCACCTGCTGAGGGGCGATGACGGTCCCGGCCCCGACCACCGCGTCCGGCACCTCCCCGGCGATCGCCCGGATCGCGTCGAGCGCGACGGGGGTCCGCAGGGTCACCTCGATCGCGGGGAGCCCCCCGGCGACGAGGGCCCGGGCGAGCGGTACGGCGTCGGAGGCGTCGTGGAGCACGACGACGGGGAGGACGGGCGCGAGGTCGAGCGGGGAGGTGGCCACGACGTCATCATGGCCAAGCGCTGCACCTTACGCAAAGGTCATTGCATCCTGTGCAACACCGCACGGTGTGCTCAGTGAATCTCGTCCACCAGCACGTCCAGCGCCCAGGGCTGCCCCGCCTTCGACGGTGCCTCCGCCTCCACCACGTACCCGAGGTCCCGCAGCGCCTCCACCAGCTCGGCCGGCCCCTTCGGCGCGACCCCCGCCGACAGCAGACTCCGCACCATCCGCCCCTTCGTCGCCTTGTTGAAGTGGCTGACGACCTTCCGGGTCGGCGCGTGCAGCACCCGCACGGTCGCCGTCCGCCCGGCCACCTCGCCCTTCGGCTTCCAGGCGGCGGCGTAGGCGGAGGAGCGCAGGTCCAGCACGAGCCCGTTCCCGGCGGCCTCGGTGAGCACGGAGGCCATCGGTGCCCGCCAGTGCGTGCCCAGCGCCCCGAGCCCCGGCAGCTTCACCCCCATCGAACAGCGGTACGACGGAATCCGGTCGGTCACCCGGACCGCTCCCCAAAGCCCCGAGAACACAAGAAGGGAACGCCCTGCACGCCTCTTCGCTGCCGCGTCGAGAGATGCCAGGTCGAGGGCGTCGTAAAGCACTCCTGTGTAGATCTCACCCGCGGGCCGCGCTCCGGCGGTCCGGAGTTCGACGTTCTTCGCGACCTCGCCGCGCAACCCCTCGCTCAGCCCGAGGACGTCCCGCGCCTTCTCCTCGTCGCCGGCGCACAGCTCGACGAGCGTGTCTAGGACGGCTTCCCGGCTCTCGCTGAGCCCGGGCAGCGACAGCGACTCCAGCTTCAGCGGGGCGCCACGACCGGAGGACGCCTTGCCTTCGGAGGGAGGCAGCAGGACCAGCACGGAGGATCTCCTTCTGTTGAGCTCCGGACAGCGTACGGGGCCCGATCTGCTTACCCTCGCTGTATGCCCCGCCGCCGCATACGTGTGACCGACGACCCGCTCCGGGCCGCCTTCACGGCCCTGCGCACCAAGCTGGATGTGCCGGCGGACTTCCCGCCGGAGGTGCTTTCCGAGGCCGACCGCCCCCCACGTCCAGGGGCTCACGTCGACGCGACCGACATCCCCCTCTTCACCATCGACCCGCCCGCCTCCACCGACCTCGACCAGGCGATGCACCTCGCGCGGCGGGGCACGGGCTATCGCCTGCGGTACGCCATCGCGGACGTCGCGGCCTTCGTCGTACCGGGCGGCTCGCTCGACGCGGAGACGCACCGACGGGTGATGACCCTGTACTTCCCGGACACCCGCGTCCCGCTCCACCCGCCGGTGCTGAGCGAGGCTGCCGCGAGTCTCCTCCCGGACCAGGTGCGCCCGGCCGCGCTGTGGACGATCGACCTCGACGCGGAGGGCCGTACGACCGCGGCCGGGGTCCACCGGTCCCTCGTCCGCAGCCGCGCCAAGCTGAACTACGAGGGCGTGCAGAAGTCGATCGACACGGGCACGGCCGAGGAACCGCTGCTGCTGTTGAAGGAGATCGGTGAGTTGCGGGAGGCGCTGGAGGTCGAGCGGGGCGGGATCTCGCTGCGGGTCCCGGAGCAGGAGATCGTGGAGCGGGACGGCGGTTATGAGCTGACGTACCGGGCGGGGGTGCCCGCCGACGGCTGGAACGCCCAGATCTCCCTGCTCACGGGGATGGCGGCGGCGGACCTGATGCTCGCGTACGGGACGGGGGTGCTGCGTACGCTTCCGGCGGCCCCGGACGGCGCGGTCGGCCGCCTGCGCCGCACCGCTCTCGCCCTGCACATCGAGTGGCCGCACCATGTGTCGTACGCGGCGCTGGTCCGCTCGCTCGATCCCGGGGTCCCGTCGCACGCGGCGTTCCTCCAGGAGTGCACGACGTTGCTGAGGGGGGCGGGCTACACGGTCTTCCGCGACGGTGTCCGGCCCGCCCTCACCACTCACGCGGCGGTGGCCGCCCCCTACGCCCACTGCACGGCCCCGCTGCGGCGGCTCGTCGACCGGTACGCGTCGGAGATCTGTCTGGCGGCGGTGGCGGGGGAGGCCGTACCGGAGTGGGTGCTCGCGGCTTTCGATGCCCTGCCCAGCGAGATGTCCGAGGGCGGTCGGCGGGCGGCCTCGGTGGAACGGGCGTGCGTCGACCTGGTCGAGGCGGCGGTGCTGGAGGACCGGGTGGGGGAGGTGTTCGACGGCTGTGTCGTGGACCTGGACGAACACCGGCCGACCGTGGGAACCGTGCAGTTGGAGACGCCGGCGGTGATCGGCCGGGTGGAGGGGGAGGGGCTCGAGCCGGGGGAGCGGCTGCGGGTCAGGCTCACCCGGGCGGACGTCGGGGGGCCGGGCGGCGGAACGGTGCGGTTCGCGCCTGCGTGAGCCGCCGCTGACGCCGGAGACCCCTCGACACCTTGACGGCTAACGGCGTTAGCCGTACGGTTCTGGCTAACGACGTTAGCCGAGCTGCCGGAGGTCATCATGAGCACGGTCGCCACCCCCGCCCGAACCCGCCGTACCCTCACCGTCGTCCGCCGTACGGCCTGGTTCGCCGGGGCGTTGTTCTGGTCCGCGTTCGCGGTCCTGGAGGCCGTCAACCACGGCTGGCTCGCGGGCACCCTCGCCCTCGCCTTCTTCGTCCTCCCGGACCTGACGTTCCTGGTGGCCCTCGACGAGGCACCCGGCATGGAGAAGGGGCAGCTGCCGCCCCGCGCGGTGCCGTACTACAACGCGCTGCACCGGGCGGTGGTCCCCTTGGCGCTGATGGTGGCGTACACGTTCGGCCCCGTGGCCTGGCCCCCGGCGTTCGCGGCCCTGTGCGGCTGGCTCGCCCACATCTCGTACGATCGCGCCTTCGGGTACGGGCTGCGGACGAAGGAGGGGTTCCAGCGTGGCTGACGGCGAACCGGGGAGCGCGACGCAGGGGCAGCGCGACCGTCTCACCCCCCGCGCCCGGCAGATCGCGACCGCCGCACGCGAACTGCTGGAGGAGTCCGGCCCCACCGCGCTCACCCTGCGGGCCCTGGCCGACCGCCTCGGCATCAAGGCGCCCTCCCTCTACAAGCACTTCCCGGACAAGCAGGCCGTGGAGGTCGAGCTCATCGCGCAGATGCTGGAGGAGTCGGCGGAGGCTCTGGAGGCGGCGGAGCGGCGAGCGCCCGGCTCCCTCCCGGCCCTGGCCGAGGCCTACCGGGCGTACGCCCTGAACCACCCCCACCTCTACTGCCTCAGCACCGAACGCCCCCTCCCGCGCCCCGCGCTCCCGCCGGGCCTGGAGGACCGGGCCGCGATGCCGCTGATGCGGGCCTGCGACGGCGACCTGGACCTGGCCCGCTCGGTCTGGGCCTTCGCCCACGGCATGGTGATCCTGGAGATCCACGGCAGGTTTCCGGAGGACGCGGACCTGGACGCGGCATGGAAGCGGGGCCTTCTGACGTTGCACCCGCAGTAGCGACGGTCGGGGGTGTGGGGATGAGCGCACGGGAACAGGCCCTGTGGACGAGAACCAGGCTGGGCCGCTGCGGCCCGCCCCTTGACCTCCTGACGGCCCGCTTCGACAAGCACATCTACGCCCCGCACGCCCACGACGAGTACACGATCGGCGTCTGCGTCGGCGGCTCGGAGATCATCGACTACCGCGGCGGCCACATCCGCACGGGCCCCGGCTCGATCGTCGTCCTGGCCCCGGGGGAGATGCACACGGGCGGCCCGGGAAACACGACTGACGGCTACGCCTACCGAGCCCTCTACGCAGCACCCACCCTCCTCGCGGACGGCTCTCTCGACGAGTCCCTCCCGCACTTCCGGAACCCCCTGCTGGACGACCCGGACCTGGCCGCGGCCATCCTCTCGGCCCACTCCGAACTGAGCGTCTGCCCAGACCCGTTGGAGGCCGAGTCCCGCCTCCCCTGGCTCCTGACGGCCCTGGCCTGCCGCCACTCCACGGCACGCGTGGAGACCTGCGCGATCCCGGGCGCGGCGGCGGTGGCGCGCGTGGTCCGCGACCGCCTGGCCGACGAACTGCTGTCACCCCCGTCCCTGGCCGACCTGGCGGCGGACCTGGGCCTGTCCCGCTACCAGCTCCTCAGGGCGTTCCGTACGACGATGGGGGTGCCGCCGTACGCATGGCTGGCCCAGTACCGGGTCGGCAGAGCGCGGTGCCTGCTGGAGTCGGGCCTCCGGCCGGCCGAGGTCGCGGGAGCGGTGGGCTTCGCGGACCAGGCGCACCTGACACGCTGGTTCCGGCGCGTGCTGGGGGTGACCCCGGCGGCGTACCGCAACAGCGTTCAAGACGCGAGCCGCTGAGGACGCCGACGATGGCCGTATGAGTGCACGCGGCTGGTTCCTGTTCTCCCTGATGGGAGTGGTGTGGGGCATCCCCTACCTGATGATCAAGGTGGCGGTGGACGCCCCGCTGTCGGCAGCGATGGTGGTGTTCGTACGCTGCGCCCTGGGCGCGCTGCTCCTGCTGCCGTTCGCGATCAGGCAGGGCGGCCTTCTGAATGTCGTACGGTCGCACTGGCTGCCGATGCTGGCCTTCGCGGTCATCGAGATCATGGGCCCCTGGTACACGCTGACGGACGCGGAACGCCACCTGTCCAGCTCGACGGCGGGCCTGCTGATAGCGGGCGTACCGATAGTCGGCGTGCTGCTGGCCCGCTTCTTCGGAGACACGGAGAGGCTGGGCGCGCGGAGGGTGATGGGCCTGGCGCTGGGACTGGCGGGGGTGGGAGTCCTGACCGTCCCGCACCTCACCGGGGGCGACGCGAAGTCGATGGCGGAGGTCCTGGTGACGGTGGTGGGCTATGCGACGGCCCCGCTGATCGCGGCACGCTGGTTGAAGGACATCCCGTCGCTGCAATTGACGGCCCCGTGCCTGGCGCTTGCGGCGCTGGTGTACGCGCCGGGGGCGGCGCTGACGTGGCCTTCTTCTCTTCCTTCTACCTCCGTCCTGGTCGCACTGGCCGGCCTGGGAGTGATCTGCACGGCGGTGGCGTTCGTCGCGTTCCTGGAACTGATCAAGGAGATCGGCCCGACGAGGGCGACGGTGATCACGTACGTCAACCCGGCGGTGGCGGTGGTGGCGGGGGTGCTGTTCCTCTCCGAGCCCCTGACGGTGGGCGTGGGTGTGGCCTTCGCGCTGATCCTGGCGGGCTCGGTGTTGGCCACGGCGGGCCCGGTGCGGGTGACCGCCGAACCGTCCTGCACTGAGTCCCCGGTGTCCCCGGTAGCATGGTCCCCACGGCAGACGAGCCGGGCGGACGGCCGCGTGGAATCCCCTCTTGGAGGACTCCCCGAGGAACGTCCGGGCTCCACAGGGCAGGGTGATGGCTAACGGCCACCCGGGGTGACCCGCGGGAAAGTGCCACAGAAAACAAACCGCCCGGCGTTTCGGCGCTGGGTAAGGGTGAAACGGCGGTGTAAGAGACCACCAGTGCCCAGGGCGACCTGGGCAGCTAGGTAAACCCCACCCGGAGCAAGGTCAAAAGGGAGTTCCTTCCAAGGATAGGAAAGGGCTCCTGCGCGGACGTTTGAGGGCTGCCCGCCCAAGTCCGTGGGTAGACCGCACGAGGCCTACGGCAACGTAGGCCCTAGATGGATGGCCGTCGCCGAGGGGTTCGCGAGACCCCCTCGGAACAGAACCCGGCGTACAGCCCGACTCGTCTGCCAGCAGGGCTCTGACCTGGCCTTATGGCATGGTCAGGGTTCGTTATCATTTTCATGCGCTTCCGCTTCTAGCTGCGAGTTCCCTGGAGTTCCGAGCAAGTGTGCACGCGTTGTGCACGGGGTGCGGTGCTGGGCGGCGGGTTCGATGAGTTACCGGCACCGAGTCCGAGGGGGGCTGGAGTTCCAGTGACCGCATAACACGTAGCGGCTGGGTCAGTCAGCGAGCAGTAGACACAGGCTCGGCTGGGGTTTCTCAGCCGAACGTCTTGAGTGGGTGACGGTTCGGTTCGATGGCGAGGCGTTGAGTTCCTCACGGGGCATGAGTGGACAGGCCGGCACCCTGGGGAAGTGCGCAGCAGGCCGTTCGTGTTCTCGTTGGAGCCCGCGCTGGCCGGGTCGCCAGAGCAGACCGGGACATTGGTAGCGACGGTGAAGTCGTAGTACGCGGCCATCCCAGAGTCCTGATCCCACGTCAGAGACCGCTTCAGCTGGCGGCGGTGTGCGTGGGCAATGAATGAGCGAGCCGAAGCGGATGCTGCGTTCAACCGGTATCCCGATGGCAGAGCCTTTCTCTCCGTTCAGCGGCCCGGTCTTCGGCCCGGTCAGCAGCCTCGGCCGGATCTTTGCTGATCGTGACCGCGGGCCGCGAGAAGTGCTTCAGTCGCTGCTGGTCTAGCGATGAGTCTGCGAAGGACCTTCGTCGCTGGCGACAACGGCGTCTCGTCAGCAGGACACTCCTAACGCTGCCCGGCAGATAGGCGTGGTCCGTCTTCGGGGGCTGAGCCACTTGGCGCGTGCGTGGGCGCGGGACGCCAGCTTGTTGACCGGCCCGCCTTGAGCAGGTCCGGGTAGAGCACTGAGATGTCCTCCCGTCCAGTGTCTGATTTGTGCCGCCAACTCGCCAACCGTGGGCTTTAGTTGTATGAAAATCTGACTGCCATGTGGCATGGTCATGGGCTCAGTCGATCGTTTGGGATCGGCGCAGAGGTAGGCGGTCACGGAGGAAGGCACTTGGCGAGGCACGCGGACAGCCGCAAGGACTACGATCCTGCTCCCCTCGACGGTCTCTCGCGGACAGCCTCGTTCGTGATGGTTCACGTAGGCCAATCGACCGGAAACCAGCGCAACCTGCAGTACGGGATCGAAACTCGGTCGTGGGGGTTCCCTGTATGGAGGCCCGAGTACCGGTTCGCGCGCCCACGCTTCGCCGTGCTGGCCACGGGAGTGGGCCCGCGCGTACAACTCGACGTATGGAGTACCAAGAAGATCACTCTGTACCTGTTCGAAGTACGTGAGAACTTCTACCAGGCAGAGGCCCCTCACTGGCCGGATGAGGAAGCCGAGAACGCCATCAAGTACCCGGTGCGCTTCGGCATCGAGCCCTTGGCTGTGCTCCACGACGTCCGTCTCGATGAGCGCGGGCCGCTCGGAACGACCGCCAGTGACGCCATACGTGTTTCGGGGACTCAACGAGGCATAGGCATGCTCGTCGACATGGATCCGCAGCCGTTGTTCGATGCGGCTGGGATTCCAACCAACTGGTTGGAAGAGCAGGCGGTGGCTCTGAACCGCACGCCCGGCTTCACCGCGGAGCAGGTGAAGCCGCCCAAGCCACCGAAGCGGTTCTCCAATGGAGCGGGCTTCGTCTCCGACCCCAAGAAGCGCAAGGCCATCGAACTGTACGCGGAGGACCTGGCAGTCGCTCACTACGAGAGGGAGGGCTGGACGGTCGAACGCCTTGGCAAGCCGTACGACCTCCACTGCACCCGTGACACGGAAGAGCGTCGCGTAGAGGTGAAGGGCACAACGGGAGCGGCCACGAGCGTCGACCTGACGATCAATGAGGTTGAGCATGCCCGAGACCCGCAGAACATCGTGGACCTATTCGTGGTCAGTGACATCAAGGTGGATTTGCTGACCGACACCTACACAGCGAGTGGCGGCAGGGTGTCGCACCTCCATGACTGGACGCCGGCTGAGGAGGACCTGAGGCCCAGGAGCTTCGAGTACCGCCTACCGCTCGCCTGACTGCCCAGATGCACCTTCAGAGGTTCCGGGAGCAAGCCCCCGCTAGCCCCCTTGCCTTCGAGTCCACTGCCCCTACGGAGACCTTCCGTGCCTCTTCTTCGCATGTCCGCACGCGCACTGTTCGATCAGTGCAGTGACGGAGCCCTCTCTAAGCGGCTCGCCCAGAAGTACCGCTCCGTGCTCTTCGAGAGCCCGTCGCCCAGTGAACGCCGCTCGTGGGAGAACAGCATCCCGGCCCTGGCAGAGGTTCTGTGCGATGCAGGGCTTGATGACGTCGAGGTGCTGATAGAGCACCGATTGCCCCTGACCAGCCTTCGCGCAGACGTTATCCTTGCTGGTTCCCACCCCGCGACGGGCAGACCGTCCTACGTCATCGTCGAACTTAAGCAGTGGAGCGAAGCGCGCCTCGTTCCTGGCGCAGACAATTTATGTCTAGTAGCGAAAATGGGTAATCGGCCGGCTCTACATCCTGTGGCCCAAGTGCGCCGCTACTGCGACTACCTGCAGGATTTCACCAATGTACTGAATGATCAGGAGGATTCCGTCGCGGGCGTGGCCTATCTGCACTACGCGGCAGATCAAGATGTCAGTGAATTGTTAAGGGTGCCCGACGCGAAGACGCAACTCTTTACGGACACATCCCGCGGAGAACTTATTAAGTACCTGCAGACTCGCCTTTCTGCCTTGGATGGTTCGGTAGAGGCTGATTATCTCCTAGATAGCCCTCGTGCCCCCGGTCGTCAACTAATGCGTGCCGCTGCTGCCGAGATAATCGACGGCGGTGAGTTCCTCCTGATGGATGAGCAAGAGGTGGCAGCGCGTTTGGTGAAGCGGGCGGCAGACCTGTCGCGACAGTCGGATCAAAAGGAAGTCATAGTGATATCCGGAGGTCCTGGTTCGGGTAAGAGCATTATTGCGCTGCACCTGATGGGACACCTCGGGAGGAACGGGCGAAGTGTTGTCCACGCCACCGGGTCAAAGTCCTTCACTACCACTCTTCGGCATGTCGTCGGCACTAAGAACGGCCGAATTCCAAAGCTCTTCCGTTATTTCTTCGATTTCACAAATGCTGAACGGAACGGGCCGGACGTCTTGATCTGCGATGAAGCCCACCGCATTCGCCGGCGATCGTCGAGGCAGGGCGCGTACGCCGGGCATCGGAGCGGTCGAAGCCAAGTAGAGGAACTCATCGACGCAGCCAGGGTCCCCGTCTTCCTGATCGACGAGCATCAGGTCGTGAGACCCGGGGAGATGGGAAGTGTCGAGACCATCGACGAGGCTGCTCAGGCGCGCGGGTGCATTGTTCGCCATGTCGATCTCAACAACCAGTTCCGGTGCGGCGGGAGCCGTGCCTACGAACATTGGGTCCTCCGTCTCCTCGGCCTTGAGCCCGGTGGTCCGATTCAGTGGCAGCCCGAGGAAGATTTCGAGTTGCTCGTCGCTGAATCGCCCCAAGGTCTGGAGAGCTACCTGCGCGGCCGACAGGAATCGGGCTACACCTCTCGCATGACGGCAGGATTCTGCTGGCGGTGGAGCGATCCGCGGATTGACGGCAGCCTCGTGGACGACGTGGCTATTGGGGAATGGCGCAGGCCCTGGAACCTCAGAGGTGAGCAACCTGTAGGAGGGGCACCCGTTTCCTCGCTGTGGGCCACTGATCCGTCAGGATTCGGGCAGATCGGGTGCATTTACACGGCCCAAGGATTTGAGTACGCCTGGAACGGAATGATCTTCGGTCCCGACTTGGTGTGGCGCGGAAATGAATGGCTGGCTGTTCCTGGAGAGAGCAAGGACCGCGCCGTGAAAAAGGCGGAGCCAGGAGCCTTCGGTCGCCTTATTCGAAATACCTACAAAGTGCTGCTCACGCGGGGGATGGTCGGTACCGTACTCTACTCAACCGATCCTGAGACTCAGGCCATGCTGGCTAGCCTGGTCCCGACTGGGATAAAGTAGGGCCCATGAGTGGGTGACCTTCGCCTTCCACTTGATTCGCCGGTGCCCCCAAGGAGCCGGGCGACGCCTACCTGCGCGGTCCAGTACGTGGCAAGCGTGAGGGTTTCTGCCGTTCGAGGACAAACGGTTCTCGGCGAGCGTTTTCAGCGTTGCCTCTCCAAGGTGAGGACGGCCTTGGTGATGACGGTCATGCGGTTGGGGCCGATGCGGGATCTGCGGAAGATCTGCCAGGACTTCAGTCGTGCCATGCCGCGTTCGACGGGCGTTTGTGCCTGGGTGACGGCGCGGTTGAGGGTGCGCTGGGTGGGGGCGAGTTCACCGGCGGGTGGGCGTCTGAGGCCGGTGGTGACCCGGGGGCCGGCGCCCGGTGGGCACGGTGAGCAAGGATCGGGACGCCTTGTCGCTCGCAGATCCGGACGATCTTGCATCCAGGGCAAGCATCTGGACCGTCTCCTCGTTCCCCCAGGCCGTAGCCCCAGGCCTTCTTCATGTCCTGCTGGAAACCCCTGACGTCGCGTCGAGACCGTCGGGGTCTCGTCAACGCGTGCCGTTCCAGCCCCTCCTGGCGCTACCTCGGGCTCATGGCGCTACGAATCGTCACGGGCCCTCGGTCTCCTGCGGGTCACACAGTGCGAGCCATCGGAGTGCCCTCACGTGCCTCGTACTCATCCTCGACCTCGACCAGCCGCCACGCAGGGTGGAAGTCGCGATGGCCGTCGTACGCCGCAACGAGTGCGTGGATCACAGGGCTACGGAAGTCCCGCGAGAGTCCGGCGCACAACTTCTTGGCCGCCCTCTTCCAGAGGACGCGCTCCTCGTTGTCCTCCACCCTCCGCGGAAACTCCTCCACCCAGTCCATGAGCCGGCGCTTCGCCTCGACGTCGGCGAGGACCCGGGCCTGCAAATTTGCCACATCCTGGTTCTTGCTGGGCTTCATCGCGCGAGCCGCAGTTTCGTCCTCGTGAAGACGGGCCCAGAGGAACTGCATCATGGCCGCGAATTCGTCATCTCTCATCGCATTACCCCCGTAGTCGGCGTTGAGAGGCCATCATCCACCAGACCGGTCAGTCCGTGAGCTTTTTCAGCGTGGGCCACTGCGTGACGCGGGTGAGGTGGTATAGGGGCCACAACGCACGTGGGTCCTGTGCCGTTGAGGGAGGTGTTCGAAGTCTCAACCCATCGGTGCGGGAGCCTCATTGGTTCCCTATGGCCTGGGTGAGTGGGTCACGAGCTCCTCGTCACCTACGAGGGTGACCGACACCGCAAACTCCCGCTGCACCAGCGTGCGCTCGTCGCTCTCGTGTACCTGCGCCGTCATGACACTCTCTCCCGCATCGCGGCGGCAGGCTTCGGCATATCCGTCAGTACCGCGCACGCCTACGTCACGGCCGTCGTCGAACTGCCCGCCGACCGGGCTCCGGGTCTGCTGAAGGTACTGCGTGAGCGGGATCTGGACTTCGTTCTGTTGGACGTGACCCTCGTCGAGTGTGACCGGCCGGCGACAGCCGGGGTGGCTACTCGGCGAAGCACCGTGGGCACGGCGTGAACGTGCAGGTCGTCACGGATCCCGCCGGTGAGGTGCTGTGGATCTCGCCCGCACTACCGGGCCGCACCCACGACCTGACCGCAGCCCCCAACCCGCAGCCACCGCATCGTCCGGATCTGCGAGCGACAACGCGGCCCGATCCTCGCTGACCGTGCCCTCACGGGCGCCGGCCCCCGGGTCACCACCGGCCTCAGACGCCCACCCGGCGGTGAACTCGCCCCCACCCAGTGCACCCTCAACCGCGCCGCCACCCAGGTACGAGCGCCCGTCGAACGCGGCATGGCACGACCGAAGTAGACGGGGCCGGGTCGTGGTGTCGGACGGGCGGCGGCCCTGTCGGCGGCGGAGCTGTTCCGAGACGGCGTCCCTGCCGACGGACGTCATTCCCGCCCAGCAGCATCCCACTGCCCTCGCCGTGACCGAGCCGGGAAACAAAACACGGATCCGGCCTGTCAGTGGGGCACGGTAAGGTCGACCAGGGGATTTCGCCGTGAACAAGGCGAGAAGCGGACAGCGGAGGTCGGACGGTGACGGCAGCAGGATCGCGTCCGGTGCCCAAGCCCGGACCACCGCGTCCAGCGCAGCAGTGGTTCCAGGACCGGCCCTCCCCGTACCCCTGGGAGCAGGACGCTCTCGACCACGTACGCCGCCTGATGCCGGCCGCCGAGCCGTATCGGGCCTGGGCCACGTTCTCCTTCACCGCGCAGTCGGGCCGTATCAACGAGTGCGACCTGCTGATCGCGGTGCCCGCGGGCTTGTACCTGGTCGAGATCAAGAGCCACCCAGGGCGGCTGGAGAACAACGGATCCACCTGGACCTTCCGAGGTTCCGACCGCACCAGGACGATTAACAACCCCCTCCACTTCAACGACGCCAAGTCGAAGGACCTCAAGAGCAGACTCCTGTGGGCGGCGCGCAAGTTGGGCATCCCCGAGCGCTCCGTGCCACGCGTGGAACCGGCGATCTTCCTCTCGGCTCCGGACCTCGAGAGCCACCTTGACGATGTCCAGAGAGTCAAGGTCTACGGGCGCGACGACCGCCCCACCGGTCTGAAGCGCATCTGGCAGGACTTCCTCGGGCTGCCGCCGGACCGCCCCGACCGCCGTATCACGCCCGACTTCTCCCGGGACACTCTGCCGCGTCTGCTGAAGGCCATCGGCGTGCAGCAGTCCACGGCTCACCTCCGTTTCGGCGACGCCTGGAAACTGCAGCCGCATCCACTGGACCGCGGGCAGTCCTGGGAGGACCGCCTGGCGACGCGCGACGACGGACTTGTCCAGGAAGAGGGCCGCGTCCGCATTTACCTGGTCGGCCACATGGCCACCGAGGCGGCGAAGAAGTCGACCGATCGCGCGGCCCGCCGTGAGTACCAGGTACTGCAGGGCATCACACACCGCGGGATCGTCGAGGCCGTCGAGATCCGGGAGCACCAGGGCGGGCCGGCGATCCTCTTCCGGCACAAGCACACGGACCTCCGCCTCGACCAGTATCTGGCCACCTACGGCGGCAAGCTCACCCCCGAGATCCGCCTCGATCTCGTGCGGCAGCTCGCCGAAGCGGTCCGTTACGCGCACAATCGCGCCCTCTACCACCGGGCTCTGGCGGCCAGTTCCGTCTACGTTTCCTTCCGCTCCGACGGGACGCGCCCCGAACTGCGCATCACGGACTGGCAGACAGCGGCCCGAGACTTCGACAGTAACGCCACCTTCTTCCGGTCCATCGGCGGTTCCGCGCTCGACGCAGCTCTGATCGAGGACGCAGCCCGCCTCTATCTCGCCCCCGAGACCGACCAGCCGTACGCCGATCCGGCCGACCTGGACATGTTCGGGCTCGGTGCCGTCGCGTATCTGATCCTCACCGGCCAGCCTCCCGCCACCCAGCGAAGTGCCCTGAGCGAGCGCCTGCGCACCGACTCGGGCCTGCATCTGTACGCCGTCGCCGACGGCTTCTCGGACGCGCTCGACGAGTTGGTCTTCAAGGCGACCCGCTCCGACGTCAACGAACGCCTCGGCTCAGCCGAAGAGTTCCTCGACCTGCTGGACAGGGCAGAGCGCGCCAGTGTGCTGCCCGAGGCGCCCACTGCCGTCGGCGTCGATCCACTGGAGGCACTGCCCGGCCAGTCGCTCGACGCGGAATGGTCCGTACGCCGCGTCCTCGGCACCGGCGCCACGGCCCGCGCCCTTCTCGTGGAGCGTGCGGTCGAGGACGAAGACGGCGGCGTACAGATCGACGAGTGGGTCTTCAAAGTCGCCCTGGACGAGCAGAAGGCGGAACGGCTGCGTGCCGAGGCAGGCGTTCTCAAGGACGTCGGCGGCGGCGCGATCGTGCAGCTGCGGGGCGAGGGACTGCGCGAGATCGCTGGACGGACCGTCCTGCAGCTCGAGTACGCCGGTGAGCAGTCCCTGGGCGCCCGGCTGCGCGGCAAGGGCAAGCTGACCTACCACGAGCTGGAACGCTTCGGCGACGACCTGTTCAGGGCGATGGACCAGCTGGCCGCCAACGGAGTCCTGCACCGCGACCTGAAGCCCGACAACTTCGGCATCCACCACAGCAAGGACCGGATCTGGCGTCTGAAGCTGTTCGACTTCTCCCTCGCCGACGCCTCCGAGCGTGACATCAAGGCGGGCACACGCGGCTACCTCGACCCGTTCCTCGGCTCCCTGCGGCGGCCGTACTACGACGACCACGCCGAGCGGTACGCCGCGGCCGTCACCCTGCACGAGATGGCCGGCGGCGAGCGCCCCATGTGGGGCGACGGGCAGGTTGACCCGCTCACCAACGAGTCCGCCGAACTGTACGTCGCGTCAGAGCTGTTCGAGCCTGCCCTCAGCGACGGCCTCACGTCCTTCTTCCGACGTGCGCTGCACCGCGACACCGAGCACCGCTTCGACACGCTGCGGCAGATGCACGACGAGTGGCGCGAGGTGTTCCGGGCGGCCGACGCGACCAAACCGGCCACCACTCCCGCCACGGTCGGTACTCAGGCCGAGGACGCCGAGGAGGCACGCGACGCCGCCGCGGAGGCCGCGGACGCCGAGACTCTGCTGGAGGCCGCGGGCCTGTCGCCCCGGGCTGTGTCCGTCGCGCATGGGCTGGGCGCCACCAAGGTGGGGGAGCTGCTCAACGTCCAGCCGTACGCGATCTCGAAGGCGCGGGGCGCCGGTGCGCTCGTACGCAAGGAACTCAACCGGCGCCGCAAGCAGTGGGCGGTCGCGCTGCGGCAGCCCGCCGGGGCCGACGCCCGCCCGGCTGTGCCGCCAGTGCGCGCGGACGGCGACTCCGATCCGGACGGGCCGCTGGTCCTGTCGATAGACGACATGGCCGCCAGGCTCACCCCTGAGACCGGTCGCAAGGGTTCCCACCGTGCGCCCGTGGTCCGGCTCACGCTGGGCCTGCCGCCCGAGGAGGGCGGGCTGTCGCCGTTGGGCCCCTGGCCGGTCCAGGCACGCATCGCCGACCATCTCAAGATCAAGCAGCCGCCGGTCTCCCGTCATCACCGTATCGAGATCAAGCAGTGGGCCGAAGCGGACTGGCTGGGGCGGGTGCGCGACGAACTCGTCGACATCGTGACGGCAGCCGGGCGAGTCATGACCGCCCAGGAGGCCGCCGCTGAACTGCGTGTCCGGCACGGCGCGGGCGACGACACGCCTCAACGTACGCTCGCGAGGGCGCTGGCCGTTGTACGGGCCGCCACTGAGGCCGAGTTGTGGGACGGCGAGGGCGCGGAGCAGCACGAGCCGCGGCTGGCCGTGCACCGGCGAGGCGACACCGTACTGATCGCGGGGGAATCGCTCCCCGGAACAGACGACCCCAGCCCCCGCGAACTGGCCGACTATGCGGCCGAGTTGGGGACGGAGGCGGAGCGTCTGGCGCGTCAGGAGCCGCTGCCGGGACGGGCCGCTGTGGTCCGCGACCTGCGTGCGGTGCCCGCCCCGGAGGGCTTCGCCCCGCTGGCGGACACCCGGCTGGTAGCCCTCGCAGCTGCTGTAGCCGTTGGGACCGAGGTCAGTCCCCGTCTTGAGCTCTATCCCCGTGACCTCAGCCTGGACCGAGCCCTGCGGATCTCGCAGGCGGGGGCGGGGGTACGACGGGATCGTGGCATCACCGTCGCCGAGCTGCTGGCGAGGCTGCGTGCTCGCTTCCCGGTGCTGGACGCGCTCTCCGGAGAGCGGGAGCCGACGTACGTAGAGCTGGAGGATCCCCTCAGGGAGGCGCGCTTCGAGCTTCGGTACGACACCAAGCTGGAGCGGTTCTTCCCGCCGGCCCTGGAGGCGGTCGGCCAGTGGACGTCCACCGGGACGGGCACCAGCTACCTGTCACCCGGGCGCGGCGTTCCGGCGGTCGCGGAGGTGGACGGCGATCCGCATGCCGCCACACGTGCCAGGCTCGCGTCCAGCGTGCAGCGTGGTGGATTCCTCGCGCTGACGGTGAAGGGCAGCCGACTGCCGGGTGCCGCCGAGGCGGTGGCCGCGGCGTTCCCCGTCGAACGTGTCGACCTGGGGCGGGAGTTCCTCGCCGAGTTCCGTGCGCTGGCGGCGGAGAAGGGGCAGGACTGGGAGAAGGTCCTGCGCGCCGACGCGGGCTCCGCGCCGGGGCAGATCAAACGAGGCCTGGCTTCGTTCGTACGCGCGGTGTGGGTGCGCCTGGAGGCCGTCCTGCTGGAGCGGGCCGCGGCGCCGCGTAAGGTCCTCTTCCTGCATGACGCGGGACTGCTCGCCCGGTACTGGGACGAGGGCGGCCACGACCTCCTGGTCCGGCTGCAGACGGCGGCCCGCCGACCGGCCGACGACCCGCACGGGCTGTGGCTGCTCTGCCCCGTGGACACGCGGACGCAGGTCCCGCATCTGGACGGGCGGACGGTCGAGGTGATCGGCGGGGACGGGGAACGGGCGTACCTCGACGGCGAGTTCCTGGCAGCGGTGGCTGCGGCGGCCGCCTAGACCCGCGCCCACCGCCAAGGGCGGAGGGCGCGGCCCGGCCGGTCGTCAGTGGGCGCGCCTGGAAACGCCGCCCTTGCGGCCGATTCCGAAGGCCAGGCGGTAGACGTCGGGGATGTCGACCGCGTAGTCGCGCAGGTCGCTGGCGCCTGCCGCGCGCCGTGTCATCACGCCGAGCCTTTCCAACTCGTCGATCAGCTCACGGTGGTTGTCGACGTCCTCGGGGCCGCTGCCTTGCGAGCCGTTCGCCAGGACCTCGCGCAGTTTCCCGGAGAGGGAGGCGTCCCGCCAGTAGGCGAGGACCACGGACGGCTGCATCGGCACCTGGCCACCCCGCAGTTGTTCGACGGCGACCGCGGCCCAGCGGATGTCCTCCGTGATCTCGTCCACGCGGATCTGGGAAGCGGTGCTCACGGATGCCCGGATGGCGTCGTAGTGGAGGGCGTGCTCGTGCGTGGGATGCCGGTCCCGAGTGATTGTCGCCGCAGTGGAGACGGCCTGGAGCAGGGTGCGCGGGCTCACCTGGCCCCGGCCGTCCTGAAGGTGGTTGGGAAGCCAGGTGTACGTGTAGCCGCGGCGGTGGCTCGTGCCCATGTACTGGCCGGCCATCGTGACGAACAGCTCGTGCTGGCGTTGCGGAGTGGCGATGACGTCGACGGGGGCGATGAACCGGCCTTCGCCCTCCCTGTTCCAACTGCCGGTCCACGCCCGGAACTTCTCCGCCTCGGGACTCGGGTGATTGCCGAGCTGGTGGTAGAGCAGGCCGTACAGGTTCTCCGTGGTCCAGGTCAGGTCGGTCGCGTTGGCACCGAGTTTCGAGGCGTCGGGGAAGTGCTTGGGGGCGCTTTCGTACATGTCCGGACGGACGAAGATCTTCGCCCGGATCGCGCTGGTGCTCATGCGGAGGTCGAGTGCCACCTCGAAGAGGCTGGACACCAGGCGGTCGACGAGCTGTCGGTCGTTGTGGAGGTGCTCCAGGGCGTCGAAGATCAACAGGCGGGTACGGCCGCTCTTGCGGGCCTCCTGGTCGATCGTCCACAGGGCGCGTTCGTAGGACTCCATGTGGTCGGCGACCCAGCGGACGCGCTTGTCCCAGCCTTCGATGCGCAGGATCTCAGGGGCCTGGAGTCCCGTCAGGACGACGGCGGACCAGAGGTGCTGAGGTGTGACTCGGGGATCCGCCAGCAGCCTGATGATGACGTTCTTGCTGGGGTGGTGCAAGTTGGGCTCGCCGCCCTTCGCGTGACCCGTGGCGACCGTCATCCGTTCCAGCCGGGGCATCATGTACGAGGCCGCCGCGATCTCGCGCATCCGGTCGTCGCTCAGAACCTTGGTCCACACGGTCTTACCGGAACCGCGTGCGCCGCGCACCACTGTCACGTCGGGGTCCAGCGCGCGCCGGTGGCTCGACGGAGTGAACAGCCGTGTGACGTCGGGGCTCACGGTGTCGGCGTCGAAGGCGCTGCCGGGGGCGGTGGCGAGCAGTGTCCGGTACTCGTCGGTGGACAGCGCGTCCGTCATGACAGCTCCTCGCTCGGGAAGACGAGTTGTTCGACCTCTTTGAGGAACCACTTGTACGCGGCCTCCACGAAGGGCAGTTCGGGCCAGTCGCGGTCCTGGAGCGGGTCGAGGCCGATCAGGTCGTGGCTGAAGAGGATCGGGATGGGCGTGTGCGGGGCCTGGTCGTCCTCCAGGGCCGGGTGGTACGCCTCCAGGTCCGCACCCTCCGCGTCGTCGTAGAGCGTGTCGGCGAACATCTTCTGGGCGTTGTCGCGGAGCTTGTGCAGGCGCTGTATGTCCCCGGCGGACCGGAACATGGCGGCCACGATACGGAGGCGCTCGCGCAGGTCGACGGCTCGGTCCGGGTGCTGCTTCCACTGGGAGAGGAGCATGCCGTAGCCGTACCAGGTGGACGGGTTGTCGACCGCGAAGAGCAGGGAGAGCCCGCTGAGCTGGGTGAGGGTGACGGCGGCGATGTCGTGAATGCCGGCGCGGCTGTCGAGCAGGACCACGTCCGGCTGCCGCGAGATCCCGGCCACCTGCGCCTCGCAGGCGGCGATGGCCTCCTCCAGCCGTACGCAGAACGGCTTGGGTGCGCCGCCCGGTTCCGCGGGCGGTAGGTCGCTGTAGATGCGGTTCAGCTTCGCGAGGTAGTCGTAGTCCTCGCGGGGGCGGCCTCCGGCGGGCGCCAGCCAGATCTCGCCATTGCCCTGGGAGGGCACGAAGAAAGAGCTCTGGGTGACGAGTTCCAGCCCTTCGGCGTTGCCGACGCCCGCTTCGACCAGGTGGTCGACGATGCCATGCTCGGGCAGTTCGTCGAAGCTGTGCAGGAGCGAGGAGACTCCCGGGGACTCCAGGTCGAGGTCGACGACGAGGACGCAGTGGCCCTTTTCGGCGAAGTGTCGGGCGAGGACGGCCGTGGCGGTGGAGCGCCCGACGCCGCCCTTAAACCCGTACAAGGCGACGCGTCGCTCTCGCACCTCGGGCTGCGGCGAAGCGCCCGGTGCGGTCTCCCGGGCCCAGTCGGCGCCCACGACGGTCCGTTCGAGCACGGCGACCCGGCCGCGGCTTCCCGGCTCGCCCTTGTCCTGCACGATGAGTTCGGACGAGGCGAAGAACATCTCGGGTGCGAACATCGTGGACGCGGCCTGGACGGGTTGGGCGCCTGCGAAGGCCTGGGTGTCGTGCCGGAACTCCTCCGCGAGCGACGCCAGTTCCTCGGCTGACATCGGCTCGTCCTCGTCGTCGAGGAGGAGCGACGCGCGTCCGAACAGGTCGCGTACGAGGACGGTGTCCCTGCCGGTTTCGGCGGCTCGGTGGGCGTGGCCCAGGGCAGCGGTCCACGCGGCGTCGAATCGGGTGGGGTTCATGGGGTGGGCGCCTGCTTTTCCACTTCGGCTGCGTCTTCTACTTCTAGTTGGGCTACTTCGCCTGTTGGTAGGCGGCGATAACGGTACGGGCGGCGGCGAGGTGACGTTTCACGCGCTGCTCGGATATCTGGCCGCTGTCACGGTAGCGGTGCGCCACGTTCCACTCGTCCGCGGATTCCCGGAAGGGGTTCTGCTGGGAAACCTGCGCGAGGACGGTGGCGCCACGGTGGCCGTGGGCGAGAAGGAGGAGTTGCTCCCATACGTGCGGCAGGTGACCGTGCTCGGAGGCCTTCCGCGCCCTCTGGATCTGGGTGTTGCTCGGCGCCGCTGGGTTGTTCCTGATCGTCGGGCTGTACGGAATCCCGTCCGGGGTGTCCTGTACGGAACCGAAGAAGTCGAGGAGCATCGCCTTGATGGCGCACTCGGCGGCGATACCAGCCAGATGGTCAGCGGGGCCGAAGTGCTGCGATGACTTGGCGAGCTGCGTTGCCGCGTTGTAGTGGCAGTGGCCCGCTTCCAAGAAAGAGTGTGGGTGGGCGGGTGCGGGTGTCGGCGCGGGTGCCGGGGACGCGGGTGTGGTGGAGGCCGCCGGGACCGGAGGAGGTGTCTGAGCCGTCACGGTGATCACCTTAGCGGCGTGATCATGGCAGATGAGAGTACTTTGCGATGACTCCTGCGGGATCTGCTTCAGTCGACGGTCCTGGCAGGATTGGGATGCGAAACCGTATGGCGATGTGCGGTGGGTGACGTGGTGCTGCGAGAGGGATGCGAAGAGTGACGGTCACGGGCCAGGAAGCGCGGGCGGGGCTGGACCAGGCGGCGCTGCTGAAGGATCTGCGGCGGCAGGTCGTTGTCCTGGAGGACGATCTGCGTGCGCGTAGTGAGTCAGAGGACGAGTACCGCGTGCGGCTGGAGTCCGAGTACCGGCGGGCCCGGGAGGCGCAGCGTACGGCGGCGACGTATGGCGCGTGGCGGGACGAGCGGGTGACTCAGGCTGCGGTGGCTTGGGTGCTGGCCTGTGTCTTCGTACGGTTCTGTGAGGATCACAGGCTGATTGAGGCGCCGTTCATCGCTGGGCCCGGGGAGCGGTTGGTTGAGGCGGAAGAGCGGCATGAGGCGTACTTCCGGGAGTATCCCGATCACAACGACCGGGACTGGTTGATTGCGGCGTTCGAGCATCTTGCGGGGGCCCATGACACGGTGGCCGGTCTGTTCGACCGGGCGCACAATCCGCTCTGGGAGTTGATGCCGAGCTATGAGGCCGCGACGGAGTTGTTGCGGTTCTGGCGGCGGTGGGATGCGGACGGGCGGATCGTTTACGACTTCTCGTATCTGGAGTGGGATACGCGGTTCCTCGGTGACCTTTATCAGGACCTGAGTGACCATGCGCGGAAGACGTACGCGCTGTTGCAGACGCCTGAGTTCGTTGAGGAGTTCATTCTCGATCTGACGCTGGAGCCGGCCGTTGCGGAGTTCGGGCTGGATCCTGTGGTGGAGGGGTCGGGGGGCGCGGAGCGGCGGGGGCTGCGGACGATCGACCCCGCGTGTGGGTCCGGGCACTTCCTGCTGGGCATCTTCGAGCGGCTCGTGGAGAAGTGGCGAGAGCTGGAGCCCGGTGCGGATGAGTGGGTGGTGGTGCGGAGGGCTCTGGAGTCCGTTCATGGGTGCGACAAGAATCCGTTTGCGGTGAGTATCGCTCGGTTCCGGTTGCTGGTTGCGGCTATGAGGGCTGCGGGTGCTGAGCGGTTGGCGGATGCGCCGGTGTTTCCCATCAATGTGGCCGTGGGGGACTCGTTGCTGCATGGGCGGGATGCGGCGGGTATTCAGACGGATTTGGGTACGTTGTTTGCGGAGATGGAGGGAGGCGACTCTGGGGGCGAGGGGGCCTTTGTTTACTCTACGGAGGATGTGGGGGAGTTCGCCCGGAATGTTGACCTGCTGGGGCGGGGGTCGTATCACGTGGTAGTGGGGAATCCGCCGTATATCACGGTTAAAGACAAGCAAGAGAACGAGAACTATCGGGCCGCATACAAGGATTCTTGCGCCGGAAAGTACGCCTTGTCTGCACCGTTTGCGCAGAGGTTCTTTGAGCTAGCTCTCAAGGGCGCGGGCGGCAGGAAGGGCGGCGGTGGTTTCGTGGGGCAGATCACTACGAACTCCTTCATGAAGCGGGAGTTCGGAAAGAAGCTCATTGAGGTGGTCTTCCGCGAGAAGGCGGAACTGTCTCATGTGATTGACACGTCAGGGGCCTTCATTCCTGGGCATGGGACCCCGACCGTGATCCTGGTTGGGCGCAACCGAGTGCCGAATCCTGAGCGGACTGTGCGGGCAGTGCTCGGTGTCCAAGGGGAGCCTTCGCAGCCCGAAAATGCAGCGGAGGCGTCTGTCTGGCGGGCGATTGTCGGACAGGTGGGCAAGCCAGGGAGCGAGTCGGAGTGGGTGTCGGTTGAGGATGCGCCTGCACACAGCTTTGCTTCACATCCATGGTCCCTCAGCGGTGGCGGAGCAGGCGTTTTGTTGGAGCGTATTGAGGGCGCTGCGCAGATGAAACTAGCAGCGCGAGTTGAATCGCTTGGCATTACGAGCTTTACGCTAGAAGACAGCATGTACTTGCTGCCTGAGCGCAGTGCAAACCGCCATGACATCCGTGCCGATAGGTCGAGGCCGATGGTTACGGGTGATGCGGTTCGAGATTGGGCAGTCGGTGAGCTTGACTATGTAGTATTTCCCTACACGGAAGAGCTTGAAGCAGTGGTTGTGGAGGACGATCCTTCGCTGCTTCGCTATATGTGGCCTTTCCGTACAACTATTTCTAATAATATTCTCTTCGGTCAGCAGACCAAGGTTCAGGGTGGCCTTAAGTGGTCTGAATTTGGACGTTTGACGCGAAGTAAGTTCCGAACGCCATTGGCGATCACCTTTGCTGATGTGGCGACACACAACCACTTCGTTCTAGATCGAGGGGGAAGAGTGTTCAACCGTACGGCGCCAGTGATCAAATTGCCGGAGGAGGTGACAGAGGAGGAGCATCTTGAACTCCTTGGAGTACTCAACTCATCGACGGCGTGCTTCTGGCTGAAGCAGACTTGTCACAACAAGGGCGGCCAGGGAATCAACGAGGGCTTTAAGTCTCAGGAGTGGGAGCGCTTCTATCAGTACAACGGGACTCGCGTTAGCGAATTTCCGTTGCCGTATCGGATGCCTCTCGCTATGGGGCATCTAATGGACGCCCTGGCCCAGAAATTGGCCAAGTTTGAGCCGCTTGCAACTTGTCAGGTGGGGCTGCCGAATCGTGCCGTCCTGAACGACGCTCTCGCCGAATATACCGGTCTCCGGCAGCTCATGATCGGGCTGCAAGAAGAGTTGGACTGGCAGGTCTACGGACTCTACGGGCTACTGTCCGAGGTTGACGTGGCACGGACGGCCGCACTCTCGCCCCATCCGGACACTATTCCCGAAGTGTGCCTTGGGGAGCGGGCGTTCGAGATTGTGCTGGCTCGCAAGCGGGCGAGCGGTGAGGTCGACACCGCCTGGTTCGAGCGGCACGGGTCGACGCCCGTCACCGAGATTCCACGGCACTGGCCCGAGTGGTATCGGGACATCGTGCAGGCCCGTATCGACATCATCGAGCGGCGCAAGGATATCGCGCTCATCGAGCGGCCCGAGTGTAAGCGGCGTTGGTCCGTCGAGCCCTGGGAGAAGAAGGAGAAGGCTGCCCTTCGCACCTGGTTGCTCGACCGGTGTGAGGATCCCGCGCTGTGGTTCAGCCTGCGCGAGGGTGTGAAGCAGCCTCGTACGCTCACGGTCAACCAGCTTGCGGATGCGTTGAGTTCCGATGCTGACTTCAACTCCGTCGCCGCGCTATACGCTTCCGATCACCTCAACAAGCCTGACCTTCCCCTCGGGCAAGTGCTCGCCGATGTCGTCGCCGACGAACACGTGCCGTACCTCGCCGCCATGCGTTACAAAGACCCCGGCCTGCGCAAACGTGAGCAGTGGGAAGAGGTCTGGGAGCAGCAGCGGGAGGAGGACCGGACCGGGCGGCAGCTCAACATCCCCGTACCGCCCAAGTACGCGTCCGCCGACTTCCTCAAGACCTCCTACTGGTCCAATCGCGGCAAGCTCGACGTACCCAAAGAGCGGTTCATCTCCTACCTGGAGGCCGGGCCCGATGCCGACCCGACCATGCTGCTCGGGTGGGCCGGGTGGGATCGCAAGGACCAGGCTCAGGCGCTCATCAACCTCATCGAGGACCGTACGGAGCAGAGCGGTTGGGACACCGAGCGGCTAACCCCGTTGCTTGCCGGGCTGCACGAGGTCATGCCTTGGGTGCGGCAGTGGCACGGTGAGTACGACGCAGAGTGGGAGTCCGTGCCGGCCGAAGACTGCGATGCCTTCCTCGACGAGCAGCTAGGCAAGCATCGGCTCAGCGCGGCTGATCTCAAGGCCTGGCGGCCAGTGAAGCGGGCGCGGGGACGTAAGGCTGCCGCCTCGAAGAAGGCGAGCGCCCCGGAACAGCCCGCCCTCGACGTCGAGTAGGTGGAACGTGGCAGTGGGGCTGACGGAGTCAAGGCTCTGGCAGGCCCACGGGCGTTTGGCGGGTGTCAGACTGGGGCGTCTGCCGCGTACGCGACGAAGGTCGACCATGTAGTGCGGGAGAGGGCGAGCTGTCCGCCCTCCTTGTCCTTGGAGTCCCGCACACGGACGGCCTCAGGGCAGTCAGCGACCTCGACGCAGTTGTCCCCCTCGCTACCGCTGTAGCTGCTCTTGAACCACGCCGCTTCGGTGGTGGTCATAGCGCTCCTCGCATGTGTTCCAGCAGGCTCACCGTGGCCCTGCAATCGAGGGCCTGCGCACGCAGCTTGCCATAGCGCTGGAGCAGGACGCTCACGTCCTTCGATGCCGTGATCAGAGTGCTCGAACGCTGACCCTCGGTGTAGCCGATCCACTGGTTGTCGGGAGTCTCTGCCAGGTACATCTGGCCGTCAACGCCCACGTGGTCCTCCTGTCGGAGGGGCATGAGCTGGATCTCCACGTTGCGTAGCTTCCCGACCTCTAGGAGATGGTCGATGAGGGCACTCGTTACTCCCGCTCCCCCCACCCGCCGTTCCAACAGCGCCTGTTCGATGACGAAGCTGAAGGCCGTGTTCGGCTTCTGCGTCAGGAGCTGCTGTCGCTCAAGCCGGGCCGCAGTCTCACGTTCCAGTTGCTCCTCGGTGACCGGCGGCAACCTCCGATCAAAGATCGCTCGGATGTAGGCCTCTGGCTGCAACAACCCAGGAATGGCCCGGCACTCATACGCATAGAGCGAGATCGCCTCCTCCTCGATCCCCGCCCATTGCATGAACCACGACGCCAGCCCCTGCCTCCGCGTCAAATGCCGCGCCGCCTTGAGCACCCTCGGCGCCTCAAGCACCGCCCCAGCCCGCTCGATGAACCTCACCGACGGGAACCGTTTACCCTGCTCCAGCTTGGCCACTGCATGCACCGAGTACCGCACCAGTGGTGCGAATTCCTCCTGCGTCAGGCCCGCTTCCTCTCGCAACGCCTTCAGGACCGCGCCGAAGCTCTTGAGGCCGTCCGACACTTCCGGTTCACTGCTCGCGACGCCGTTCAACACGCCCGGCCCACCTCCCACGTACCCCACCGGGACATCGAGCCATCCATGATTACGGGGCGTCACCCACCCTGTCCACTCAGTGAACCCACCCAGCCGCGGCTGTACCAGTGTCGTGCCTGTTGAGGCGCTCTCCCTCCCGCAACGCTGGACCGCATGACCGCACCTCAGGCCCAACCAGCCGTCACTGTACGTATGTTCTACCGGCAGCTCAGCGCCACCCGGCGCGGCGCCCGCCTCGCCCGCCACCTCGCCACGCATCAACTCGACGCCTGGGGCATCCCGTTCGGCTCGGCCCTCTCCGACACCGTCGCCCTCGTCGTTGCCGAGCTGGCCTCCAACGCCGTACTCCACGCACGCGTACTGGGCCGCGACTTCGCCCTCCGCCTTGAGCACCGCACGGACGCGCTCCGCATCGAGGTCGCCGACGCCCGAGGCGACCGCAGCCCTGTCGCCGCATCGCCGACGACCACAGACATGACGGCCGACCACGACCACGGCCGTGGCCTCGTCATCGTCGACGCCCTCGCCTCCCGTTGGGGTGTCACCGACCGCCCCGGGCCCGGCAAGATCGTCTGGGTCGAGATCGACCTCCGCCGAAGCTGAGCCACCACCATTAACTTTCACGGCATCGGAACCGCCGGCGGGCTCGCCCGCTGCCAGTAGTGCAGCACCGGAGGATGCGCGACCTCCTCTCCGAGATCGGAGGTCAGCAGGTGATGCCGGGCGACCGCGTCGTCGACGATCTGCCGCCAACACTCCAGCCGGTCCCGGCCCGCATCAGCCGAGATCAACTCGTCGTGCAGCGCGTACAACTCACACGTGTTGTGCCGCTGAGACTCCCGCACATCGGCGTTGCTCTCGCTGAATCGCGACAACTCGGCGCCCTCGCACACCGCGCATCCGCACGTCCACGGATCCACGCGCGTGAACCAGTTCTGGAGCATCTCCACCCGGTGGTACTTCAGCAGCTCACGCACGAGCACCACCGGATACGGCCGCCAGCCCCGGCCCTTGCGGCGCGGGTCTGTGCCGTGGCGGAGCATGGCGGTGACCCCCACCGCCGTGCCCAGCGCCCCGTGCGCCAGCGCGTCGAAAGCCGCCAGGTCCGTGCGCCACAGGAGCAGACGCGAGCACGACCGGCACAGCACGCGCAGGCCTTCGGCCACGCCCACGCGTTCCAACGGGTCTTTGTGGTGCTGCATGATCAGCGCCACGGGATGTCGACTGGCTCGTACCGCCTCCACCAGGTGCAGCAGCGACTCGTCCCGCAGCCAGCGGTAGCTGCACGGCAGCAGGACGACCGTGTCTGTCCGCTGCAGCCGGTTGGCCTGGGTGATCACCGCACGCAGGACGCGGGCGTCGCCGTCCTCGTCCGGAGGTATGAAGCAGGTCGGGGTCACCACGAACGCTGCCTTGTTGGCCAGTTGGCCGTTCAGGACCTCCTCCAGGCCGGAGAAGTCCAGCGAGTGCCAGCCGTCGGCCGCCTGATAGCCGAAGGGCCGGTCGGCGGTCGCGACCCGGTGCTCGTGGCCGCCGTAGTCGACGGCCACGACCGTGTCCGGGTAGCTGTTGCGTATGTTCCGGCACCGCGACGCCGCGTCGACACCGGTGAGAAGCAGGCCGCCGGCGTTTCCGTCGATGTGCGGCAGCAGGCCGATCGCCGACCTGTCGTTCACCATGATCAGTAACCGGTCGCGCAGTAAGCCCTCGATCCCGTCGCCCCCCATGGGGTCCCCCTCACGGTCATGAAACACGTCCCGCTGGTCATGAGTGTCGGAGCCCGTCGAAAAGGAGCGCAAGACGGTCACATGTGGGCGTAAGCGGTTCTCGGCCAGGCCGTCAACAGGGCCACAGCCAGGCGAATGTCACAGTGAGGTGCTCATCTGTTGCGCTCCGCGACGATTTCGCCCGCATGAGTCGCTCAACGTGACACTCGCGTCACGGAACTTGCGTCTGGCCAGGCACAAGGCATCGCAAGACTGGCAAGATTGGATGTCGCGCGTGAGATCAGCGCGCTCCGACTGCTGCCGAGCGAGGGAACGAGAGCCGGATGCCCACCAGTGAGCTCTTCCTGAAGGATGTCATCGACATCAAGGAAGACGTCCATGCCGGCGATTTCAAGGTCGAGCTGTCCGGTGGGTTCACCGAAACCGATGCCCGCGTCGCCGAGTACGTGGTCACCGAGCAGCTACAGGGGGCCTTCCGGAGCGCGCTCGGGCTGGTCGGGGCGGCGGTCAGGTCGGGGAACTCGCACGCCGCCTACCTGCACGGATCGTTCGGTGCCGGTAAGAGCCACTTCCTGACCGTGCTGCACGCCGTCCTGAACAACAACGCTGCGGCCCGCTCCAAGCCCCGGCTGCAGGAGGTCATCGCCGAGCACGACGACTGGCTGCGCGACAGCCGGTTCCTCATGGTGCCGTACCACCTCGTGGGCTCCACGGACCTCGACTCGGCCATCCTCGGCGGGTATGTGCACGCGGTGCGCTCTCAGCACTCGGACAAGCCGACCCCCGCTGTCTACCGGGCCGACTCCGCGCTCGTGGATGCGCGCAGGCAGCGGGAGTTCCTCGCCGACGACGCGAAGTTCGTGCAGTGGCTCGGGGACGGTGCCGCTGCGGTGTCGCCGGGCGGTGGTGCCGGCGGCGTGGACAGCGATGATGACGACCTCGACCTGCTCGACGCGGACGACGCGGCTCCGGCCGCGGGCAGCTGGACCTCCGCCGACCTGAACCGCGCCTTCGACGCGCCCGCCGGAGACCCGTACCGCGAGGCACTCGTGTCCGCGCTGCTCTCTGGGCCCATGGCTGCGTACGCGCAGGGCGCCCGCGGCGACAAGGACGCCTTTGTGCCGCTGGAGAACGGGCTGTCCGTTATCTCGCGGCACGCCAAGTTCCTCGGCTACGACGGCATCGTCCTATTCCTCGACGAGCTGATCCTCTGGCTCCAGGCGCACATGGGCGAGCAGGACTTCGTGCGCGACCAGGTGCAGCGGCTGGTCAAGCTGATCGAGTCCGGGGACACCGACCGGCCCGTGCCGATTGTGTCCTTCATCTCGCGTCAGCGTGACCTGTCGCAGCTCATCGGCTCCGACGTGGCCGGCGCCGAGGTGCAGAACCTGGAGCAGCAGATCGAGTACCTGGCCGGGCGCGTCGACGTCGTCAACCTGGAGGACAGCAACCTCGTCGAGATCATCAAGCGCCGTGTGCTGGAGCCGAAACCCGGGATGGAGTCGGCCCGCGACGAGGCCTTCACGCTCGTCGAGTCGTCCAAGGACGAGGTCCGGCAGGTGCTGCTTGACGCGCATGGGCGGACCTCGGCGAGCTGGGACGACTTTCGTACCCTGTATCCGCTGTCGCCCGCGCTGCTCAACGTCCTCGTGGACCTCTCCGGAGCGCTGCAGCGCGAACGCACCGGTCTGAAGCTCGTCCAGGAGCTGCTTCGGCGCCGTCGCGATGACCTGAAGATGGGGGAGCTGATCCCGATCGGCGACCTGTGGGACGTCATAGCGTCGGGGACCGGCGAGGCGTTCACCGCCAAGCTGCGCCGGGAGTCCGAGATCGCGCACCGCTTCCACGCGCGCGTGCGAGCCCACCTGCTGGAGAAGTACGGGTCCGTTGACGATCCGCGCTACCGGCGGGACGACCGGCTCGTCAAAACGCTCTTGCTCGGCGCGCTCGCGCCCAATGTGCCGGCTCTGGCACGGCTGACCGGTGGACGGCTCGCCGCGCTCAACCACGGCACGATCCGGGCGCGGGTGGGGTCGGCCGGATCGATCGCGGTGAAGGCGCTGCGCGACCTCCAGGCCCAGGGGTTCGGGGAGTTGAGGAGCGAGGGCGACGCCGACCCGGTGTTCCATCTGCACCTGTCCGACCTGGACGTCGAGCCGCTGCTCGAAGAGGTCCAAGGGGTCGCGGACAAGGTCGGGCAGCGGCGGCAATGGGTCAAGGACCAGCTGTGGGAGGCCTTCGGCATCCGGGACACCCAGGCCTTCGTGTGCGAGCGCGAGATCGTCTGGCGGGGTACCAAGCGGACCGCCGAGTTCGTCTTCGGGAACGTACGCGATCCGCATCTGCCCGACGAGCAGTTCGAACCGCAGATGGACGGCAACATCCGTTTCGTACTGGACTATCCCTTCGACGAGCCCCAGCGCTCGCCCATTGAGGACGTTCAGCGGATCGAAAACCTGAAGCGGTCGGGGCGGACCGGGAGCACCATCGTCTGGTTGCCCGACTTCTTCTCCGAGCAGCGGGCCCGGCAGCTCGGACGGCTCCTGAAGATCAACTATTTGCTGGAACGGGACCGGCTCGACGACGTTACGGCCACCCGCTCGACCGAGGAACGGATCCAGATCCGCCACCAGCTCAAGGCGCAGAGCGACAACCTCACCACTCAACTCTCCGCCGTTCTGGAGCAGTTGTACGGGATCAGTAAGGCGGAGGCCGCCAACGTCGGAGCCGAGGTCCCGGCGGATCAGCACCTGTGGTCGCTGCGCCCCGGTTTCACACGGAAGAAGCCCGAGCCGGGGGTCGGCTTCGAGAAGAACCTCTACGCCCTCGCCGACGAGATGTTCGCCGTGCTCTACCCGAAGCACCCTGACTTCGACCCCGCCCTCACCCGCAAGCCAGTCACCCTGCGCGAGCTCAAGACGGCGCTCGAATGGATCGGCCGGGCGATGGAGAGCGGCGAGCGCCGGGTCGTCGTCGACAGCCACCAGCTGGCCATGGTGAAGAAGATCGTGCACCCGCTTGGGCTGGGCGAGGTACACGACGGTCCGCTGAACGTCAGCCGCGACTGGCGGCTGCGGATTAACCAGAAGGCCGCCGACGGCCACGCCGGGACGGACCTGTCTGTCGAGGACATCCGCAAGTGGATCGGTCAGCTTGGGTTCACCGGCCTGGAGAAGAACGTCAGCAACCTGATCATCGCGACGTACGCGCTGCTCGACGACCGGACGTGGGTGTACCAGACCTCGCCACTGCAGCAGGCGCCGGAGCTGGAGCGGATCGGCCCCGGCTATGGTCTGCGTGCCGTCGAGAAGCCGACCGGCGAGGAGTTCGCGACCGCGCGTGAACGGGCTGGCAGGATCTTCGGGGTTGCCGTGCCGCCTGCGCTCATCGCGCTGAACGTTGCCAAACTCGCCACCGGCGTAAAGGAAGTGGCCGAAAGGCACCGGGACGCCGTGAGCGGCGTTCGGTCCGTGCTGCAGAGGCGGGCCGAGGAGCTGGGACTGCGAGGTCCGCAGGGAGCGGACGCTCCACGGATGAAGTCCATGAAGGCCGCGGCCGACCTGGTGGCCCGGCTCGCCCGCAGTGACGATACGGCCGTGGTGGTACGCGAGCTCGCGGCGGTGGCCTACGACGTGACCGACCCGGAGATCGGGGCAGCCCTCAAGCAGGCGCCAGAAGTGCTGGGCGCGCTCGACGACACCAACTGGAAGCTCCTCGACAGCGTGCGCGGCTTCGCAGGGCGGGACGACAGCGTGGGGGACCGGGCAGCGCGGCTGATCCGCGTCGTCGAGGAGACAGCCAACGACCATGAGCAGGCCCGTTCGCTCGTCCCGGTGCTCGACCAGCTCCAGGACCGGGCGCTGGCCCTCATCAACGACGTGGCACGCCTGGCGCAGGTGGCCCAGCCGGTGGCACCGCTACCGCAGCCGACCGCAGACGACGTAAGCCTCACGGAACACGGGCAGCCGGCCGTCCAGTCGGGGCCTGTCGTGACGGAGGGCGCGCCCCAGCGGTCCGACGGTGGCGAACGGACTGTCGACGTACCTGCTCAGGACGTACGACCGGGCGCTCCGCATGTCGTCGAGCCCACTCGGCTCGAAGCAACTCTCGCCGCCACAGTCGCCGATGTGGAGGAGGAGATCAGGTCGTACCTCGTCGCCCATCCGGGCACGCGCATCCAGGTCACCTGGCATCCTGTGCCCGCGGACGGCCAAGAGGCCGGTCACTGATGGCCGCTCTGCCCCAGGTGGGCCGCCGCACCATCGAGGCCCTGCTCGCCACGCACGCCTCCGGGCTCGGAGACCGGCGGCTCGTCCTGGTGCACGGGCGCTACACGGCCGGCGCGCCCGAGGAGTTCACCGTGCGGACGGGCGAGGAGACGCGGCGAGTTCGCGTCAGTCACCAGGCGTCCGTCCTGGGCATCCTGGAGGAGTGGACGAAGCACCGGGAAGAGGCGGCCGGTGCGGACCTGCTCGTCGTCACCACCGGTGTCGACGACGGTCAGATCGGCTGGGACCTGCGCGGGCAGGCGGTACGGCGGCAGACGCTCACGGTGGAGAACGCCGAGATCGTCATGCAGCGCTTCGGCGCCGCCGGACTCGACCCACGCATGTACGACGAGGGGTGGCTGCTGGAGGCGCTGCTCGACGCCGAACCCTCGCAGGGCTGGAAGCGTGCGGGCTCTGTCCTGACGCGGGACGCGGCCCTGCGCGCGCTGGTCGTGGCGCGACTCGGGCTGGGCAAGGGCGATGGCGAGGCGGGCCCGGCGGCGGAGGCTGTCGTCGATCTGGACGCACTTCTCACGTGGTCCCGTACACCCGCGGGGCCCCTGCGCTTCGCGGAGCTGGACAAGACCGAACGGGACGAGCTGAAGAAGTGGCTCGGTGAGACAGCCGGCCCGGCGGCACCGGTTCTGATGTCCCTGGTGGAGACCGGGCGCGGACAGGACGCGATGCCGCTCGGTCTGTTGGGAGCGGTCCTGCGCGATCCGGCAGTTAGCCCGGACGTGGTGCTCGCCGTGGGCGGGCTGTTCGGGCAGGTGAGGCCTCGCCGGACCGAGCTGCAGTCCTTCACCGAGGCCGTTGAAGGCGCCCTCATCCGCTGGATCGGAGAGGCCCGGCACAACGCTGAAGCCCGGACGCGAGTCTTTGCCGTCCTCGACCGCGCCGACCAGCTCGCCGAGGGCGCCGGACTCACCACAGCCGTCGAATCCAACCGCTTCCTGCCGTCCAGCTTCACGGCCCAACTACGGCACGTGGCGGCAGCGGCCCGCACCTCCCCGGCAGCGGGTGAAGCCGCCCTTGCCGAGCTGAACGCGCACATGCTGGCCCGGCTGAACCCTGAACGCGTCGGCGTGGCCGAGATGGCCGTACGGATCGCCCGCTGGCTGGCTCTTCCGCGCCCGGCCGTTGTGTCGGTGGCGGCCGGAGTACGGGACCAGGCTGGGGACTGGGGCTGGGCGGACCGGGCGCTCGCGGTGCTGTGGGCGGGAGACCCCGAGGGGGACGCCGTCACAGGCGAGGACCTCAGTGCTCTGTACGAGGCAGCCCGAGAGCGGCGCGAGCGGCTGGACGAGGAGTTCGCGCGGCGGCTGGTGTCATGGACGCCGAATGCCACCGCTCTCCATCCCGGCGGCTGCCTGGTCGTCGAGAACGTGCTGGCCGAAGCTGTCAGGCCGCTGGCCGGCGACACGGTTCCGCTCGTCCTGATACTGGACGGCATGAGCTGTGCGGTCGCGGCCCAGATCGGCGAGGAGGTCGAGCGCGAGGGCTGGACCGAGGTCGTGCCCAGCGAGGCGGGCTCGGCGGACGCGCCGCAGCGGAGGGCCGCGGTGTCCATGCTCCCCTCGGTCACGGAGGTCAGCCGCGCGTCCCTGCTCACCGGTACGGCCGTCAAGGGCGGGCAGACGAAGGAGAGTTCGGGCTTCGCTGCCTTCTGGAGGCAGCGGCGACTCGATGCTCTGCTTTTCCACAAGGCCGGGATAGAGGGAGGGGCGGGCAGGTTCCTCTCCGAGGAGATCATGGCCGCGCTGGCCTCGGAGGCAGTGGTCGGCGTCGTGCTGAACACCATCGACGACGCCCTGGACAAGGGACAGCAGGGGCGGCGTACCCAGTGGAGTCTGGGTGACGTCACATACCTGCGGGAACTGCTGTCGGCGGCCAAGGGGTACGGGCGCCCGGTCGTGCTCGTCGCGGATCACGGGCATGTGCTGGAACGCGGTGCGAGTGAAGGACCCGTGGGGGACGAAGGCGAGGGGCCCGGCTCGGCCCGATGGCGTACGGGCGCGGCGAAGGACGGCGAGGTTCAGCTGTCCGGGCCCCGTGTACTGGAGGGCGGCGGCACCATCGTCGCGCCCTGGCGGGAGGACATCCGCTACACCGGCCGCCGGGCCGGTTACCACGGTGGAGCCTCGCTCGCGGAGGTCACCGTGCCGCTGCTCGTCCTGGTGCCGGACCGCGACCTGGTGCCCAGAGGGTGGGAGGCCTTGCCTCGGGAGCAGGCCGTCCCGCAATGGTGGGCTCCTCGCAAGGGCGGGCGGCCCGATGACGTTGCCATGCAAGAGGCACCGCGGAAGCCGAAGCGAGGGAAGCCGAAGGAGCAGCCGGCCGGCGAGGGGCTCTTCGCGGCCGACGACCTTCTGGCACCTGCCGCGGACGGAGCCGCCCCCGCCACCCTGGGCGAACGCGTGGTCGCCAGCGAGGTGTACGAGGCGCAGAAGGAGTACGTACGCAAGGCCCCCGAGAGCAAGGTCGTGGCGGCCGTCATCGACGCGCTGGCCGGGGCGGGCGGAACCATGTCACCGGCCGCCCTCGCCGGGGCCATCTCGGCGACCGGGCGGGTGCGGCGCAACATCGACGGGTTCATCGCCACCCTGCAGAGACTGCTCAACATCGAGGGCTACCCCGTCCTCGGCTTCATCGACGCCGGGCACACGGTGAAACTCGATCTGACCCTGCTGCGCGACCAGTTCTTCCCGAAGGAGAAAACGTGACGTCGTCGCCCGACGTGAGCGCGGTCCGGCGGCGGGAAGTCGTCGACGCCCTGCGCCGGGGCACCGTGCCGCACTCAGGGCTCGACCTCTTCGCGGTCGGCCTCGACCGGTTCACCAGTGCCCTCGACGAGGATGTGGCCACGGTGGCGCGGGGCGGAGCCGCCTTCCACGCCATCCGTGGCGAGTACGGATCCGGCAAAACCTTCTTCGCACGCTGGCTCGCCGAACGGGCTAAGCGCGCCGGGCTCGCCACGGCTGAGGTCCAGATCTCCGAGACGGAGACACCTCTGCACCGGCTGGAGACGGTGTACCGACGGCTCACCGAGCGGCTGTCCACGGCGACCCACCAGCCAAGTGCGCTGCGCGCGGTCGTCGACTCCTGGTTCTACACCTTGGAGGAGGAGGTCCTCGACAACGGGGACGTGGACGAGGAGGACGAAGCGGCGCTGGGTGAAGCGGTCGACGAGCTGATGGAGCGTCGGCTCGCCGAAGTGGCCCGCACCACACCGGCGTTCGCCGCGGCCCTACGCGGATACCGGCGCGCGGTCGCGGCCGACGACGCGGCGACTGCGGAAGCCCTCATCGCCTGGCTCGGCGGTCAGAGGTCCGTCGCCGCATCAGCACGCCGGGCCGCCGGGGTGCGGGGTGACCTCGACCACTTCGCGGCACTTGGCTTCCTCCAGGGTCTGCTCACCGTGCTGCGGGACTGCGGCCACCCAGGTCTGCTGCTCGTCCTCGACGAGATCGAGACCCTTCAGCGGGTGCGCGGTGACGTACGGGAGAAGGGGCTCAACGCACTGCGGCAGCTTCTCGACGAGATCGACGCGGGGCGCTTCCCAGGGCTGTTCCTCGTCATCACGGGGACACCGGCCTTCTACGACGGTCAGCAGGGCGCGCAGCGGCTTCCGCCGCTCGCGCAGCGGCTGGCGACCGACTTCACCACCGACCCGCGCTTCGACTCCCCGAGAGCCGTCCAACTGCGACTTGCGGGCTTCGACCTGGAACGACTCGGCGAGTTGGGCAGGCGCGTGCGCGACCTGTACGCGGGCGCCGCCCGGCATCCGGAACGGGTCGAGCAGCAGGTGGACGATGTGTATCTCATGGAACTCGCCACAGCCGTGACCGGCGGACTCGGGGGCAAGGTCGGGGTCGCACCCCGTGTCTTCCTGCGCAAACTCGTCGCCGATGTGCTCGACCGGGTGGACGAGTTCCAGGACTTCGATCCACGCAAGCACTACGCGCTCACCATCACGGACGGCGAGCTGACCGAAGTGGAACGCAACGCGGCGGCCGCACGTGCGGAAGACATCGACCTGGAGATGCCGTGAGCGGTATCGACGACCTCGAACCCGCACTGGTCCACCACGTCGTCAACACGCTCGGCTGGCCCGGACTGCGCCCCCTCCAGGAAGAGGCGATCGGGCCGCTGCTCGCGGGCGACGACGCGATCCTTCTCGCGCCCACCGCCGGAGGCAAGACGGAGGCCGCGTCGTTCCCACTGCTGTCGAAGATGGTGCAGCAGAAGTGGTCGGGGACGTCCGTCCTCTACGTGTGTCCGCTCAAGGCGCTGCTGAACAACCTGCTGCCCCGACTAGAGACGTACACCTCATGGCTCGGGCGCACGGCCGCCCTGTGGCACGGGGACGTCACCTCCGGCGCGAGGAAGCGGATCTTGGCCGCGCGGCCCGACGTCCTGCTGACCACGCCGGAGTCGCTGGAGGCGATGCTGGTGAGCGCCAACGTCGACCACACCTCCTTCTTCTCCGGATTGCGCACCGTGGTTGTCGACGAGGTGCACGCCTTCGCCGGGGACGACCGGGGCTGGCATCTGCTGGCCGTCCTGGAACGGCTACAGCGTGTCGTCAGACATCCCATTCAACGAGTCGGGCTGTCCGCGACGGTGGGAAACCCGGACGAGCTGCTGCTGTGGCTGCAGGGATCCGGAGCGGGCAAGCAGCCGTCCGCGGTGGTGGCACCGCACCTCGCCGATCCGAAGTCGGAGACATCGGCAGCGGCGTCGCCGGCCCCGGCGGACATCCAGCTGGACTACGTGGGATCCGTCGACAATGCCGCCACCATGATCGCGGCCCTGCATCGCGGCGAGAAACGGCTCGTCTTCTGCGAGGCCCGCAGGCTCGTCGAGGAACTGGGCGAGAAACTGCGCGCCAAGGGCGTGACCACCTTCCTCTCCCATGCCTCTCTCTCCGTCGACGAACGCCGTCGCGCGGAACAGGCCTTCGCCGAGGCCCGTGACTGCGTCATCGTCTCCACGAGCACCCTCGAACTCGGCATCGACGTCGGGGACCTGGACCGGGTCATCCAGATCGACGCTCCGCTCACCGTCGCCTCCTTCTTGCAACGGCTGGGCCGCACTGGACGCAGGCCCGGGACGTCACGCAACTGCCTGTTTCTGGCGCTGGATCGCGACGGACTGCTCGGAGCGGCGGCTCTTCTCACGCAGTGGTCGCGCGGCTGGGTGGAGTCCGTCATCGCCCCGCCGGAGCCGCGGCACATTGTGGCCCAGCAGCTTCTCGCGCTGTGCCTGCAGGAACCGCGGGTCGGGGACCGCCTCTGGCAGGAGTGGTGGAACGGCCTCGGCCCGTTCGGCCAGTCCGCCGAGCCGATCGTCCGTCACCTGGTCGACAACGGCTACCTGGACCAGGACGGCGGACTCCTGTTCATCGGCCCCGAGGCCGAACGGCGCTTCGGGCACCGGCACTTCATGAACCTCACGGCCGTGTTCACCGCACCTCCGCAGTTCACCGTGCTCCAAGGCCGCAAGGAGATCGGGAGGACGGATCCGAGCCTGCTCACCGAACGGATTGATGGACCACGGCGGTTGCTCCTGGCCGGGAGGAGCTGGCAGGTGACCTACATCGACTGGAAGCGCAAGCGGTGCTTCGTCGAACCCGTGGACGGCGGCGGCAAAGCGAAGTGGAGCGGCGCCGGACTCGACTTCGGCATCTCCTTCGAACTCAGCCGCGCAGTACGAGAAGTGCTCCTCGGGGCGCACCCGCCGGTGGACCTCACGGCGCGTGCGGAGAAGTACCTGGCCGAAGCACGGGAGCACTTCATGGAAGAGGTGCATCCAGGAGGCACGGTGATCATTCGTGGCTCGGGTGGATACGTGAGGTGGTGGACATGGGCCGGCCATCGGGCGAACGCCACGCTCGCAGCGACGCTTTCCGAAGTCGCCGTACCTGCCCAACAGATCAACGACTGCTGGATCCGACTGCGTGAGGACCTCAGCCAGGATGATTGGAGAGGGGCCTCGGCCGCTGCCGCAGACCACCTGTGCCTGCCGGAGGTCGACGAGCGGGCGGTCAAGGGACTGAAGTTCGCGGACGCATTGCCACCCAAGCTCGCCGAATCGACGCTGGCGAGACGGCTGGCGGATCTGCAGTCGGCAGCGCAGGTGCTCTCCGAACCTGTGCGCTTCGTTATGCGCCCATGATGAGTAGCTGGTCCCCTCGTGTAGTTGCGTCATGCCCAGAGCAACGGTTGATCAACGTACTCTTTGCCGAGAGCATGCGTTTTCAACCCAGCGTATGCGCAGAGCTCCCGGTGGCTGACCCCGCCAGCGTTTGTCACCAGATCGGCCATTGCGTGCGCGCAACGGGGGGCCATCCTTCACGAGCAGCGTGGCGGGGGCCACACCCCCTGCACTGCACAGCCAGTGCAGAAGAGATGACCACGTCTCGCGCCCACTGAACTACACGAGCGTCGGTACCTCGGCCCGAGACGCCGGATGAATAAGCGACCGCAGCTTCCCCCGCGTCTCCGCGTCCGTCGAGTAGAGGATCGTGCCGACCATTCCTCGCGTCAGGAGCACTTTGTACGTGTTGCGGATGAGCCGGTCGACATCGTCGTCCGGGGTGGCCTTCGTGAAAGACGGGTCCTTCGACGCAGAGCGGTCCACGACCCAGCGGTCCGTTCGCCAGACCAGGTCGGGGCCGATGATCACGCCTGACCAGTCGTACTCGAAGCCCTGTGCGGTGTAGACGCAGCCGACCTGGCCGAAGCCGGCCGGGTCGGTGGCCCAGAGGGGGGCGGGTGGTGCGCCGAGGGCGGAGCGGTCGCCGTAGAGATTCCAGGGGCGGGACCACTGGCCGATCACGACGTCCTCGGGGAGCGTCGTCATGTCGGGTGTGATCTTCGTGGTCCATTTCCAGCAGTAGCCGGCCGAGATGCGGGCGCCGTAACCCTCCTCCCGGCGTGCGACGAGGAAATCCTCCAGCTCTTGCGGGGTTTCGGCGGTCAGTAGCTGCAGCTTGCCGTCGGGTTCCCACTGGCTGGGGGTACCGCCATCCAAGCCCAGAAGGTCGATCACCCACTTCTCGTACGCGTCGCTTCCCCCGCACCTGAACTGACCGTCCAGTTCCACCACCGTGCAGCCGAGGCCCTCCGCGGCGGCGGCCCGTTCGATCTCCTGCCTCGTCCCCATCTCGCCGGGCCGCACCACCTGGTGCTGGTCGAGCAGGAAGACGGGGACGCGGGCCGCGTCGATCAGTTCCGCCACCTGAGGGCGCCCGGTGCGGAGTGCCGCCTTGGTGTAGCGGTTGGCTGAGGTCTTGCGCAGGCGGTGGGCCTCGTCGCAGATCAGCACGTCGAGGTCGTTGGGCTCGGCTTCCATGAAGCTGTTGAAGTACATGAACAACTGCTGCACTTCACGCTTCTTGTGACCCGCGACCCTGCGCATCGTCTTGGTGAACGACGCCGACCCGGTCGCGTGCAGCGCGGGTACTCCGCGGCGGTACAGCTCACCCAGGACCGACAGCGCGATGACGCTCTTGCCGGATCCGGGACCGCCGGTCACCACGATCACCTGCTTGTGGTTGCCGCGCTTGGCCTTGCGGACGGCGGACATCACCTTCTCGTAGGCGACCCGCTGCTCGGCGATGAGCACGAACTGCTCGCGGTCACGGATCTCGGCTGCCGCCACCGACATCAGCTGCTTCGACGGCCGTACCTTGGCGTCGAGCAGTACATCGGCCACGTGTGCGCCGGGCTTGGCGGCGAGCCGCGAGCGCAGGAAGTCGAGGAAGGCACCGCGCTGCTCCCCGGTGTACATCCGACCGAACTGGTCCTCCTCGACACTCCTCAGCCCAGCGATCTGGAACTCGGTCGCGTTGTGCAGGAATGCCACGCCGGCCAGTGAGTTGGGCATCCGCTCCAACGCGCCGTTGAACGACCGCAGGTACTCGCAGTAGCCCCGCACCTGCTCGATCGGGTTGAGGACGGGCTGCGCGTAGGAGTCGATACGGCACAGCAGCGGCTCGTCCTCCTCAGGATAGGCCGCGCTCCACTGCTTGAGTTCCACGACGACGTACGACGGCTCGCCGGTGGTCGGGTGCACACCGGCGAGTACTGCGTCCGCGCGCTTGCTCGTGAGGGGCAGGCTGTACTCGACAAGGACTTCCACGTCGTCGAGACCGGCCTCGACGAGCGCGTTGACGAGGGCGGGGAGGCTGCGTTCCCATGACCGTATCTCCGCCTGTGCGGGTCTCCGGCCGTGCTGATGGCGAAAGTTCTCGGTCAGATGCAGCGCCAGCGACCCTTCGAGGATGCGGGCGGCCACGGACGCCGCGGACTCACGGAACAGCAAGAAAATGCCCCCAGGCAGCACGAAGAAGACTCGTGCGGGTGGGGGCATGTCCTCCGATGTCCGCCGTGCAGGCGGATCAGGAAGCCCGTCGGGCCGCTGAGATGGTGTTCGCCATCCTAGGTGAGCGAGTCGATCACAGGGAGGGGGCGGGGGAGCGGTCGGTCACACCGTTCCTCTCTCCTCCCAGCGGGCCCGGAACCACGTCAGTGTCTCGGAGAACAGTTCGCGGTTGTGGTTCTTCTCCAGCACTGACAGGCGGATGTTGGGGCGCAGGTCCAATTTGCCCTCCGGGATGTCGACGCCCTCCAATTCGTTGAGACGGGTGAGGAGTTCGGTGCGTAGAGCTCGGTCGGTGAACGGTTCGCGTGCGGCCATGTACTGGAACACCACCTCCGCCGTGCCGCCCCGCCCACCGCCCGGGTAGAGCGTCATCGGCCAGATACCGCGGCCTGGCGCGCCCGCCTCCCCGAGCATGAGGAACGCGCTCGTCGTGACCTGGCCCGCCCCGTGTCCGATCCAGCCGCCGAGCTTCTCCCAGTGGGCGAAGAGTGCGCGGACCGCCTCGACTGTCTCGGGGGAGTCGTCTGCCGTGAGCTGGCGGAAGAATCGGTCGGAGCGTGTCTCCTCGCCCTGGCTGCTGCTCGGCGTCCGTTGTGCCGGGTCCTCGCCCTCTGTCCGGTCGTCGTCCTCGGCGACCAGTAGCGCGAGGTCGTCGGCGGTGAGGCGCTGAACCGGATCGGCGGAACCGGCCACCGTGAAGCGGATGCCGTCGGCGGTCAGCCGGGAACGGACATCGCCGCCCTCGTCCTCAGACGGCCAGCGGAACCCCTCGGAGACCCTGCCTTCGGAGGTGAGCACCCGGTGCGCGTTGGCCACCCCCGGTGTTGCTGCCAGGTGGTTGCCCACGGCCTGGGCTCCGGAGCCGAGAAATGCGGCCAGATCCCCGTACGACGTCCATGTGCCGTGGGGGGAGTGCCGCGAGCACATGGTGCGCCAGGTGCCAGTCCCGACTGCGCTCCGCACGGCCGACTCCGTGCAGTGGGGCCGGCCACAACGTGACGGCGCGGTCCGCGAGTTCGTCGGCGCGGGCGAGGATCTCCTTCGCGCCCCACCGCTCTGTGGCGGCGATGCGGCGGTTCATCTCCAGGTGGCTGCCTTGGAGGAAGCCCTGTTTGCGCTCGAAGGGGTGGTTCGAAAGCTCCGAGTTGACCGCGGTGAGCGTCAGGTTGCCGAGGGTGTGCTGCAGTCGGGAGTGCAGGTCCTCCACACCTTCTCCGTCGAGCACATCCTCGCCCAGCATCCGGAGCCACTCGTCACCGGGGGACTGTGGCATGACGTGCTCGATGGTGAGCTGCGCGGCGGCGAAGTCCACCGGCTCCGGATGCTCGTAGCTCTCCTCCAGCCGCTGGAGCACCATCTTGCGCTGCTGTGGGCGTCCGAACTGGTAGAAGGGGGCCTTCCGGATCTTGTCGCGCAGTTCGTCGTCGGAGGGCCAGAACCGGTTGTCGGCGGAGAGCAGTTGGCGCAGTCCGTCTGCGACCGGCACGTCGCGAGGGAGCTGCCCGGGCACGGCCTGGAAGATCCTGCTGAGGCTGTTGGGCGGCACCCGGCAGATCATCCGGCGTACCAGGAAGCTCTCGATGTATGACATCGCACGGGCTGTGCCCGAGGAGTCGAGGGCGCCCCGTTCGCGCCGGTCGAGGAGCAGCATCAGCGCGGGGTAGGTGACCTGGGCCTGCCAGGTGTTCAGGCGGTGCAGTTGAGCGCGGACTGACGCGTCCGGCTCCTCCTCCGGGTGGAGCAGGCGGCGGAAGAGAACGGCGGTCCGGTGCAACTCCCTGATGTAGGCCTCGATGTCCTCCTCGGTCGCCTTGGCGCGCTCGAAGCGCTGCTGCTGCGCTGCGTAGAGGTCCTGACGGCGCACCCTGTCGTCACCGTCGAGAACCAGTTGCAGCCACATGAGCTGTTCCAGCTCTTCGTTGCTCAAGCTGCCTTGCAGCGGCAGCCAGTAGGTCTCGTAGATGTGTTCACCGCGGGCGGGCAGCTTCATGAACAGGTAGTTGCGCAGCAGGTCCGCCTGGCTGAGCTGGCGTCCAGTGTTGTTCAACGACTCGAAGATGCGGTGCACGTTGTCACCGCGGTCGGCGGTCACCGCCACCAGCGTCAGGCGAGAGGTGACGGCCTGCTCGATGCGGATCACGTCCTGCGGGGCGGCGGGGTCGGTCGCCTCCACCAACTTGTGGCGGAAGAAGGTGTAGGCAGCGCCGACACCGCTGCCGGCGGCCTGTTCCGTGAGCGGGCCTCGCACATGTGCCGCGAACTGCGGACGGTCCGCCTGGGTCGGCAGCAGTCGGAGGTGGTCACTACCGGTCTGCCACTTGTTGATCAGGTACTGCTCGTCGATGCGCTCGGCGTCGCGCGGACTGGCGTCCCTGATGTGATCGCGGATCGCGGCCAGGGCGAGGGAGAGTGTGGTCAGCCTCTGTTGGCCGTCCACGACAAGCCAGCGGGCGAACGTCACGTCGTTCTGTGGCGACGGCGCAAGGACGACGGACCCCAGGAAATGCGTGTTCGCCTTCTCCCCACGCTCGATCAGCTCGGCCTGCTCCAGGATGTCGCTCCACAGCTGTTTGAGATGCTTCTCCTCCCAGGAGTACGTCCGCTGGTAGAGCGGCACCTGAAACTGCTGGGCTTTCCCCTGCACAAGGTCGGCGAACAACGTCTCTTTGGCCTGCAACCTGGCCCCCCTTGACAGTTGATGGCTTTGTGCCGCGTTGAGACGACCATAGGGCTTCCCGCTGAGTGCGCCACGATCGGGTGAATCCACCCGGTTTGCGAAACCGCGTGAGAGGTGTGCGTGTCACACCCCTTGCACTGCACTACACACGCCCCAGGGGGACCATGAGCCAGCAACAGTTTCCGCCGCAGCAGCCCGGATGGGGTGGACCCCAACAGCCCTTCGGGCAAACGCCGTTCGCGCCACCGCCGCCCAAGAAGGGCGGGGCGGGAAAGGTCATCGGGCTGGGGTGTCTCGGGCTTGTCGGGTTGTTTGTTCTGATCGCTCTCGTCGGTGCCGTCGTGGGTGGTGGCTCCAGCTCCAACGGGTCCAAGAGCGCCGACGACAGCAAGGCCCGCCGCTCCACGTCGAAGGGTGACAATGCAGCCGACACCTCGGGAGGCAGTGACAAGAAGGCCGGAAAGAAGGTCGTCGTCTTCAAGGTGTGGGGCACTGCCCCCGCCGGTGCCCTCGGACCGCTCAACATCACCTACGGGTCCGACTCCGACAACCGCGACGGCACCTTCAAGGACGGTGAGTTCAAGGCCACCCTGCCCATCGACGAGGACGCCCTGTACTTCGACGTTACCGCGCAGCTTCAAGGGTCCGGGGACATCCACTGCTCCGTCACCGTCGGTGGGAAGACCGACAAGGGGCACGCGGCCGGTGACTACAACATCTGTAGTGCCCAGCTCAGTGCCGGTCTGCTGGGAGGGTGGAGCTGACGATGGACGAGGACGTCTCGCGACCTCCCGCGGCACCGCCGCCCGCCTTCCCGCCGCCCTGGCCTGCCGAGGCGCCACCCCTCCCGTCCAAGAAGCGTCGCGCCAACGCCGTCATCATCGGCTCGGCCGCCGCCGTGATCGCCGCGATCGTCACCACGGGCATCGTCGTCGTGGGAGCCACCCACGGGTCCACCGACGACGACGGCAAACCGTCCACCACCGCCGCCGCATCCAGCGTCACGGACGACGACCCTGTCGCCCCCTTCGCCGAACCGGACCCCGGACCGACGTACCCCCAAGTCGACGCCGACAGCTTCTCCATCGACCTGCGCACCACCCAGCGTCAGTGCTTCGGATCGGCCGGCTGCAATGTGACTGTCGAGCCGGAGCTCACCTACCTCGGCAGCAGCTCGGACCTCGACCCGGACGCCGTCTACGAGATCACCTACGAGATCCACGGTGACGAGTCCGGGCCGGTCATCCAGACCGCGGAGCTGACGAACCAGACCAGTCTGAGCTACAGACCGTCTCTCATCAGCACCGCTTCGGCGAGCACTGAGCTTTCGGCAGAGATCACTGACATCACGTCAGCGTGAGCTCCAAGACCGTCACCGACAGCGGTGGCAGAGTCGTCGTGAAGGTCGGCGCCGCTCCCGTCACCCCCCTACTCCTCGGCACCAGCGTCGTCGGCTCCGTCAACGTGTTCGTTGCCGTCCCCGACGGGCCCGTCAGGACCGTGGCCGTCGCTGACTTCTTGACCCCCCTCGCCAAACCCCTCAACTCGATCGGTACCTCCAGCTTCGCCGTCCCGTAGTTCACCGCCGCCAAATACACGTGCTTACCCGTGCGCGTCACCACCGTCGCCAAGCTCGGCAATGCCCGTGCCGTCGCCGGCAGGACCAGCTCGCCCAGCTTGCTTGTCAGCATTTGTTGGGCCCAATAGCTCGGCGACACGTAGCTCGTCAGGTTGTCGTAGGCGATCAGGTTCGTCGCCCAGACGTTGTTGTTGACGTTGGAGAAGAGCGGGGCGTAGCACTCCATCAGCACCTGGTCGGAGTTGCGGATCAGGCCCGCCAGCCAGGACGCGTCGCCCAGTGCCGCGTTCAAGTCCGGTGTGGGGCGGCCTTCTTGTGCCGCCCACTCGCCCACGAAGACCTTCGTCGACGACCGGTCCCTGTTGTCGTACTTGTGCGTGGCCGCCTGGGCCGCCGACGGGGCCAGGTAGTAGTGCTCGTCTATCAGGTCCGGCTCGCGGCTCGTCACCGTTGTCGTCGCTATCAGCTTCAGGTGCGGGTACTTCGCCTTGATCGCGTCGTAGAACGCGGTGAAGCGCGCGTCGTACGAGCCCGAGCCGTCGAACCAGTCCTCGTTGCCTATCTCCACGTACTCCAGCGGGAACGGCTTCGGGTGGCCGTCCGCCGCCCGGCGAGCGCCCCACGTGCTCGTCACCGGACCCGTCACGTACTCGATCTCGTCCAACGCGTCCTGGACGAAGGGCTGGAGGGCGTCGCCCGTGACGTGGTCGCCCCTCAGGGTGTAGCCCGCGAAGACCGCCAGGACCGGCTGGGCCTTCATGTCCTCCACCCACTCCAGGTACTCCAGCAGGCCCAGTCCGTCCGTCGACCAGTAGCCCCACGCGTCGTCCATGTGGCCGGGGCGTTCCCAGACCGGGCCGATCGTGTTCTTCCAGTTGAAGCGGGTCGCGATCGTGTTGCCCTCCAGGAAGTTGCCGCCCGGGAAGCGCAGGAACTTCGGCTTCAGGGCGATCAACTTGTCCATCAGGTCCACCCGGAGACCGTTCGGGCGGTTCTTGTGCGTGGGCGGGAAGAGGGAGACGTGCTGGAGCCACAGGGTCTCGCCGGACGCGGAAGGGTCGGACGTCGTCACCGTCAGGCGGGCGTCGCCCGTCACCGGGGCGCCCGCACCCGTTCGCAGGGTCAGTTCGTACGGGCGTTCCGGGAAGGTTGTGCCGACATGGGACACGCGGGCCGACGCGTATACCGTCCCCCCGTCCGCCGACTCGATCGACACCGTCAGCGGGCCCAGCCTGCGCGACGCCTTCGCGAACAGGCGGGCCGTGTACGTCGTTCTGGGGCGCACCGGGATGCCCCAGAAGCCGTCGTTCGAGACGCCCGCCCGGCTCCCGGCGCCCGTGCCGCTCGGCAGCGCCACCTTCAGCGAGCGGTTCAGCGCCTCGTTCAGCGGCGTCGAAGTGTCCAGGGAGAGGGTCGACCCACCCACCGCCGACCAGTGCACCGGTGACGTGTCGCTCGCCATCATCGAGCGGTTCTGGACCAGTTCGGCGTAGATGCCGCCCTCGCCCGAGTGGTTGATGTCCTCGAACATCAGGCCAGGGAGGATGGGGGAGACCGCGTGCGCGGGGGTCGACACGTCCACGCTCAGCAGGGGGGTCGTGGAGTCCACCGGGACGCCCGCCAGCGTCGCCACCTGGTCCGAGGTGAGGGCCGTGGGGAAGAGCTGTACGTCGTCGACCTGGCCGTGGAACTGGTCCACCTGGCCGCCGCCGTACAGGGCACGGCCGATCGCCGTGGCCCCCGTGCCGGCCCAGCCCGCCGCATACGCCGTCTCCCCTTCCAGTACGCCGTTCACGTACAGGCGGGTGACACCTGCCGAAGAATCGCTCACGCCGACCAGGTGGGTCCAGGTGCCCACCGTCGGGGCGGACGCGGCCGCCGCCACCGCCGCACCCTGCGTCGCGTCGGACGCCAGGCGGGCGAAGGCGAACGTGCCCGTGTCGTCGCGCAGGCCCAGGTAGAAGGCGCTGACCACTTTGCCGTCGATACTCACGGCCGTCTGGTAGCCGCCCAGTTGGGCCAGGTTGACCCACGCGGACACCGAGAACGCCGCCGAGGTGTCCACCACCGCGACGGGGGCCGTCGCGTTGCCGCCCGCCGCCAGGTTCAGGCTGTGGGCGCCCACCTTGCCGGTGCCCCAGCCCGCCGCGCCCTGGAGGGTCGCCGTGTGGGCGTTGCCGGACGTGTCGGCGGCCGTGGTGCCGGAGCCCTCGTCGAAGGTCCAGTGCGCCGAAGGGGTGGGGAGGGTGACGGGGGTGGCCGCGGCTGCGGGAGCGGCCACAGCTCCGGCCATCGTTCCGGCCAGGGACGCGACACCGATGGCGGTCAGGACGGTTCTGCGGGACGGCCCGGATTCTGAGGGCATGCGCGGCTCCTTTGTTCGTGACATCGAATGAGGGGTGAGGTGGGGTGAGGGGTTACGGCGCGATGTTCCACTGCTGGCACGTGTTGTCCAGCTGCTGCCACTGCCGTACGACCGTCCCGTTGGCCGTCCCGCAGTTCGTCACGTCCAGCGTCATACCGGTGTTGACGTTGGAGATCGTGTAGTGGCTGCCGACCCTCGTGACGTCCCACTGCTGGCAGGTGTTGCCGAGCGACGCCCACAACTGGACGGCCGTACCGTTGGACTGGCCGCAGTTCTTGTCGTCCAGGACCGTGCCGCTGTTGACGTTGGTGATGGTGTAGTGGCCGTTGCCCGCGCTCGCGAACTTCCACTGCTGGCAGGTGTTGCCGAGCGAGGCCCACAGGTCGACCGAAGTGCCGTTGCCCGTACCGCAGTTCACCGCGTCCAGCACCTTGCCGGAGTTGGTGTTGGTGAGGCGGTAGGCGGTGCCGGTGACCGGGAAGGCCGGGGTCGGGGTGGTGTAGCCGACCGATGTGATGTCGGCCTGTACGGCGTTGTCGGCGGCGTCCGTCGGGTAGCCCGCGGTCATCACGCCCTCGAAGAAGGAGCCGTCCGAGCCGTTGCTGTTGTCGCCGCCGGTGCCGAGGACGATGGCGCCCTCCTTGTGCATCGGGGCGTAACCGCTGGTCGTGGGGAGCGCCCCGTTGTAGAAGGTGTTCAACGACCCCGACTGCGCGTTGCCTCCCTTGATCGCGTACGTCGTCGTGCCGTTGTTCTTCTCCATCGCGGTGACGTACTCGCTGGAGATGCCCGTGTTGCCGGAGTAGGCGCCGTTCGCCCCGAAGAACAGGCCGTTCTCCAGGTCCGCTTCGACCCAGGGCCCGGAACCGGTGCACGAGAACCAGCACTCCGTACCGAAGTTGATCGCGTCCATGTGACCGTTGCCGGTGTCGTTGCCGGACGTCTCGGCGTTGCCGTAGTCGAAGCAGCAGCGGTTGTTCACGTGATGGCCGCTGGTCACCATGTACGCGCCCTCGGGGGAGCTGCCGGTCGCGATGCCCGTGGTGCCGTTGTCGCGGTAGCCGACGCCGGCCGACACGAAGACGCCGTACGCCGCGTGTCCGCCCACCGTGACCGGGAGGGCGTCGGCGATCGCGCCCACGTCCTGGCCGCCGTTGCCGCCGGGGCCCTCGATGGTCAGGTTGTTGTGGTTCGGGCTCTGGTCGTAGATCTCGGTGATCGTGCAGGTCGTGCCGGAGCAGAAGGAGTCCTGGGCCGCCGCGTTGGCGTACCCGCCCGTGCTGAGCACGCCGACGTTGGTGGTCGCGCCGTCCGAGGCGCGCTTCACCTGGTAGAGCGAGCCGCTGTACGAGGCGTAGAGCGCCCGGGTGGTGCTGTGGGCCGCGGCGCAGGGGGTCCCGGCCGAGGCGTAGATGTCACAGGGGAGGGACGAGGCGGCTGCTGCTGTGCCGGCCGTGCCCACCACTGCGGCCAGGATGCCGGCGAGGAGGGTGAGGGCCGCGCCCACCGTCAGCAGGAGTCCTCTCGGACGTCGGCGGGCTGTCGCTCGACCATTCACGGTGAACCTCTTCCGTCGTGCGTGCGTGCCATGGGTTCCGGGGACTGGGATGTGGGCGCTAACAATTCGAGGCCCCCATGAAGGGTCAGTCCATCCGGGCGCGGGGGAGGGTGGGGGAAAGGGGGCGAGGGAGAGCTGACCTGGGCACACGCCGTACCCGTGCGGTCGGCCAGGACCGGGCGTCCGCTCTCGCGGCTCCGTCTTTTTACGGCCGTATGAATACCGGGTCAACACGGTTGAACAGTCAAGAGTGCGGAAACAAAAGCTGTGCCGTCTGTTTACCCGGGTTCACAGACAAGCCGTCGGCGATCTTCAGGGCGTCAATAGCCCCTGGTCAGGATGGACTTGACGAATTCCGCACAGTCGGCGATTTCCGCCCTTACGGCCCCCGGATCGCCTTGACCCTCCAAGAATGTGTGCGCTAACAATTCGTCACGACGTAGCCGGCACGACGGTGTGTGAGGAGGCAGGACGTGGACACAGAGCGCGCACCGGTGATGGCCGACGTGGCCCGGATCGCGGGTGTCTCGCACCAGACCGTCTCCCGGGTCCTCAACGACCACCCGAACGTACGGGACCGCACCCGGGAGCGGGTCCTCGCCGCCGTACGCGAACTCGGCTACCGGCCCAACGCCGCCGCCCGCACCCTGGCGACCCGCCGCACCCGCACCCTGGGTGTCATCAGCTTCAACACCACGCTCTACGGCCCGGCCTGCATGCTCTACGGCATCGAGCAGGCCGCGAGGGAGTACGACTACTTCGTCACCGTGGCCGCGGTCGGCACCCTCGACCGGCGTTCCGTCCTCGACGCCGTCGACCGGCTGCGGAACCAGGGCGTCGCCGGGATCGTCGTCATCGCACCGCAGACCGCGGCGGTCGGGGCACTGGCCAACGTGCCGAAGGACGTGCCCCTCGTCGCGGTCGGCTGCGGAGCCCACACCGCGCTGGTCTCGGTCGCCGTGGACAACGAGGCCGGTGCCGAACTCGCCACCTCCTACCTCCTCGACCTCGGCCATCGCACCGTGCACCACCTGCTCGGACCGCGCACCTGGCTCGACGCCCAGGAACGCGAGGCCGGCTGGCGGGCCGCCCTGGAGAAGCGGGGCGCTCCGGTGCCCGAACCCCTGGCCGGTGCCGACTGGACGGCCCGTACCGGATACGAGCACGGTCGCAGGATCGCCGACGACCCCGAGGTCACCGCGGTGTTCTGCGCCAACGACCACATGGCCCTCGGGCTGCTGCGGGCCCTCCAGCAGGCCGGGCGCCGGGTGCCGGAGGACATCAGCGTCGTCGGTTTCGACGACATGGCGGAGACCGACTACTTCGGCCCCTCCCTGACCACCGTCCGCCAGGACTTCGACGAACTCGGCCGCCGTGCCCTGCACGCGCTCATCGAGATCGTCGGTGATCCGGACTCCGGGATCCCGGCGTCCGGCCGCAGACCTCACATCGTGATACCGCCCAGCCTTGTCGTGCGGGCCTCGGCGACCCGCCCACGACACCGAACAGAGAGCCCGACATGACAGACGTCAAGCAGTCATCGGTTCAGTAAGTCCCGCGCCTGCAAAGCCTGTTGCGAGCGCGCCCCTCACGAAGCGTGAAGCACGGAGCCTGAAGCTCGACCTCGGCCCCCACCGCGCCAAGCGGTCGGCGCCCCAACGGCCCTGACATCAAGTCAGGCACGCCTCCCCACCCACACCGGTCTCCCGACGCGGGCATGCCGTGCGTCAGGCTGCGCCCCGCCTCACCCATCCACCAAGTACCCGCCTCCAGAAAGGCGTTGATTCGTCATGCTCCGCACCAGAAGGTCCCGCACCCTGGCCACCGCGACCGCCGTGCTGCTCTCCCTCGCCGCCACCGGCTGCTCCAAGAGCGCGGGCGGTTCCGACACCGCCGGTTCAGGCAGCGGCACCAAGGCCGCCGCCCCGATCACCCTGGCCGGTTCGGTCACCTTCAACCAGGCCAACCTCGCCAAGCTCGACGCGGCGCTGAAGTCCGCACTGGCCGGCAAGGACCTGTCCAAGGTCGACATCGCGATGGTCGTGAACGTGGCCGCCGACTACTGGAAAGCGGGCCAGGTCGGCTTCCTCAAGGGCTGCTCCGACCTCGGGATCGCGAAGAGCAAGTGCACCTACTTCGCCCCGCCGAACGGCAAGCTCACCGAGCAGAACTCCGAGCTGGAGACGCTGCGTTCGCAGGGCGTCACCGGCTACTCGATCTCCGCGATCGACCCGACCTCGGCCGCCGGGACCATCCACACCGACGTCCAGAAGGGCATCAGCGTCCTCGCGATCGACTCCCCGCTGCCCGGCACCGACGCCGCCTCGCTCTACCTCGGCACCCCCAACTACACCGCCGGCTTCCAGGCGGGCACTGCGATGAAGCAGGTCCTCGGCGGCAAGGGCAAGGTGGCCATCCTGGTCGGCTCGCTCACCGCGTCCAACGCCACCCAGCGCATCGCCGGCTTCGAGGCCGCCCTCAAGGGCACGAAGATCACGGTCGCCCAGAAGGTCAACGACAACCTCCAGGCCAGCACGGCGACTTCGGACGCCGAGACCATCCTCGCCAACAACCCGGACGTCAACGGCCTCTACGGCGTCTACTCCTACGACGGTCCCGCGCTGGCCCAGGCCGTCACCTCGGCCGGCAAGACGGCCTCCGTGCACATCGTCTCCGACGACTCCGACGCCCAGACGCTCAAGTTCATCAAGTCCGGGGTGATCTCCGGGACCGTCGTCCAGATGCCGTACCAGCAGGGCTACACCGGCGCGTACATCCTGGCCGCGGAGAAGGTGCTGGGCAAGGACAAGACGATGGCGCTCGTCAAGCCCTATCTGGAGAAGGACGGTTCGACCCTCAGCTCCGGCGTCGGCCTGGTCACCAAGTCCGACCTCGGCGCCTATCAGTCCCTCGAGTCGCAGCTCGGGATCGGCTGAGCATGACGGCCACCGAAGAAACCCCGGACCGCGCGGTCACCGCGCGGCTGCGGGGCGTCCACAAGTCGTACGGCCCGGTGCGCGTCCTCGATCTGCCCGAACTCGACCTCTACGCCGGGCAGGTGATCGGCGTGGTCGGCGAGAACGGGGCCGGGAAGTCCACCCTCATGGGCACCCTGGCCGGCTCCGTGCACCGGGACGGCGGCGAGATCCTCGTCGACGGGGAGCCACTGGCCCCGGGGTCCACCGAGGCCGCGGGACAGCTCGGCATCGCCATGGTCTCCCAGGAGTTCCCGCTGGTCGGACAGCTCTCGGTGGCCGAGAACCTGCTCCTCGGCCGCCGCCCGCGCGAGTCGAAGCGACGGCTCCTGGTGGACCGTACGGCACAGCGGGCCGAGGCGGAGGCGATGCTCGCGGAGATCGGGCTGTCCGCGGAGACGATCCCGGTGCACCGGGAGGTCCGCACCCTTCCCGTGCCGACCCGGCAGATGATCGAGATCGCCAAGGCCTGGGGCCGCGAACCCAAGCTGCTGATCCTGGACGAGCCGACGTCCTCGCTGGGCCCGGTCGAGGCCGGCATGGTGCTGGGCCTGGCCCGCCAACTCGCGGACCGCGGCGGCACGGTGCTGTTCATCGGGCACCGGCTCGACGAGGTGCGGGAGATCAGCGACCGCGTCCTGGTGCTCCGCAACGGCAGACTCGTCGCCGACCTCGAACCGGCCGAGGCCACCGAGGAACGGCTGATCCGGGAGATGGTCGGCGGTGAGGTCGCCCAGGGCGAACCGAAGGCACCGCCCGCCACCAGCCCGGTCCTGCTCCGGGTCGAGGGCCTGACCGCGGACGGCCTCGGACCGGTCGACCTCGACGTGCGCGAGGGCGAGATCCTGGGCGTGGCCGGGCTGATGGGCTCCGGCCGCAGCCGCCTGGTCCACACCATCGCCGGCGCCCAGCCCGCCACCGGCGGCCGCATGCTGCTGGGCGGCGAGCCCTACCGGCCGCGCGGCGCCGGGGACGGGGTGGCGGCCGGGATCGCACTGATCCCCGAGGACCGCAAGGAACAGTCGCTCGTCCTGTTCGCGTCGATCCAGGCCAACGTCGTCGTCTCGGTGCTCAAGCGGATCAGCACCCGGGGCCTGCTCGGACCGGGCCGCGAACGCGCCGAGGCACGGAAGATCACCGAGAACGTCAACGTACGGATGCAGTCGGTGGAGCAGCCCATCGGCTCGCTGTCCGGCGGCAACCAGCAACGCGCCATCTTCGGCCGGGCGTTCGCCGCGGAACCGCGCCTGCTGCTCCTCGACGAGCCCACCCGCGGGGTGGACGTGGGAGCCAAGGCGGAGATCTACAAGCTCATCGACCAGGCCGCCGAGCAGGGCATGGGGATCGTGGTCGCCTCCTCCGAACTGGAGGAACTGCTGTGGATCTGCCACCGCATCGCGGTGATGAACCACGGCCGGGTGGTCGAGGTCATCGACCGGGCCGACGCCACCAAGGAACGGATCATGACGGCCGCGGCCGGAACCGCCTCTCTCGACAACCGTCACGTGACGAACGGAGCCACAGCATGAGCGCGCAGAGCACGCTCGCCCCGAACGAGGTCGCGCCGCCGCGCCGTTCGGCCGCGTCGACCCTCGCCCGCAGACTCGCCGCCTCGCCGGAGGCCGGCGTCATCATCGCCTGCGCGGTGGTGTTCGTGGCCATCGCCGCCAACGCCGAGACGTACACGGCGGTCGGCAACCTCCAGGTGATGGGCCGCGACCTGTCCCAGGTCGGCATCCTCGCGATCGGCGAGTCCCTGGTCATCCTCACCGGGGGCATCGACCTGTCGGTGGGCGCCCTCGCCGGTCTGGCCGGCATCCTGGCCGGCTGGATGAACGTCAACGAGGGCCTGCCGGCCCCCCTCGCCATCCTGCTCACCCTGATCATCACCGCGGGCGTCGGACTCTGGCACGGCGTCATGGTCACCCGCCTCAACGTGCCGCCCTTCGTGATCACCCTGGTCACCTACACCGTCGCCCAGGGCACCGCGCTCGCCATCACCAGCGGCTCGCCCATCAACAACCTCGACCCGCTGTTCAGCAACCTCAGCCAGTACTACATAGGCCAAGTCCCGGTCCCTGCGCTGTTCTTCGTCGGTGCAGCCGCCGTCGCCTGGTTCGTCCTGGAGCGCACCTACGTGGGCCGCCAGATCTACGCGGTCGGCGGCAACAAGGAGGCCGCCCGGCTCGCCGGCATCCCGACGGGCCACCGGATCACCTCCACCTACGTCGCCAGCTCCGCCCTCGCCGGTCTGGTCGGCGTCCTGGTGATCGGCCGTATGAACGTGGCCGACCCCTCGGTCGGCGCGGGCTGGGAACTGACCGCGATTGCCGCGGCGGTGGTCGGCGGGATGTCCCTGTCCGGCGGCGAGGGCCGTATCGCCGGCATCGCGGCGGGCGCCATCCTGCTGGAGTTCATCACCAACGGCCTGCTCGCACTCAAGGTCAGCCCCTACGACCAGCAGGTCGTCCAGGGAGCGGTCCTCGGCGTCGCGATCCTCCTGGACCGGGCCCGCGCACGGTACTTCGGCAAGAGCCGGAGTTAGGAGCCGGAGTCAGGAGCGGGGCGTAGGGACGCACCGGCCCGATCGAGCCATCGCGAGACGCTCCCGAAACCGGCGAGGCGGGTGAGGCCCTTACGATTTGCTCACCATGCTGCGGTTGAGAGTGCTCGGGTCCGTCGAGGCCGATGTGAACGGCGTGCGGGCAGGGCTGGGAGGACCACGACAGCGTGCCGTGCTCGCGCTGCTGCTCTGCGCACGCGGCAGGGTGCTGTCCGCGGACCGGATGATCGAGCAGGTGTGGGAGGGCAGGCCCCCGAAGCGTGCCCTCGCCTCCTTGCAGGCGTACGTGTCGAATCTGCGGCGGATCCTGGAACCGGGTCGGGCGCCCCGGGCCCGTGCCGAGGTCCTGGTCAGCGACGCGACCGGCTACGCCGTGCGGGTACCGGACGAGGCGGTGGACGCCTGGCGGTTCGAGAGCGCGGTGTGCCGGGCGCGCGAGACAACCTCCGCGCGTGAGACCCGGGAACTGATCGAGGAGGCGCTGGGCTGGTGGCGCGGACCTGCCTACGCGGAGGTCGCCGACGCCGAGTGGGCCCTCGCCGAGGTCGCGCGCCTCGACGAACTGCGCCTGAGCGCACAGGAGTTGCTGATCGACGCGCTGGTCCGTGACGGGCGGTGGAGCGAGGCGGTGGCGTCCGCCGAGGTGCTGACCCGGGAGTACCCGCTGCGCGAGGAGGGCTGGCGGCTGCTGGCCACGGCGCTGTGGGGCGCGGGGCGGCGGGGCGACGCGCTGGACGCGCTCCGGCGCAGTCGCCGCATACTGCACGAGGAACTCCGCCTGGCACCCGGACCCGCCCTGGCCGAACTGGAGCGGGCGATCCTCGGGCGGCCGGAGGACCATCCTCTCGGGCGGCCGGAGGGCCGTCGCCTCGGGCAGCGGGATGACCGTCCCCTCGGGCGGCGGGGGGACCGCCCGGCGCAGCGGACACCCCGGCCCGACGACCGGACGGCACGGCGGGACACGTCTCCGGCGCCGGTCCACGCGAGGAAACCGCCGGGGCCTGCGTCGGCGTGGAAGCAGCCGGGACCCGCCCCGGAGAGGAAGCAGCCCACCGGCGCGCCCGCCCCGGGCACGGACGGCACCCGCCACCCCTCCGGCCCGGCCCCTCGGGCGGCACGCGATGCCGACGCCCTGCCCGCCCCGTCCCTCACGGATCACCCGGCGCCCCGCGCCGACGAGCTCTTCGTGGGCCGGGACGACGAGCTGAGGACGATCGAACGCGCCGCCCGGGAAGGGCGCCTGACCGGAGGCGTCGTGCAGATCACGGGCGAGCCCGGCGTCGGCAAGACCCGGCTGCTCGGACGGGCGGTCCAGTGGCTGCGGAGCGAGGGATGGCAGGTCGTCGTGGGCCGCTGCCCCGAGTTCGACGGGGCCCCGCCCGCCTGGGCCTGGGTCGAGGCGCTGCGGGACCTGGCCCGGCGGGTGCCGCCGCACGACCCGGAGGCGGTGGCCGCGCTCGTCGGCGAGGGAGCGGACGGTCCGGGTGGCCCTGCCGACGCCGTGGCCGGACGGTTCTCGCTGCACCGGGCCGTGGCGGCCTGGACGGCACGGGCCGTCACCGAGGCGGGCCCCCTGGCCGTCGTCCTCGACGACCTCCACCGCGCCGACGCCGAGACCCTCGCCCTGCTGGAACACCTCACCGCGGCCGACGGGCCGCCCCTGCTGGTGCTCACGGCCCACCGCCCGACCGAGGCCGCCCGGCGGCTCACCGGCACACTCGCCCAGCTCGCCGCCCGGTCACCGCACCGCATCGCCCTCGGGGGCCTCGCCGACGACGACGTACGGGCCCTGGTGGCCGCCGTCTGCGCCGCACCCGTCGACCGGCACACACTCGCCGCGCTCACCGAGCGCACCGGCGGCAACCCCTTCTACGTCCGCGAAAGCGCCCGGCTGCTGGCCAGCGAGGGTTCCCTGGTGGCGCTGTCCGAGGTGCCGCAGGGCGTCCGGGACGTGCTGCGCCGGCGCCTGGCGCGCCTGCCCGCGTACGCCTTCGAGGTGCTGCGGCTGACCGCCGTGGTGGGCCGGGAGGCCGAGGTGGAGGTGCTGGTGCGCGCCTCCGAGGCCGGCGAGGAGGCCGTCCTGGAAGGACTGGAGGAAGCGGTCGCGGCCGGGCTGCTCGTCGAACCCGGGCCGGGCCGGGTCCGGTTCGCGCACGCGCTCGTCCGGGACACCCTCTACACCGATCTGACCCGGCTCCGGCGCGGACGCACCCACGCCCGGATCGCCGAGGCCCTGGGCGAGCTGCGCCCCGCCGGGTCCACCGCCCTCGCCCACCACTGCGCCCGCTCCGGTACGGCAGCCCTGGCCCCCCTCGCCGTCGAACACGGACTGCGCGCCGCCGAGTTGGCCGAGCGGCGCTACGCCCACGACGCCGCCGTACGGATGCTGGAGCAGGTCGTCGAGTCCTACGAGCGGATACCCGCACCCGGCGGCGACCGGGACGCCCGGCGGGTCGAGCTGCTCGGGAAACTGCTGCGGGCGCAGGTGCGGGCGGGCACCACCCTCGCCGCGCGGCGGACCAGGGGACAGGCGATCGAGATCGCCGAACAGGCCGGGCGGGAGGACCTGTTGACCGCAGCGCTCACCGGATGGCAGGTGCCCACCCCCTGGCAGACACGCCCCTACGGCTTCGTCGACCGGCCCCTCGTCACCGCCCTGGAGCGGCTCCTCGCCGCCGACCGCGCCGCCCCGGGCACCCGCTGCCTCCTCCTCGACACCCTCGTCGCCGAACTGGCCGGAGAGGACGACGCCAGGCGGGTGGTGACGGCCGCCCGGGAACTGGTCGCCGTGGCCCGGCGGTCCGACGACCCGGCGCTCCTTGCCCTGGCACTGGCCTCGGCGGCCAAATGCCGCTCCTACGAACGGGCCGTCGCCTTCCGGGCCCGCACCTCCGCCGAGCTGCGCCCCCTCGCCGAGCGGCTCGACCTGCCGGTCTACCGGTGGGTGTGCGAATTCATCGACGGCAGCGTCGCGGGCGCGCTGGGCGACCCCCACGCGCTGCGGCGGCACGCCGAGGCCGGCCTCGACCTCGCCCGCCGCTACCGGCTCGTCGAGCCGGAGGCCGTGCACCAGGCCAGCCTCGCCATGCTGGCGCACGTCCGCGGCGACTTCGACGAGGCCGTACGCGGCTACGACGAGGTCGGCGCCCTGATGCACCGGCACGGCATGATGCACGCCCAGAACTTCCACGAACTCGGCCTGATCACCGTGGGGTTGGGCAGGGGGCCCGGCCTGGAACCGGGCGCGGAGGCCGCGGAGCTGGCCCGCGAGCGCTACGAACGCAACGGACCCATCGACGGGGACACCTACGCGCTGGTGCTGGCCCGGCAGGGCCGGGTCGCCGAGGCCCGTGCGATCCGGCGAGCCCCCCTGCGCCACGACCACCACCACACCCGCAACACCGGCATCCGGGCGGAGCTGGCCGCGCTGCTCGGGCTGCGGGCCGAGGCACCCGAACTGATCCGCCAACTCCACCCCGTGCGCGACCAGTTGTCCGGCGCCGCCTACACCGTGTTCGCGATGCGCCCGGTGGCGCACTACCTCGGCCTGCTGCACCGGCTGACCGGCGACGAGGAGGCGGCCGTGCGCTCCTTCGAACGGGCGGAGACGGTCGCGCGGCGGTGGGGCGCGAAGCACTGGGCCGCCGCCGCGCGTGAGGAGCGGAACCGGTAGGACGGGAGCCTGTCCTCCGGCGGCAGTCAGCGGGTCACGCCTTGCCCCACTTCTGGTTGGAGGTGCCCCCGCACGACCAGAGCTGGAGAGCGGAACCGTTCGCCGTCAGCTGGTCCTTGACGTCCACGCACTTGTCGGCCTTGACGCTCACCAGGTCGTGAGCCGCGTTGAGGCGGAACTGCTGCGCCTGGTTGCCGCTGCAGTTCGCCAGCTGGATCGCCGCCCCGTTCGCCGTCGAACCCCACGACACGTCCATGCACTTGCCCATGGAACGGACCGTGCCGTCCGGCATGAACTTCCACTGCTGCCAGGACGCACCCGTGCAGTCCCAGATCTGCAAGGGGGTGCCGTCCTTGCCGGAGCCGCCGGTGACGTCGATGCAGCGGCCGGAGGCGTAGCCGCGGATTGCCACGGCGGTGACGGTGGCCGTGGACGTGCCGCCCCCGCCCTTGCCCGTAGTCGTGCCTGAGGAGCCGGAGTTCGACTTGCTGCCCGAACCGGTGGAGGAGGAGCTGGACTTGTGTGGGGAGGACGGCGGCTTCTTTCCGGTGGACGTTCCGCCGCCGGAACCGGTCGCCGCCCCGGCCTGTCCGGCCGCCGGGGCCGCGCCCGCGCCGGGGTTCGCCGCACCCTTCGAACCCCCCTTGCTCTGCACGCCGTTGTCCTTCACGCCCGCCGACGCGTGCCCGCCGGGGGAGGGGCTGGCGGTGCCGAAGACGCCCGGGATCTCCTGGTCTCCGGGACCGCCGAGGACCGTGTCGGCGAGGGTGTCGGCCCGGCCGGCGCGGTGCTCCTCCCCGCCGTCGGTGCTCACGAGGAAGGGCGCGGCGATCAGCAGCGCACCTGCCATGGCGGCACCGGCGAGGAGCGCTTTGCGGGGGCGGGCGGGGTCGGTTTCGGTGGCGGTGTCGGGGCGTTCCTCCTCGTCGGGGTGGGTGTCGACGTCCGTGTCGGTGGAGGTGGAGGTGTCGGCGGACGAGTCGGTGTCGGGCGAGGTTTCCGTATCCGGGTCCGTCTGCGTCTCGGATGCGGACTCGGAGTTGTCGGGTTCGGTGAGCGCGCCGACCGGCGGTTCAGGCGTCGGCTCCGCCACGACCACCACGTCCGGCTCGGCGGCGTTCGCGGCAGCGGTAGCGGTGGCCGTCGGCTCGGGAGAAGCGGCCGTCATCGGGTCCCTCCGGGTCGGATCGGTGGTCATGCGGTGCTCCACTTCTGGTTGCCGCCGCCGTTGCACGACCACAGCTGGAGCCGGGCCCCGTTGCCGGTGGCCACGTCCTTGACGTCGACGCACTTGTCGGCCTGGACGTTGACCAGGTCGTGGGCCGCGTTGAGACGGAACCGCTGGGCGCCGGTGCCGTTGCAGGTGACCAGCTGGACGGCGGCGCCGTCGTCGCGTGAGCCGCCGTCGACGTCCATGCACTTGCCCAGCGCGCGGACGGTGCCGTCGGAGGCGAACCGCCAGCTCTGCCGGGCGGCGCCCGAGCAGTCCCAGATCTGGAGCGGGGTGCGCTCGGCGGTGCTGCCGTCGGTGACGTCGACGCAGCGGCCGGACGCACTGCCGCGGATGCGGACGCCGGCGGCGGGCTTCGAGGCCGACGCGGAGGGAGCCGTCTGCTGTCCGGGCGCGCTGCTCGTCGTACCGGTGGCCGTCGCGGCGCCCTTGTCCGGCTTCCCGGTCTCCACGACCTGACCGGTGGCCTGGTTCGTCGTGGAGTGCGGGGTGGGGGAGCCACCGGAGGGACTGGCGGTGCCGAAGGTGCCGGTGCCGTCGCCGGTCCAGTGGTCGCCCAGGGCTGTGTCGCCGGTGCTGTCGACCCGGGTGGAGCTCTCGTCGCCGTCGTCACCGGTCACCAGGAACGGTACGGCGATCAGCAGCGCCCCGAGGAGGGCGGCGCCGGCGAGGAGGGCCTTGCGGGGGCGGCCGGGGGTGCGTGGGGTGGTCTGCGGGGCGGTGGTGGTCGTGGTGGCGGACCAGGCGCTCGTGCGTGTGTTCCGAGCGGCGGCCTGTGCCGGTTCCGGCGTCGGGTCCGCGGCGGTGAGCGCCGCGAACTCGGCAGCAGCCGGCGAGAGCGAGGGTGCGGTCTCGGCCGTGTCGGCATGCGTCTCGGAGGCGCCGGACGACTCCTCGGCCTGGGTGCGCGCAACGGCGGCGGAGGCTTCGGCGATCGCCGACGGCCCCCGCTGACGGCGCGGGAGCGACGGGATGGTGGCGGACTCCGCCGCGGTCTCGGCGGCGGCTTCGGGGAACGACTCCGTCATTCGGCACCTCCCACGGCGGAGCCGTATGCCGAGCCTGAGCCAGAAGCCGCCTCAGCCGTGGCTGCCGCTTCCAGCACCTCCTCCGCCGTGACCACCAAACACGCCGGCCCCGCCGGATTCACCGTGAGGGTCACGCCGTGGGTGGCCAGCGCGGTGGCGGGCAGGGTGGCGTGCGTCAGGGAGAGGGCGAAGGGCTGGTGTGCGGCGGACGTGAACACCGGGACGGTCGGCGTGCCGTCGGGGGAGGTGAGCTGCTGGGGTACGCCGTCCCGGGTGCGGAGGAAGCTGATCTCCGCACCGGCCAGGGCGCGCACGGCCTCCACGAGCGGGCCGTACCCCGTGACCGCCGCCTGGACGGCCGCGTCCACCGGGTCCGTGGGCTCGGGCCAGCCGAGCGAGGCGGGGGAGGGGCGGTACTCCTCGTTCGGCTGCCACTCCTCGACCTCGCCCGAGAGCCCGGACCGCCACTCGCCGACCACCGCCCAGTGCGGCGGCGGCCCCTCGCCCCGCCAGCCGGGGTCGACGACGCCGAGCCAGTGGTCGGGGGCGAGCCGGGCAGCCTCCCGGACGTCGTCCGGCAACGGCGGTGCGTTCGGCGGGAGTTGGGAGGCCCGCTCTTCCTCGTTGCTGATCACGTACTGCTCCTGCTGTTCCTGCTGGGTGATGGGTCGTCATGGAGTCCGGCGCGGGGGTGCAATGGACCGGGCGCGCGGTGTCGTTCACGGCTGAGTCGGTGCCCGACCCGCTGGAACAGCCTGCCCAAGTCCTCCTGGGCGAGGCCCAGTTCGCGGACCGGGAGCGGGGTGTCCGGGGTCAGGGCCCAGGTCGTGGTGGCCGCGCCGCCCACCGCCAGCCCCTTCGTGTCCTCGGGGGTGACTTCGAGCGACTGGAAGTCCGGGTCTTCCGGGCCGATCCCGACAGGGGGCGCGGGCGGCCGGGGGCGGGCCAGGAGGAAGTCCCCGCCGCGTTGATGGAGGGTGACCGTGCGGTCGCCGGACGGGCGCCCGGCCGGCGGGAAGGAACGGGTCGAACCGTCCTCGGCGACGATCCGCACCGTGGCCCCGGTGGCGTCGGCCGCCATCCGGGCGGCGGTGCCCGTGGTCGCGGTGTTCCAGCGGCGGGCGGTGCGCACCTGGGTGCGGATCAACTCGCTCTCCTGCTCCGGGGTGAGCGGGACGTCGTCCGGGATCCGGCCCGCCGTGGCGTGGAACCGGACCACCGGCCGCCCGTCGTGGCCCAGGCTCTCCCCGGCGTCGGAGAGTTCGGCCGCGGTGAAGGGCGCCGTGCGGTCGAGGGCCGCGCCGGACGGCAGCGGGCGGGCCCACGCGCCGGCGGCGCGCGGGTCCTCGGCGGTCAGCGCGGCCCAGAAGTTGTTGCCGTCACCGGTCGGCTCCACGAGGTCGTGGACCGTGCCGTCGGGGGCGGTGAGCGTACCGGGACCGGCGGCCGGATCGCGGCGCCAGCCGGTGGACCCGGGACGCGCGGTCCAGGGTGCGGTGGTGTGCGCGGGGCGGGCGTTCGTGCGGGACGTCTCCTCGGGGGCCGTACGGCGGTGCGGGGCGGCTTCCGGAGCGGGCAACGGAGTCCGGTCGGCGCCGGACTCCGCGACGGCCACCCGGTAGTGACGGTCCCTCAGGTGCAGTACGACACGGTCGGCGCCGTCCGTCTCTCCCGGCGTCGGCGGGAAGTCCTGGAACTCCCCGTCCTCCCGCACGACCGTGACCGTGACCCCGAAGTGCCGTGCGGCCAGGGCCGGGAGGAGGTCGGCGGCGCCGTGGTCCCACCCGGTGGCGGACTCGGGCGTGCCGGGACGGCGGATCTGCGCGGCGGCGAGGGCGAGGCGCCCGGCCTCGGACAGGGTCCCGTGCAGGGGCAGCCGTCCCTGGGTGTCGGCCAGTTCACGGGACTCGGGTGTGTCCGACCCGAAGTCGACCCCGGCGGAGGCGAGTTCGGCGTCGGTGAAGGTGTCCTGCCGGTCGGGAACGGTGAGCGCGGCCAGCTCCGGGTGGGCACCGGACTCCAGGGCACCGGCGAGATCCTCGCGCAGCGCGGTGACGAGGCCGGCGCGATCGGTCAGGGGGAGACGACCGGGCAGACCGGCGTCCGTGCGGTGCAGGCCCTCGGCGAGCGCGTGGTAGAAGCCGTCGCCGTCCTCCGGTACGTCGAGGAGGGTGTACGGGGTGCCGGAGGGGGAGGTGAGCGTGCCGTCCTCGGCCTCGGTGTAGCGGTCGGGTCCGGCCTTCGTCTCGGCCGCGGGCGGGTCGAGGACAGGTGCGGCGGGTTCCGCGACCCCACCCCGCAACTCGGCTCCACTGCCGCCCGGTTCCGTAGAGTCGACGGCCCCCTCCACGGGCAGCCGATGCCACCGCGTCAGCCGATCCGTGGCCGCCCGCACCCCGTGGAAGGCCGCCGCGGCCTCCTCGGCCGCCGCCCGCCGCGGCGCCAGGTCGGCCCACAGCACACGCATCTCCTGGACGGCCGCCCGCAGTTCGGCCCGCGCCCGCCGCACGTCGTCCCGCAGCGGCTCCAGGGAACGCCCCTCCCCGGCGCGTGCCTCCGCCAACGCCCGCCGGGCGGACCTGAACCGCGCCCGCGCGGCCGCATGCCGTTCCCGGACCTCCCCCAGCGTCCGCCGGGTCGTCCAGTACGCCTTGTCGGCGTCGGCCCAGGCGGTTCCGGCGGCGGCGACCCGGGACCAGGCGTCGGAGACCTTCTCCGGGAAGGTGTCGTCGGTGATCAGGCCGAGTTGCCGGGCCACGTCCTCGCGCACCCAGGCGAGCACCTGGCCCCGGGTCTCGACGGCCCGCGGCCCCGGCCGGACCCGCCCGAAGGGACCCAGTGCCCGGCCCACCAGCGTCCCCACGGCGCTGTCCTTCATGTCGTGCTCGACCTCGGCTACCCCGAGCCAGTCCGTCGGGATCGCGAACAGGAACGAACGCCCCGTCCTCGGCTTGACGTTGGACTGGACGCCGTCGGCGCCCGCGGCCTTCGCCGTGTCGGTGTCCGCCGCGTTGCCCAGCGTCCCCGTGGCACCGGGGATCACGCCTCCCGCGGCGCCCGCGGTCACCACGGCCTGCCCGCTCAAAGCCGAGTCGTGGACCTCGGTGCGGCCCGCCGACACGTCGGAGGCGTCGGTCTCCCGCTCGGCGCTCTCCATCGTGCTCTCGGGCGCCACCGTCAGCAGCGTCGCCCCGGTGAAGTCGGGCCGGGCGTACAGCCGGAACTCGCCGTGCGCTCCGGCGAGCGACGGGTCCACGAGCCCGGCGACCTGGTGCCCGTCCGGGGTGAGCGCGTCGCCGAAGAACGCGGCCAGGGAGGCGTCCGCGGTGCCGCCGTCCAGGGCCAGGGCGGAGGCGCTGCCGGGGCGGGTCAGCGGGGTGCGGCGGGCGGCCGTACGGGCGTCGGTCAGGCCGTCGCCGGACAGCCGCCCGGAGCCGACGGCGCCCTCCGTGCCGTACGCCTTCGCCACCGCCATCTCCGCGACGGCGTGCACGGTGTCCCGGCCGACCAGCCGGCGCACCTGGAAGCCGTTGGAGGGCAGCGAGAACCCCGGCCCGGCGGCCCGCCACGCGTCGACCGCCTCGGGTGTCACCGCGCCGGAGCGCCAGACGGTGACCTCCGGGGTGCCGGGGGACAGGTCCGGGGGCGCGAGGGGATCGGAGGCCGGCGCCCCGGTGTCCGCCGGGCCGGCCGTCCGCACCGGGACCGTCAGACTCAACGGCACCTGCTCCCGCAGCCGTCCGACCTCCTTCGTGCTCTCCGCCACCCGCCCGTCGTCGAACGTCAGCGTGAGCCGCATCCGGTAGGGCGTCACGAACTCCGCGTGCGGCTCGTTCGGGTAGAAGACGTACGACTTCCAGCGCGTCGTCGACCGCGCGGTGCCCGCCGTCCGGTCCACCGCGCCCGACGTGGTGAGCGCCGGTCCGGACGCGGGTGCCCCGCCCGCCCCGGTGCGGATGCCCTCGCCGACCGCCAGCCCAGCGCCCCAGCCGCGCCCCGACACCGTGCCGTGCTCCACGGTCTCCGCGGCGACCCGGGTGTCCTGGAGGGTCGTGCTGTGGTCGAGTCCGTCGAACTCCTCGTCGCCCTGGATCAGTTCGACCCTGAGCGCGCCGGTGCGCCCGCCGAAGTGCACCTTGCCCAGGTTGAGGCGGCCGATCCGGGCCGGTGCGGCGGCCCCCGAGGGGGATGCCATACGGTCCCGCAGCGCACGGACGGCCCGCGGGGTGAGCAGGGAGCGCACCCGGGCGCGGCTCGCGTCGTCGGCGTTCAGCGCGAGCAACTGGGTGTCGAAGTCGGTCAGCACGGCCGTGGTGTCGAGGGCGTTGACCGGGTAGGAGCCGAACGGGTTGTCGCGCAGCCAGTTGGGCCTCGACCACCTCCGCGCGGTGTACCGGGGGACCTCGCCCAGCTTGTCCCTGAGCAGACCCAGCCGGTGGGCGGCCTTCTCGGGCAGGTGGCCCAGCCAGTCCGCGGCGAACGTGACGCGCTTTCCGGTCCAGGCGCTCCGGAAGCGGGTCGCGAGGTCGTGGGCCGGGGAGAGCACGCCGTCGGCGCGGGAGGAGGCGAGGATCTCGTGCCGGGTGTCGCCGGACACCAGCACCTTGAAGTTCTCGTCGTCCCGGTCGAGTTCGGAGGTCACGGTCCGGGTGACGGTGTGCGTGGTGCCCCGTGAGCGGCCCCAGCGGCCGAGGAGGCCGTAGGACCCGGCGAGGGACGGACCGGCGGGGTGGGTGGTGCCGTAACCGCCGCTGCCCGTGACGGTGAAGGACGTGCTCGTGGTGACCGCCCCGGAGGACTGGGTGTCGCTGCCCAGGGTCTGTTCGGTCTCCACCTTGACCGGCTTGGACACGACGACCGGGCGGACCACGCGGGTGCGGTGCACGAGGTCGCCGAGCCGGTTGAGGTAGGGGCCCTTGCCGAACAGCCCGCCGGTGAGGGAGCCGCCGGGGCCCGAGGTCTGGTCGAACTCGGCTGTCAGGTACTGGGGTTGGAAGGGCCGCAGCATCGCGTCGTGCGCGGGGGCGCCGGGGCGGGCGAAGTGCCAGGAGCCGCCGGACGCGGCGCCCATGACCTCCTCGGCGAGCGCACCCAGCCTCCTGTGCCCGCCGACGCTCACCGTCTGGTACGGCTGGTCCCCGAACGGATCCTCGTGCGGCGCGCTCCCGGCGGCGAGCTCGGCGGCCTCCGACGCCGTCAACTCCTCGATGTCCGGGGCGGTCCGCGGGGCCGGGGTGCCGGACACCGGGGTGTGCTCGTCCGGCACCGACAGCAGCACCCGCCCCCGCACCGCCGCGCCCGCCCCGCCGCCGACCAGGTCGGTCTCCGCCTCCCCGCGCACGAACAGCCCGGTGCCGAGCAGCCCGAAGGAGGGCAGCCCGCGCCACAGGGTGCGCGGCCGCCAGTGGCCGCCGCTCTTCGCCGTCAACTCCAGCTGGTAGCTGTGCAGATGGGAGGGGGACGCGCTGACCGCGAGCCCTTCGTACGACGCCGTGGAGCCGTAGCCGGTCTTGCGGCCCTTCTGCCACGCCCAGCGGGGTCCGGCCGTGAGGTTGCCGAGGTTCTTCGGGGCGCCGAGCCCGTCGCGGCCCTTGTCGCGCAGTGCGAGGCCTGCGTCGAAGCCGGTCTCCAGGGTGCGGCTGACGCTCTGCGAGCCGTCGAGGCGCTCGGTGCCGGGGGAACCGCCGCGCAGGATCAGGTCGTTCTGGGTGCCTTCGTAGCGGCGGTCGGTGAGACGGCCGTCGATCCACAGGTAGCGGTGCGAGCGGCCGAAGCGGCCGGTGCCGGTGAGGGGGATCCGCAGACCGGTGGTGACGATCGCTTCCAGGCCGCCCGCCACGCTGTGGTGCGAGAGGGCGTCGACGACGGCGAGGGTGTTGGCCAGGGCGAGCCGGTAGCGCTCGGGGTCGCTCCACCGCCCGGTCCGCGCCTCCAGCTCGGCGAGCGGGGCGATCAGGCCGGGGTGACGGCGGGCGGCGGCCCGGATCACCTCGTCGGTGAACTCCTGGAGCAACGTGGGGGAGTCCCCGGAGTCCCCCGAGGTGAACGCCTCAGGGCGGGCCATGCCCAGGACGGCCGGGTCCTCGTCGGTCAGGTAGACGGGCGGCAGCGGCTCGTTGCCGTGGCGCTTGCGCAGGGTCGTGCCGTCGTCCCAGCCCGCGAGCCGGCGCGCCTCGGTGCGGGTCATCCGGTCCAGGCTCCACGTCTGGAACGGCGTGGCCTCCTGGTCGCCGGTCCGCCGCACCCAGACGGTCTTGTGGACCTTGTAGAGCTCGGTCGGCACCTTCTTCGCCCGGCCCACGATCTTCCGCCCGCCCGAGCCGCCGAACACCTGCCCGGAGGTGATCCCGCGCGCGTACCGGCCGACGGCACCCGCCAACAGCCGTACGGAGAAAGGCCCGTGGTTCGCGAGGTCCACGCTCGGGCCGATGCCGGCGCTGACCTCGAAGCCGTACGACTTGGTCAGTCCGCGTTCGTTCTTCACGGTCTGCTGGACGGTGTTGCGGAGTTCGGCGGCCTCGGTCTCGGTCAGCAGCTCCGCCCGGCCCGGCACGACCTTCTCCACGACGAACGCGCCGAGCGGCGAACGGGCCCTGTCCTCGCCCAGCAGCTGCCGAGTGGGCACCTTGCCGCGGGCCAGGCGGTCGGCCATGCGGTGGAAGGTGTCGGTGCTGAAGAAACCGGAGAGCTCCTGGTGGGCGGTGCTGCCGGGCCGGGCGCCGGTGCGGTCCAGCGCCCACTTGCGGATCGCCTCGACCGGGCCGTAGCCCTCGGTGTGCACCAGCCGGTAGTCGCTCTCGGGGCCCAGGGAGAGGGTGCGCGGCACCGGGCCGGGCTCCCCGGGACGGGTCTCGCCCTCGGGCAGGCGCAGGGTGAGGCCGTTGCGCACGCCGAAGGTGAAGTGCCCCTCCCCGGTGGCGAATGCACGCGGCAGCCGGTCCTTGCGGTCGGCCGTCGGGGCGCCCTCGAAGGACACCTCGTACTGCACGTCGTCCAGGTGGAGGTGGGAGCCGTCGAGCCGGCGGGTCTCCACCTGGCTGAGGGTCTGGTCCTGCATCGCGTAGTCGTACGACCGCCCGTAGCTCACCGCGGCGCCGACCCTGCCGTAGGCCACCGGGCCCGCCGGGGGACCGATCGGGAGCGAGCCCGCGAGGCGCTTGGTCTGGGCCACGGTCCGGCTCGGGCCCGAGGTGACCTGGCTGCGGTGCCCGGCGTCCACCTTGACCGGCACGCCGTGCGCGTCGGTGAAGCGTTCCCACACGCCGTGCGGGCGGGTCCGCACCCGCATCACCCTGGTCCGGCCCCGGGAGTCGGTGAACGGCGGCGAGAGCCAGCCGTCGCCGTGGAAGGCCTGCGGGGTGGCCCGCAGCGCCCGCTCCAGACGGGCTCGGACGTCCTCGGGGAGCGCGGCGCGCTCGCCGATCTCCCGCACCACCTGGGCCGTGCCGCGCAGCCGGGCCCGGCTGTGGCCGTACGCCCCGTCGCCGAGGTGGGAGGGGAGGGCGCTGCCGTCGGTGAAGGTGACGGTCTTCCCGGCGGGCGGGGGCGGGAGCAGCGAGCGGTCGAGGCGGGGCGGGCGATGCGTGTCGAGCTCCGCCTCGACGTCGGCGAACGGGTCGGTGGGGCCGGGGAGTTCGGCGGCCGGATCGCGTCGCGGCGGGGGTGTCTCGCCACGGGAGGCGCGGAGGGCGGCGAGGGTGCCGGGGGTGAGCCGGCGGAGGCCGTCGAGCGTGCGGTCCGTGGTGTCCGGAGCCTGGACGCGGAGGAAGGCGACGAGGTCGGCCAGGTCCTGGGAGGCCCCGGAGTCCAGGACGTCGTCGTGGTCGGTCGCGGGAGCGACGGTTTCGGAGAAGGCCGGGCTCCGGGGCGCCGCGGTCGTACCGTCACCCTCCGCGGGGGCCAGCGCCGAGTAGTGGTCGACCCCGTTGTAGAGGACGTGGACGGTCCTGGTGCCGTCCGGGTGGTACGCCTGGTCAGGGCCGCCGTCGCTGCGGACGACCACCAGCCGTACGCCGAGGGCCCGCGCCACCAGGCCGGGGGCGTGGTCGAAGAAGGGCGTGTTCCACAGGTTCACGTCCCGCAGGGAGGCGGCGACGAGATCGCCCACCCCGTGCCCGCGTACGGCGTCCAGCCGCGGGCCGGTCAGGGCCCACCTCGGGTAGCCGACCTCCAGGAGCCTGCGCCACGCCGTCTCGGCGGCCGGGCCGTCCTGCGCGAGCCGTTCCTGGAGCAGGGGCCGCAGGATCTCACGCCGGGCCGCGTCCATGAGCCGGTCCCGGTCGGCGGCCGGGGCGTCGGCGGGGTCGGGCCGGTAGCCGGGCAGCAGGGCACGGACCGCCGCTCGGGGGAGGTCGGCGAGGACCCCGCTGTCGGCGGTGTCGGCCCTGCGGCGCAGCTCCGCCCGGTACATGGCGTCGGCGAGCCGCTCCTCGATCCTCGCCAGGACCGGCGCGGGCAGACCGGGCAGCGGGCCGCCCAGGATCCGGCGCAGTTGGTCGGTGCTGAGGTCGCGGGTCAACTCCTCCAGGGCGTCCTGCTGGTTGAGGAGCGTGTGCTCCGCCGTGCCGGTGAAGGCGTCGGCCGCCCGGTTCCGCAGCTCGCGCACGTTGTCGCCGAGCGGGGCGGCCTGCGGGTCCTGGAGCCGTGCGCTGTCCAGGAGCGCCCGGAAGCAGCAGTCGCCGTCCCCGACGACGGGCGACTCGGTGAAACGCCGGTCGCCGCTGGTGTACACGGTGCCGTCGAGTCCCTCGGTGACCGCGCCATGGACCGGGATCTCGGCGGCCGTCGCGGGGGCGGGCGCCAGCAGAGCGGTGACGATCTTGTCGATGTCCGGGGTGCTGAAGCCCTTGGTCGCCTGCTCCTGCGGGGACTTCGTGTGCCTGCGCACCTCGTGGCCGGCCCGGACCCACGCAGGGTGCTTGAAGTCCTCGGCCAGGCTGTTGAGTTCGTCCTTCTGGCTCGCGGTCGGGGCCCTGCCGTGGAGTTCCTTCGTCTGCTCCCATACGGCCCGCGCCTCCAGCACGACCCGTCCGGACAGGGTGGGCGGCCGGTCGACGACGATCCGCTCGTAACCGGTCTTCAGCGTGGCCCTGGCCTTGTGGTTGTCGCTGTTCCACCTCGCCATCCGCTCGCCGCCGAAACTGTTCGGCTCCTCCAGGTAGTTGACCCGGTGGCCGGACAGGGCCATCGCTTCGAGGTTCCCGCTGCGGAAGCCGAGGTGCTTGAGATCGCCGCCGCTCTGCCGGTTCAGGTACTCGAAGAGCCGCATCTGACCGGCGCGGGAGTCACCGCCCCAAGTGGCCACGCCCTCCCGGTCGTTCCAGAAGTCGGTGAGGTCGTGCACGGCCAGACCGTCGAGCTCCGGGTCGCGGACCAGGTCCGGATAGCGCGGGCGGCGCTGTTCGTCGACCCGGGCATCGCCCGTGATGACGACGAGCGGTCCGGGCGGGTCGTCCTTCGTACGGTCGCGGATGCCGCGCAGGATCTGCCGCATCCCCTTGTAGCTGGTGTCGTGCTCCACGTGGACGTCCCCGCGCTTCCCGCTGAAACGGGACCACAGCACGATCACCTTGCGGCCCGGCTCCACCCGGACACCCTTGCCGGCGAGCCAGGCGGCCACCTTCTCCTGCTGCTCCCCGGGAAATCCGGCGTCGTCCAGCCGCCAGCCCGCACGGACCTGCTCCCGCACCTCCGTGGAGAAGTTGTCGGTGATCCACTCCGTGCCCGCGCCCACCCCGAGGACGAGGCTCCTGAGCCTGGACTTCGACAACGGGGGCCGGTCCGCCAGCACCTCGGCGTTGAGGTCGTCGAAGATCTGCTTGGCGTGGGCGTCGCCGTCGGTGTCGGGTGTGACCTCCACTTCGTGGACCCGGCCGGGGTCGATGCCGCTCGCCCGGTAGAACGCGGCGATGCTCGCGCTGCGGTCCCGCCCGTTCAGGGGGTCCCTCGCGACCACGACGTGCAGGTTCTCGTCGGCGAGGAGGTAGGCGGCGATGCCGAACTGGTCGCCGGTCGCGTAACCGGGGTGGTGCAGCACCTTCTTCAGACCGGGGTCGGGCTCCGCCTTCCCGGCGTGGAGGGCGGCCTTCTCCTCCTTGGACAGCTTGGACGAGGAAGCGCCGGACCCGCCCGCCTTCTTGCTGCCGTTGCCGCCGCCCTCCCAGAGGGGGTCCCGGGCGGGTCCGCCCTCGTCGGCATCGGGCCCGGTGCCGTGTGCGGCCGCCGCGCCGCCCGCCGGTGCGCCCTGGACGGGCAGCCGGTCGGGCGCCGTCCCCGGGGCCGCCGTGGTGGCGGCGGCGAGGACCGCGCGGTACTGCTCCGGGGTGGGTGCGGCCGTACCGGGCAGGCGGAAGGTGTCGCGGGTGATCCGGGTGAGCAGCTCCGGGGTCATCCGGGCGTCGGTGTAGGGGTGTCGGGTGCCGTTCCAGCGCAGCGCTTCCAACGCACCCAGACCCCGCAGCAGTTCGGGATCGGAGCCGGTGTCGAGGCCGGTGGTGCCGCGCAGGGTGCGGACGAACTGGAGGGTGCGCAGGGCGGCGAAGGAGTCGGGCGCGCCGTCGCCCTCGTGCTGCCCGGCCGCGCGGGCCAGTGCGGTGAGGTCGGGGCCGGACGGCTCGGGCAGGAAGAGCCGCCACCGGCCCGGTTCGACCTCGCCGGTCTCCGACTCGACGTCGAGGATCGGCCGCACCCGGCCCGAACCGTCCAGCGCCGTACCGACCTTGGTCGTCGGCGCGTACACGGGGCGGCCCGTCACGTTGGCGACGTGCTGGGCGACCGGCAGCCCGCCGTGGGTGGGGGAGGCGCCGGTGGAGCACGAGTAGAGGACGATCGGCTCGCCGTCGGGACCGAGCCCGCCCCAGCGGACCATGTACCGGCCCAGTTCCCGTCCGCTGACGGTGACCGTGTGCACACCGTCCTCCTGGGGACGGCCCTCCTTGTAGCGCTGGTCCAGGGCGAGTTCGACCCGGGTCGGCTTGCCGTGCGCGGCGAAGAACGACACCTTCTTGTTCTTCCAGGGCACGTCCTTGGGGCCGCCGACCAGAACCCCGCGCTGCGGGCGGTGGTCCGCGTAGTCGTCCGCGGTGGTCACCGTCGGGTAGCGCCTCTCCCGGCGCGACCAGTCGGCGGGCGTGAAGGAGGCCTGGCCCCGGGCCTCGCCGAGGCCGTAGCCGTTGACGGCCGAGTCCGGTATGTCGCCGTCGTCTTTGCCGAGCGTCCGTAGCTTCCCGCGGGCGGTGACGGGGCGGGTGACCAGACGGGTGGGTTCCGGGCGCGGGCCGCCGACCAGGTACTTGGTGATCTCCTTGACGTCGTCGTCGTGGAAGCCCCTGTTCCTCGGGTCCTTGTAGGGCTTCTCGGCGCCGCGCATGTTGTTCTTGCCGACGACCCACGCGGGGTGCTTGAACTCCGTCTCCAGGTTCTTGAGTTCGTCCTTCTGGCCAGTGGTCGGCGTCTTGCCGTGCAGTTCCTTTGTCTGCTCCCACACGGCCTGTGCCTCGGCGGCGATCTGTCCGGAGAGCGTGGGCGGCCGGACGATGGTGATGCGTTCGTAGCCCGTCTTCACGGCGGACTTGGAGTTCACGGCGTGCCACTTGGCCATCCGGTCGCCGCCGATGCTGCCCGGCTCCTCCAGGTACCTGACCTGGTGGCCGGAGAGGGCCATCGCTTCGAGGTTGCCGCTGCGGAAGCCGAGGTGTTTGAGTCCGCCCTCGCTCTGACGGTTCAGGTACTCGTACAGCCGCATCTGGCCGGTGCGGGTGTCACCACCCCAAGTGGCCACGCCGTCCCGGTCGTTCCAGAAGTCGGTGAGGTCGTGGACGGCCAGGCCGTTGTTCCAGTGCTTGGCCGTGAGGGCCGGATAGTGGTCGGGGCGCTGCGGGTTGGCCTTGGCGTCGCCCGCGATGATGACGAGCGGTCCTGGCGGGTCGTCCTTGGTGCGCTCGTGGATGGCCGTGAGGAGCTGGTCCATGCCGGTGTAGCTGGTGTCGTGCTCCACGTGGATGTCGCCGCGCTTGCCGCTGAAACGGGACCACAGGACGATCACCTTGCGCCGGGGTTCCACGGTGATCCCCCGGTCGGCGAGCCAGGCGGCGACCTTCGCCCGGTCCTCCGGGGGGAAGCCGTCGTCGTCCAGGCGCCAGCCCTTCCGGATCGTGTCTCGCAGCGGGTGGCTGAAATGGTCGCCGATCCAGGTGGTTCCGGTGCCCACCGGGACGCTGAGGTTGTTCAGCTTGGTCCTGCTCAGCTTGTCGAAGTCAGGGGCACCCGCGTTGATCTCCCGCACGATCTCCTCGGACCGTTGTTTCGCGGTCTTGTCATGCGGGCCCTGCTGGAAGTGGATGCGCTCGGGCGCGATGCCGCTGGAACGGTAGAACTCGGCTATCTCCGGGCCCTTGTCGCGGGAGTCCGTGCCGGGTGCGGCGCTGTCCACCAGGACGTGCAGGTTCGGGTCGCCGTGCAGGGCGGCGGCGATGCCGAACTGGTCGCCGGTGGCGTAGCCGGGGTGGGTGAGGACGGTCTTGTAGGCGGGGCCCGGGGGCGAGGAGGCCGACTCGGTGGCGGGCTTTCCCCCCTTTCCACCCTTACCGCCGGTGCCACCCTTGCCGCCCTTTCCACCCGGCGGGTTGTTCGGAGGCTTGCCCTTGCCCTTGGCGCCCTTGGCGCCGTTGCTTGCGTCGCCCAGCAGCGCGTCCACGGTCGTGGAGCTCAGGGTGCGCAGGCGGTCCAGAGTGCGGTCCTCGACGGCGAGGCCGTCCTGGCCGCGCAGGAGGGCGACCAGTTCCTCCGCACGGTCGCTGCTGGTCGTCGCCGGCCGCACGAAGGTCCCCTCGGCGGGTGCTTCCGGGGCCGGGGCGGCCGTGGGAGCGGGAGAGTTCTCGATCGCCGAGTAGTGGTCGGCGCCGTTGTAGTGGAGGTAGACCGGCACTCCCGCACCGGAGTTGACGGGCGTGCCCCAGGTGTTGCCTTCCTGACGCTGTACGACGGTGACGTTCAGGTCGAGAGCGTGGGCGACCTCGGTCGGCGCGTAGTCGAAGAACGGCGTCGCCCACAGGTCCGTGCTGCGGATCGAGTCGGTGACCAGGTCGCCGAGCGGGCGGCCCCGGAAGTCGGCCAGGCGGGGACCCTGCCGGGCCCACCGGGGGTAGCGCGTCTCCAGCAGCCGGTTCCAGAGCTGCTCGGCCCGCTCGGGGTCGTCGCCCGTCAGCGTCTCCCGGAGCTGGGCGCGCATCGTGGAGGCCTGCTGTACGGCGACCAGCCGCTCGCGCTCGACACGCGGCGCGCTGCGTACGTCCGGCTGGTAGCCGGGCAGCAGGGCGCGGATCGTGGCCTGGTTCAGGTCCGCGAGGACGGCCCGGTCGGCGGGGGCGAGGCGTTGCCGGAGTTCGTCGCGGTAGAGGTTGTCGCGCAGTTGGTCGTCGACGGTCTCGTTCTGCCGGCGGGACAGGAGCGGCGGTTCGGTGTCCAGGACCACCGACAGTGTGTCCGCGTCGAGGTCCTGGACCAGGACGTCCAGCGCGTCCCGCCGGTTCAGCTCCTGGTACCGCTCGGACCCGTGGAACCTGTCCGCGGCGTGCTGCCGCAGCTGCGGGACGTCCATCGCGGTCAGCGGGGAGCCGTGGCCCTGGTGGTGCAGGCCGGCGAGAAGCGAGGTGAAGAAACAGTCACCGTCACCGACGACGTCCAGGACACGGAGGTCTTCGTCGTGCCCGGGGAAGGGGACGGTCTGAGTGACGGCGCGGGGTTGGGAGGCGGTGGGGGAGGGGGTGGCCGGGGCCGCGGAGACCGGGGCCGCGGAGACAGGGCCGGGTGCGGGCGCGTGGGTGCCGGTCGTCGACGAGGGCGTCGGGGCGTGGGAGGCGGTCGCCGCCACCGGGGTGGGGTCGGTCTCCGGGGTGCCGCTCTGCTCGTCCCGGCTTAGGGTGGGGGTGTGCCGGGGCTGGGGTGAGGTGCTCGACGCATGCGGTTGTCCGCCCGACGAGGTGGCCGTGGGCGCGGTCAACTGGCCTTGCTGTCCGGCGTCTTCACTTCCGCCCTCGCTCTCGCTGAGGACGTCGTGGACCGGGGATTCCTCGGTGTCGTCCGCCTTGGCCGGGTTCGTACTGGTCGTCGGTATGTTCCTGGGCTGGGGTGAGGGGCCCGGCGTTCCGGAGGAGCCGCCCGGGGAGACCGGTGTCGGAGTCGTCGACCGGCCCTCCTGGTGTGTCCCCTCGCTCCCGGACTCCGTGTCGTGGGCCGGCGACTCCTTCGTGCTCTGCGTCCTCACCGCCGCGTCCGCGTCCAGCGCCCGGACGTCGTTGATCGCGTTCGTGTCCAGGTGGATGTTGAACTGCGACCCGAACTTCGCCACCCCTGCGAACACCATGCCCATGAACAGCGCACTGCCGGTCGCCGTCAGGAACGTGTCGCCGCTGAGCGCCCAACTCCCGGTGAACAGACCGACGGTGACGAACTCGCCGAAGGTCTCGGCGGCCCCCTCCGCCACCGCGTCCCCGATGTCGTCGCCGAGGCCGTCCCGGTCATGGGGGTCCCGGTTGCCGAGATCCCGGTTGCCGAGATCCCTGTTGCCGAAGTCCCGGTTGTTGGAGGACGACGGCAGGTCCGCCCGCCCCCGGTCCACCTTCGACAGCACGTCCTCGTCGAACTTCTTGAACACCGTGTCGTCGAGATGGCCGCGCCGGAAGAAGTTCCGCAGCCGGTCGGCGACCCCCTCGAACACCCCGTGGAACATCCCCGTGATCCCGCCGAACACGGCGTCCTGGAGGATCTGCGACCAGTCGAACCCCTTCGGCCGCCGCCCGTCGGGACCGAACGCGATCAGCGCCAGCCGCACGGCGAACGTCGTGAACGCCTCGTCGAACGCCTCGCTCAGGCTCGGCATCAGATGCGTGCGCTTCATGAGCTGGTCGAGGATCGCCAGGACCGTCACCCGGCTCTGCGCCCGCGCGACCGCCGCCTTCCCGGCCGTCGCGCCGCCGCTGAAGACGGACATCACCAGGATCACGGCGAGTTCGATGAGCAGCCGGACGATCTCGGCGATGATCTGCCACTTCGCCTCGGTGATGTTGATGGACGTCTCGACCCGCCCCCGGGCGACGACGTCCAGCTCGTCGGCGAACTCCTTGAGGTAGTTGCGGCCGCCGTCGTCGACGAACATGTTCATCGCGCGGACGTACCGCGTGGCGACCTGCGGCGGCAGCGAGCGGCCGACCTCGATCACCGACTCCTCGATCAGCTCGGACAGCTTGGTGAGCTGCTTGCCGAGACGGTCGTACGGCTCGTGGCTCCGGTAGGCCTTGTCCTCGTCCGCCTGGAGCATCCGCTCACCGATGAGCAGGAGCAGCAGGTTGTTGACCTCGGGCGAGACGTGGATGGCCATGGACGGTTCAGTGCCTTCCGGGTCCGTTCGCGGCGGACTCGTGGATGGCGTCCAGGACGCCGTTCTGGGTGCCGAGGATGTTCTGGAGGTTGCTGTGGGTGCCGTTGGCGACGCCGACGACGGCGTCCGTGACCGCCTGACCGGTGTCCGTGACCGACTCGCGCTCGGACTTCTCCTGCGGCTTGACCTCGCGCGCGAACTCGTCGTCCTGGCCCGGCCAGTCACGGGTGAGGTTCACGGCGGACACGAAGTCCCGCACCATCTCCTGGGCCAGCGAACTGATCGCGTCGACCTGCCGGACCCCGGCCTGGATGCGTCCGGGGTCGGCGAAGTAGGCGTTGCTGTCAGCCATGGCGGTGCTCCTCCTCGGGGTCCTCGGTGATCTCGTCGCCGATGTCGTCGTGCCGGCGGCGCCCGGCGTCCCGGCCGGGGCCGTCCTCCAGGACTGCCGGGCCGAAGATCCTCGCCCAGTCGACATCGACCCCGGTCAGTTCCGGGACCCGCTCGCTGGGATGGGTGAACGGCTCGAAGAGGTCCATGACCTGACGGGCCATCAGTCCCCGTGCCTCGGCCGCCGCCTCCAGCACGCTCGCGGCCAGCTGCCCGGCCGCCATGGTCCGGTGCCGGTCCGCCAGGAACCGCAACCCGGTCAACTCGCCCTGGGGGCCCACGGTGACCTCGACACTGCGGTCCTTGGACCGTACGGTGACGGCGGCCTCGGCGAGTTCGGCCTCCGCGCGGGCCACCGCCGCCCGGGTGGCGTCCAGTTCGGCCATCGCCTCGGCGAGCCGCTGCTCGTAGGGGGACCCGCTCACCGGCCGTTCACCGCCCGATCACCGAGGGCGCCCCGCCCTCGTCGGCGCCCCACACGTCCTCGTCCTCCTCGTCGGCGAGCCAGCTGGCCCGCTCCTGCGCCCCGGAGCTCTCCGTCCTGCGGCCGTCTCGGCGGCCCGCGTCGGACTGCGGGGCGAACGGGGAGCCCGTCGAACTGGTGCTGATCCTGGCCCGCCCGGCCGTCGTCCCCTCGGCCTCGTCTTCCGTCATCGACCTGTTCTTGCCGGTACGGCGCGAACGGCCGCCCAGCGGGCCACCGTTCCCCGGTTCGGTCAGCACGTTGCGGACCCGTTCGCCGGTGCCGGACTGGCCCCCGGCCGCGCCCGGGGCACCGCCCATGCCGCCCATCGGCATCATCGGCATGCCGTTCGAAGCAGCGGACTCACCGGCGGCGCCGGACGCGGCGGAGGTGCCGGTCGGGGCGCCGAGCGCGCCCGAGGTGTAGGGGGAGTCGTCGTATCCCTCGAAGGACGGGCCGAGCAGGCTGTTCGACCCCGTCGTACCGCCCCCGAGAGCGCCGAAGCCACTGAGCGAACCGAGGCCGTCCAGGCCGGTCAGGCCGGAGGTCATCGGGGTGCCGGTGCCCGTGCCCAGGGAGTGGGAGAGGCCGCTGAGGTTGCTGTTCAGGCTGCCGAGGCTGTCGCTGAGGTGGTCGAAGTCGTCGAGGTCGCCCAGGTCCAGGCCGTGGCCGGGGTCGCCGAGGCCGCTCAGACCGCTGCCGAGATCGGTGGTGGTGACGTTGCCGTCCGGGTCCGTCGTGGTCGCCACGCCGGTGTCCGGGTCGACCGTGGTGACCGTGCCGTCGGGGTAGGTGGTGGTGAGGGTGCCGTCCGGGTTGAGCGTGGTGACGCTGCCGTCGGGGTTGGTGATGCTGTCCCCGGCGTCCAGGTCCGTGGTGGTGGACCTGCCGTCCTTGGTCGTGGTGGTGACCTTGCCGGTGCTCGGGTCGAAGATGCTGACCGAGCCGTCCGGGTAGGTCGTGGTGAGCGTGCCGTCCGGGTTGAGGGTCGTGGTGCCGCCGCCGGGGTTGGTGAGGCCGGTCCCCAGCCCGGAGCCGAGGTTCAGGCCGTCGCCCAGGTTGCTGGTCAGCCCGGTGTTCAGGTCACTGAGGTTGCCGAGACCCGCGCCCAGGTTGGAGGTGAGGCCGTTCAGCCCGGCCCCGAGGCCCGTGGTCAGGTCGTTCAGCCCGGTGCCCAGGTTGTCGCCGAGACCGGTCAGGCTGTCGCCGAAGCCGTTCAGGCTGTCGCCGACGCCGGAGAGGTTGTCGCCCAGACCCGAGATGCTGTTGTTGATCCCCGTGTTGAGGTTGTTCAGCGCGTCGTCGAGACTTTGGCGGAAGTCGTCGGTCGAGCCGTTGCCCTCGTGGTCGCCGTTCTGGTGGTGCTCGTACTGGTCGGTCAGGGACGAGGTGTCCTTCGCGTCCAGGGGCTCCTCGAGCGGGTCGATCGCCTCGATCCACGCGTTGTTCAGGTCGGACAGCGCCTGCTTGGCGTACGGGATCAACTGGCGTTCGATGTACGTCGTCCAGCGCTGTACGGCCGCCTCGCCGACCTTCTTCCAGTTGTTGACGTCGTTGAGGTTGCCGTAGACCGGGTGGCTCTGCTTGAAGGAGGCGGTGGCCTCGTAACGCGGGCTGCCCTGGACCTGACGCGTGCCGACCTGGTGGACGTTGTTCGCCAGGACCCAGGCGGTGAGTTCGTCGAGCATCTCCAGCAGGCCCCGGTGCGGGTCGTGCTGGCCGGTGTTCGCCCACGCGATCCACGCCGTGCGCAGGACGACCGTCTGCCGCCACAGGTCCTTCTGCGCCTTGAGCAGGGCGTCGGAGTACGGGGAGCGCGGAGTGTAGTAGTCGACGGAGGTGCTGTGCGCCAGATAGGTCGCGCCGCCCATCTGCTCCACGTACGCGTCGTAGTTCTTGCGCAGTTGGTGCACCAGGTCGCGGAAGACGCCGGCCGCCTGGCCCTGCCAGGCGCTGTCGTCGCCGCCGAGGGAGTCCTCCCACTGCTTGAGCACCACGGCCTGGTCCGCGAAGAACTTCTTCGCCCGGTCGAAGGACTGGGCGGTCTGCTCGAACGACTTGAGCTTGACCGCGTCCTTGTCGGCCACGGAGGCGCCGTTGTAGGAGAACCCGGCGGTGCTGTGCTCGCCGTCGGCCAGCGCGTCCAGGGCGGCCTTCGCCCCGCTGACGTACTGGGCCAGCGTGGAGTTGTCCCACTGGTCGCCGTAGTGCCCGGTGAAGGGCATGCCGGCGAAGGTCTCGCCCGCGTCCAGCAGCCGGGCCCGGCCGTTGCCGTCCACCGGCACCCCGATGAACACGATGTGCGCCTTGTACAGGTTGAAGTCGGCGCTCTGGTGGTCCGAGCCGTCCTTGCCCCCGGACGTCCCGACGAACGTCAGGATGTAGTCGTCGCCGCTCGCCACGTGCCAGCCGCTGATCGCGGTGTAGTCGGCGTCCGTCAGCTTCCGCATGGACTCCGAGCGGATGTCCATGCGGAACAGCGGGATGCCCTCCTTGCTCTTCAGCTTGTCGAAGAGGGCCGCCCGGCTGGGCATGGGGTAGCCGGTGAACAGCGTCACCGCCTGGCCCCAGTAGTCGTCCTGGTCGTAGGGCATCAGTTGTCGTCTTCGTGGTGGCCGGAGGAGGTGGTCTCGTCCCCGGGGTTCTCGCTCATGCCCTCGTCGACGTCGGAGAAGACGTCGAGCATCTGCTCCGCGCCGATGGAGTGCAGGCTGCTGCCCTGGGTGTTGAGCATCGTGCGGATGGTCTGCTTCATGTCGCGCTCGATGTCGCCGAACAGGTCGACGTGCTGCGCGAACACGGCGTCCACGCTCTTGGCGGCGCCCGTCGCTGCGGTCAGCAGCGACTTGCCGTGCAGGAAGTCGTCGGCGCCCATCGAGCCGATGGCCAGCGCCTGGTTCTGCTGGAGCGAGTCGGGCGTGGTCGCCCCGTCCACGATGCTGCGCAGCGCGCGGATCCCGCCGCTGTCCGCCGTGCTGTCCCGGCGGATCGCCTTGAGCGCGGTGAGGAAGTCGGCGAGGTCGTTGTCGACGAAGCGCTGGAGCGCGGGGCCGTCGAGATGGGTGAGGTCCGCCATGGTCGTCGGTGCTCCCGCTAGCGGCCGATGCCGACTTCGGACCACATCTGCGTCAACTGGTTCTCGCTGTACTGGTACTGGCCGGAGATGTCCGTCAGCAGCGAGGCGTGCGAGGTCAGCAGCCGCTCCATGTTCTGCACGGCCGCGTCCCATGCGGCCTGCTTCTGCCGGTACATGTCGGCGTCGTTGCCGTACCAGGACTTGACGAGCTCGTTGAGCTCCGCCTCCAGGGAGGCCAGGGTGTTCGCGATCGCCTTGGTCTGCTGGACCATGTCGTCGGCCGCGTTGTTCATGTGGTTGTAGTCGACGTAGATGTAGCCGTCGTTCAGGTCGGACATCGAAACCTCGCTCGGTGCGGTGGACGGAGGGGACTTCAGCCGATGAGCTGGTCGAACGCCGACTGGGAGGCGTTGTAGGCCTGGTTGATGGCGTCGTTGGAGGAGCCCTGGGTCTTGCCGTGCTCGACGAGGCTCGTGTTGAGCTTGTCGACCATGTCCTCCAGGTTGCGCAGGATGGTGTTGCACTGCTCGTCCCACTGCGCGAGCAGCGCGCCGAACTGGCCGCCGTCGCTGCCCTGGTAGCCCGAGGACAGCGTGGCGCGGGTGTTGTCGACGTCCTGGCGGGACTTGAGGATGCCGCTGAAGGCCGCCTCCAGTGCCTGGACGCCGTTGCGGGTCGCCTGTTCGTTTGACTGCTGGCCACCGGCCATGGGGACCTCCCGTTCGGAGTGCGCGTAGGGGGCAGGGCCTCCGCCCCTAGGGGGGTGTGGGCGGAGGCCCCTCATCCCGTACTACGGAACGGGTGGGCCGCCGGGTTCTCGTGAGGGCGGGTCAGTTTTGCCGCGCCGAGGGGGAGTCGGAGCACACCGGGCCGGTGGTGCGTGGCCGGCCCGCCCCGGTCGCCGCCGCGGGATCCAGGTCCGGGCCCGTCGGCAGCATCGACAGCAGGGGCGCGGGCAGCGACCGGACAGCGGAGTCCGTCTGGCCCAGTGCCTCCAGGGCCGCCTTCGACGGCACCCGGTACTTCACGCCGTTGTCGGCCACCAGATAGGTCGTGTCCCCCACCGCGCTCCCGTCCGCGCCCAGCGCCCGCACCAGGGCCCCGTGACCCGGCCGTACGACCACGCCGTCCACCCGCAGACAGGCCGGGGCGACCTGGTCCGTGGGGGCCGCCGTGACCGGGCCCAGGTCGGTGACCGGGACCAGGACCGAGGAGACCCGGGTGCCGTCGGTGCCGGGCTCCACCCGGGCGCAGGCCGCCTGCCGCTCGGGCACCGAAAGGGCCCGGGGCGGGGCGGTGGGCAGGCCGTCGGCGCCGGGGGAGCGGCCCTCGGAGCCCGGCGCGAGATGCTGCTTGAGGGTGTCGGCGCCCAGGTCGGCGGCGGTCGGCGAGGAGCCGCCGTACGCCTTCTCGCGGGTCGCGGGGTCGCCCAGGACGAGGGCCGCCTCGGTGTCGGTCAGCGGGGCCAGGCCCTCCTTCCGCAGCAGGTAGTACGGGCGGTCGGCGGAGCCCGGCACGCTCACCCGGAACACCTGGCCGACCCGGCTCGCCGAGCCGCCGAGGGCGGGGCCGGAGGAGCCGAGGCCGGGCACCTTCGGCGCGGCCAGGTCGGGGCCCTCCACCAGTGCGTCGAGGAAGGCCGCCGACACCGGGCGCGGGGTGACGGTGCCGTAGCCGAGGGAGACCGCCGCGCCGGACTTCGCGTCGAGCCGCAGCCTGCTGCCCTGCCACACCAGGTACACCGCGTCGTCCGGCCCAGCGACCACCACACCGTCCCCGGGGCCGATCCCGTCGGACGCGGTGGGGCCGCCCGCGATCAGCGCCGTGACCGCCGAGCCGTCCTCGTCGAGCGCCGAACACACCTGCCAGGCACCGGAGTCGAGGTCCCCGCCGCCGGGCAGCGCGTCCGGGGCGCCCGCGATGCCGACCGGCGCGCCGACCGGGGTGTCACCGAGGGAGGCCGTGGAGACGTCCTCCGTCTTCAGGTCCTTGCCGCCGATCAGCCGCGCCGAGGCGTAGTTGCGCACCGGGCGCAGCCGGCCGTCGTAGTAGAGGTAGCGGGCGCCGGTCTCCCGGTTCACGACGAGCGTGCCCGAGGCCCGCCAGGAGTCGTTGCCGCCGGGCGAGACGAGCCCGTAGACCACCGCACCGGCCGCCACCAGCACCGCCACCACGATCCCGGTCACCGCGCCCCGGGTGGTGCGCCCGAGCGGGCTCTCCGGGGCGTCCGGGTCGGCGAGCAGCATCCCGGAGGACAGCCGGTTCATGACGAAGGCGTGCGCCTGTACCTGGTCGCGCTTGGACTGCATGGTTCCCGTCCCCCGCTCAGCCGCTGATCGCCCGCAGCGCGCCGAACACGCCGAGCGTCCACAGGGTCAACGGCAGTACGGCGACGGCGAGTCCGGAGTGCAGCAGCTCGGCCGCCCGCCCCCAGTACGGCAGCATGCGGCGGCCCGGCACCGTCCAGGACGCGATCGCCAGGACGGCGGTCAGCGTGAGCAACCCGGCCACCAGCAGCGGCCGTTGGTCGGCGCCCACGGCCTCGGCGGCGGTGACGACGAGCAGGCCCGCGCCGAGCGCGCCCGGCACCACCAGGGCCATGCGCTGCGGGACGTTCACCATGCCCCGGCCGTGCAGCAGCAGGAGCAGCGACAGCACCCCGGTCGTGAGGGCCTCGGGCAGGTTCGGGCGCAGCGACAGGGCCGCGAGGCAGCCCGCGCAGACCGCGCCGGTCGCGCCGTACAGGGCGGTCATCCAGCCGCTCGCCAGCTCCGTGCGGGTCGCCACGTCCCGGCCCCGGTAGGGCTCGATGCCCTCCTGGAGCTGCTGGGCGCTGCCCGGCAGGGCGGGCATCCGCATCCCGGCGAGCCGGAAGGCCAGCGCGGGCACGAACCCGCCGACCAGCACGACCAGGGCGGCGAGCCCGGCCGCCGTACCGTCGACGGACAGGCCGAACACGCCGATCGCGGCTCCGGCGAGCGCCGCGCACACCCACACCAGCGCGGTGCCGAGGAAGAGGGGGGCGGCCACCGCCGCCACCGCGAGGGCCAGGACCGCACCGCCCGCGCCCGCGGCGCCCGCCGCCAGCAGCCGTGACCCGAACACCTCCTGGCCCTGCGGCCCGCCAAGGTCGCCGCCCGGTACGAGGAACCCGGCCAGCGCCAGGAACGGGCCCGCCATGAAGCCGAGCGCCGCCCCGGCGGCCCGGTCGCCCACCGCCCGGGCGGCCGACGCGGCGCCCGCGAGGAGCAGCAGCCCGGTCGCACCGGCCGCCGTCGCCCGCACGGCAGGTGAGCCGCCCGGCCAGGCCAGCACCCCGAGGCCGAGGGCGAGCGCGGCCACCGCGAGGGCCAGCAGCAGCTTGCGGCCCGCCTCCGGCGTCCAGCCGTGCAGCCGGTCCCGGGTGACGTTGGCGATGCCGTCCACCAGGTCGTCCAGGCGCACCTCCGGCAACGCCGCGTCGTGCGGCCGCAGATGGAGCACCTCGCCGTCCTTCAGGTCGAGGGACTTCAGGGTGCCCTCCTCGTCCAGGGGGCGCTCACCGAGGCGTTGCAGGACCCAGCCGCCGTGGTCGAGGCCGCTCTCCTCGACCTCGGTGCCCTCGCCCGCGTACCGCAGCAGGGTCGGCAGCAGGTCGGCGACCGGCACGTCCGCCGGCACGGCGAGGTCGATCGTCCGGGCCGGGCCCCGGACGGTGAGGTGGCACAGCTCGGCCACCTGGTGGTCGGTCATCGAATTCTCCTGGCACAGATCCTGCGGGGCTCCCCATCCGTAATACGGAGTGAGACCCCTTGCGCGTTCTCCCGACCACCGCTGCTTGCTTGAGGAGCCCCTCCGTTGAGCGTCGTCCTGTTCCGCCGACCCGCCCGCCGCCGCGGTCCCGAGATGCCCGAAGGGGAGCTGACCCTCCAGGAGCCGCCCACGCTGCCGGAGACGGTGCCGGACACGTCGGCCGTGTGGACGTATCTGCCGATGGCGATGATGTCGGTCTCGATGATGCTGGTGTTCATCCGGCCCGGCGGCACCAGCAGCGTCTTCAGCTACCTCGCGCTCGGCATGATGGTGCTGGCCTCGGGCGCCATGATGGTCGGCCAGGTGATGCGCAAGAGCGGCGAGCGCAAGCAGCGGCTGCACGGCGAACGCCGGGACTACCTGCGGTACTTGACCCAGACCCGCGCCAAGGTCCAGCGGGCCGTCATCGAGCAGCAGCAGGCCCTCGCGTGGCGGCACCCGGCACCGGTCGCGCTGCGCTCCCTGGTGCGCACCACCCGGCTGTGGGAACGACGGCCCAAGGACGACGACTTCGGCGAGGTCCGTATCGCGGTCGGCGAGCAGCAGCTGTCGATGCGGCTCAGCCCGCTGTCCACCAAGCCGGTCGACGACCTGGAACCGCTGTCCGCACACGCGCTGCGCCGTTTCGTCCGCGCCTACAGCACGGTCCCCGACCAGCCGATCGGCCTGTATCTCCGTTCCTGGTCAAGGGTGTTGCTGCGGGGCGACGAGGAGGCCGTACGGTCCCTCGTGCGAGCCGCGCTGTGCCAGCTCGCGGTGTTCCACGCACCCGAGGACCTGTGGATCGCGCTGTGCGTCTCCGACGAGCGCCGCGGGCAGTGGGAGTGGGCCAAGTGGCTGCCGCACACCCTGCACCCGCAGGAGCGCGACGGCGCCGGGCCCGCCCGGATGGTGGCGTCCACGTTCACCGACCTGGAGGACCTGCTGGGCGCGGAGTTCACCGAGCGGGCCACCTTCGACCCCGACGAACTCCCGGGCCGTGACGAGCCGTTCACCGTGATCGTGGTGGACGGCGTGACGGTCCCGGCCGGACACCGGCTGGACGGCCCCGGGGCCCGCAACACCGTCGTCCTCGACCTGTCCGGGGCACTGAGCTGGCGCCCGGGACGGACCACGCTGCGCCTCGACGTACGGCCCGGCTCGGTCAGGCTGGTGCGCACCGACCGCAGCCGCAAGGAGCAGTCCACCCCGCTCGGCCGGCCGGACGCGCTCGGACAGGCCGGGGCCGAGGCGCTGGCCCGGCTGCTGGCGCCGTACCGGATGAGCCTGAGCGCGGACGCGGCCGAACCCCTCGCCAGCGACGTGCAGTTGACCACCCTGCTAGGCATCCCCGACCTGTACCGGCACGACCCGGCGACCCTGTGGCGGCGCGCCACCGGGGCCGCACGGCTGCGGGTGCCGGTCGCCGTGGGCGCCGACGGACGGCCCGTCGAACTGGACATCAAGGAGTCCGCGCAGGGCGGGATGGGCCCGCACGGCATGCTCATCGGCGCCACCGGCTCCGGCAAGAGCGAGCTGCTGCGGACCCTGGTGCTCGGACTGGCCCTCACCAACTCCTCCGAGACCCTCAACTTCGTGCTCGTCGACTTCAAGGGCGGCGCCACTTTCCTCGGCCTGGACGGGCTGCCCCACACCTCGGCCGTCATCACCAACCTCGCCGACGAGGTCGCCCTCGTCGAGCGCATGCAGGACGCCCTGCACGGCGAACTCATCCGCCGCCAGGAGCTGTTGCGGGCCGCGGGGAACTACAGCTCCGCCCTGGAGTACGAGAAGGCACGCGCGGCCGGAACCCCTCTCGAACCGCTCCCCAGCCTGTTCGTCGTCGTCGACGAGTTCAGCGAACTGCTCGCCGCGCACCGGGAGTTCATGGACCTGTTCGTGATGATCGGACGGCTCGGACGCTCGCTCGGGGTGCATCTGCTGCTGGCCTCGCAGCGTCTCGACGAGGGGCGCATGCACGCGCTGGAGAGCCACCTGTCGTACCGCATCGGCCTGCGGACCTTCTCCGCCATGGAGAGCCGGGGCGTGCTCGGGGTGCCGGACGCCTACCAGCTGCCCTCGCAGCCCGGCGCCGGGTTCCTCAAGAGCGGGGTGGAGGCGCTGACCCGGTTCCGGGCGGCCTATGTCTCCGGCGCCTACCGCACGCGCCGCGGAGGGGTCGCCCAGGCCAGGGTGGCCAGCCAGATCGTGCCGTGGACGGCGGGCTGGGTGGTGCCGAGGGCCGTCGCACCGGCCGCGCCCGTCGTCACCCCGGACGAGGAGCCCGCGGACACGCTGCTCTCCGTCGCCCTGGACCGGCTGCGGGACTCCGGGCCACCGGCCCACGAGGTGTGGCTGCCGCCGCTGGGGGCGCCGTCCACGCTGGACGAACTCCTGCCTGGCATCGCCGAGGACCCCGAGCGCGGGCTGAGCGCCACCGGCTGGCCCGGCGCCGGACGCCTCCGCGTCCCCGTCGGACTCGTCGACAAGCCCTTCGAGCAGCGGCGGGACCCGCTGGTGGTGGACCTGTCCGGGGCCGGCGGGCACGTGGCCGTCGCGGGCGGCTCGCAGAGCGGCAAGTCGACGGTGGTGCGCACCCTGATCACCGCGCTCGCCCTCACCCACACCCCGCGCGAAGTCCAGTTCTACTGCCTGGACTTCGGCGGCGGCTCGCTGGCCGCGCTCGCCGGTCTGCCGCATGTTGCGGGGGTCGCCAGTCGGCTCGACAGCGAACGGATCAGCCGGACCGTGGCCGAGGTGAACACCCTGCTCGCCGACCGCGAGCGGTTCTTCCTCGACCACGGCATCGACTCCATGGCCGCCTACCGACGGCGGCGCGCGGAGGGCGAGTTCGCCGACCAGCCGCACGGGGACGTCTTCCTCGTCGTCGACGGCTGGTCCACGGTCCGCCAGGACCACGACACGCACGTGGCCACCTTCAACCAGATCGCCGCGCGCGGCCTCAACTACGGCGTGCATCTCGTGGTCACCACCGCCCGCTGGGTGGAACTGTCCGCGCAGATCCGCGACCAGGCCGCCACCCGGCTCGAACTGCGGCTCGGCGACACGATGGACTCCGTCGTGGACATCCGCAAAGCGGCCTCCGTGCCGCGGACCGGCGGGCGGGGCCTGACGTCGGACGGCAAGCTGCACTTCCTCGCGGCGCTGCCGAGGATCGACGGCGGCCCGGACACGGACACCCTCGCGGAAGGGGTCGCCGACCTGGTGGAACGGATCGCCGGCGCCTGGACCGGCCCCGGAGCGCCGCCCGTACGGATGCTCCCGCACCGCTTGCCCCTGTCCGCCCTCCCCTCCCCGGAACTCGCCGACGGCCTGCGCATCCCGCTGGGCCTCGACGAGGAGAAGCTCGCCCCGGTGTGGCACGACTTCTCGCGCACGCCGCACCTCGTCGCCGTCGGCGACACCGAGAGCGGCAAGACCAACCTGCTGCGGCTGGTCGCGCAGGCGGTGACCTCCCGGTACACGGCCGCGGAGGCCCGGGTGCTGGTCGTGGACTACCGGCGCGAGCTGGTGGACGCGGTGCCGCCGGAGTACCAGCTCGGGCACGCGGTGTCCGTGGACTCCCTGAAGGAGCTGGTGGCGGGGTCGGCGCGGGCGCTGAAGACCCGGGCGCCGGGGCCGGACATCACCCCGGCGCGGATGCGGCTGGCCGACTGGTGGAAGGGGCCGAGGCTGTTCGTGCTGGTCGACGACTACGACATGATCGGCGGCAGCAACGCCTTCGACCACCCCTTCGCCCCGCTCTTCGACCACCTCGCCCTGGGCCACGAGGTCGGCCTGCACGTGGTGGCGGTCCGCTCGGCCACGGGCGCCGGGCGCGGCCTCAACGACCAGCTCCTGCGGCGCCTGGACGAGGTGAACACCCCGGGTCTGCTGCTGTCGTGCCCCCCGTCGGAGGGCTACGTCTTCGGCAACATCAAGCCCCGGAACCTGCCGGCGGGGCGGGCGCTGAGCATCGTCCGCCGGAAGGCGACACTGATTCAGACGGGGTGGGCGGGGACGGAGGACTGACAGGGTGACGGTGGGGGCTTTCAGGGGCGGGCCGCGGTGAGGGCTTTCAGGGGCGCGGGGAACGGCGCGCTCAGCCCTCACCGGCCCGCGGCCGATGCCCTGCGGAGGCGGTGGGGTTCTTCAGGTCCGGGCCGCGGTGAGGGCTTTTAGGGGCGCGGGGAACTGCGCGACCAGCCCCCCACCGGCCCGCAGCCGACACGCAACCCAGCCCCAACTCCCCGCTCGTCACCCCGCCCGCCTCCGGAGCCGGAAGACCGCCCCCACCCACGCGACCCCCAACCCCACCGCAGCCCCCGCCGAAACGACGACCAACGCACGGCGGCCCGCGAGCGTCGCCGACGAGTGCGTGTCCACGCGGACGGCACCATCCGCCGCAGCGCCCGAGGAGCGCGCCGTGTCCCCGTCCCGTACGGAGGACACCGCAGCGTACGGATCCAGCCGCGGCACGTCGGACGGGTACGCCGTCCCCGTGAGCCGCGCAGCCGTCTCCGCGGCCGTCAGGTCGGGATGCGCGGACCGCACCAGCGCCGCCGTACCGGCGACGTACGCCGCCGCGAGCGACGCACCGGAACCGATGTAGTGGCCCTTCCCGGAGGGACCGATGCCCACGACACCGTCGCCGGGAGCCGAGAGGTCGGCCCGCAGGGGACTGGGGGCGTTCGCCGGCCGGGAGCCCTTCGCGTCGAGGTCCAGGACGGACAGGACCCCGGGATCCGAGCCGGGCCAGTAGTCCCGGGGCGGCGGGGGCGACGCGGTGGCCGGCCCGGTCGGATCGGGAGCCGCGGCCGCGATCAGCAGCGCGTCCCGCTTCGCCGCGTACGCCACCGCGGCCGTCAGCTCCGCCGAGCCCTGCGCCAGCGCGGGGGAGACGACGATGATCTCGGCGCCCGCCTGCGCGGCCGAGCGGATCCCGGAGGCCAGCGAGGCGGGCGTGGCCGCCCCCCGGGCGTCCGTCCCGCGCACGGCGAGGACGCGGGCCCCGCTCGCGACCCCGGCGAATCGGGCCTGCCGGGAGGGCGCGGCCGCGATCAGGCCCGCCACGAAGGTCCCGTGTCCCACGCAGTCGCCGTCCGCCGCACCCACCGACGTCACGCGGCCCGCCAGCGCGGGTGCCTGCGCGGCGACCCCGGTGTCCACGACCGCGACCGTCACCCCGGCACCGCCCGCCCTGCCACCCGCCGTCCGCCACACCCGCGCGAGCCCCAGCGACCGCTGCTCCCACGGCACGGCCTCGGCCACCGCTGACGACCCCGCCGTACAGGAGGCTCCGGCAGCCAGCGCGGAGGGGATCACCGGAAGGTTCACCCCACCGTCGGCGAGGGGAGCCGCCGCGGCCGGTCCGCCCAGCGCCGTCAGGGCCAGGGCCACGGTCAACGCGCCTACTGCACGGCTCACTTGACCTCCCCGCCCGGCACATCCGAAGGCACCAGCAGCCGCAGATCGTCGAAGCCCGGCGCGGCCATCGCGGTGATCCGGCCCGCCTGGCGGGTCATCATCGTCTCCAGGACCTGCCGGGCCAGGCGCGCGTTGCCGAACGAGCGGTCGCGGGGCAGGGCGTCGAAGTGCGTGCGCAGGGCCGTGCCCGTGCCCGGCCCGCACACGTAGCCGTTCGTCTCCGCGTGCCGGCGGACAATGGTGACCAGCTCGTCGGTGGAGTAGTCGGTGAACTCCACGCGGCGCGAGAAACGGGACGACAGGCCCGGGTTGGAGGCCAGGAAGCCGGCCATCTCCTCCGTGTAGCCGGCGACGATGACGACCACCTCGTCCCGGTGGTCCTCCATCAGCTTCAGCAGGGTGTCCACCGCCTCCCTGCCGAAGTCCGAGGATCCCGACGGGCCCGGCGGGGTGAGGGTGTACGCCTCGTCGACGAACAGCACACCACCCAGGGCCCGTTCGAAGACCTCGCGGGTCAACTGGGCGGTGTGGCCCACATAGCGGCCCACCAGGTCGGCGCGGGCCACCTCGACCAGCTGGCCGCGGGGCAACACACCCAGGGAGACGAGGAGTTCGCCGTAGAGGCGGGCGACCGTGGTCTTGCCGGTGCCGGGCGGGCCCGTGAAGACCAGGTGGTGGCTGATGCGGGGGGCCGGGAGACCGGCGGCCTCGCGACGGCGGGCGGTGGCCAGGAGGTTGACCAGGTCCGTGACGTCCCGCTTGACACCTGCCAGGCCGGTCATCTCGCCCAGCCGGGTCAGCGGATCGCCGCCCGCGGGACCCTCGTCGCTCACGGCGGCGGCCGCGTCCTCGCCCACGTCCTGCGGGACGAAGAGCGCCAGGTCCCGCTGTCCGATCTCCGCCTGGGAGGCGAGCCGGGTCGCCTGGCGGTCCACCATCTCCTCGAAGAGCTGACGGGCCGCGCGGCCGTTGCCGAAGGTCGCGTCGCGCGGCATCCGCTCGAAGCGGACGGCCAGGGCCTTGCGGGTGTCGTCCGCCAGCTCGTACTGGTGACGGGCGCACATCGACTCCATGATGGCGACCAGCTCAGGGACGGAGTAGTTCGAGAACTCCACCGTGCGCGAGAAACGGGACGCGAGACCCGGGTTGGAGGCCAGGAAGCCGGTCATCTCCTCGCTGTAGCCGGCCACCACCACGACCATGTCCTCGCGGTGGTCCTCCATCAGCTTCAGCAGGGTGTCCACGGCCTCCCGGCCGAAGTCGGCACCGCTGCCGCGGCTGTCGGAGACCAGCGTGTACGCCTCGTCGATGAACAGGACACCGCCCAGGGCCCTGTTGAAGGTCTCCGTGGTCTTGATGGCCGTCCCGCCGACGATCTGCGCCACGAGGTCCGCGCGCGACACCTCGACCAGGTGGCCGGAGCGCAGCACGCCCAACTCGGTGAGGATCGCGCCGTAGAGACGGGCGACGGTGGTCTTGCCGGTGCCGGGCGGGCCCGCGAAGACCAGGTGGCGGCTCATCGGCGGCACCGGCATCCCCATGCTCGCCCGGCGCTGCGCGAGCCGGGTGAGGTTGACCAGCGTGCGGACCTGCTGCTTGACGTCCTCCAGGCCGATGAGAGCCTCCAACTCGCCCAGCGCGCCGCCCCCTTGCTCCCCTTCCGCGCCCGGGGAGGAGGCCGCGGCGCCCGCCGGGTCCGTGCCCTCCGCGTCGCCCAGCCCCCAGGCGTCCCGGCGGCCGTTGTCCGCACTGGTCAGCCCCTCCACGGCGAGCCGGTCACCGGGGCGGACCTGCACCAGGCCGCCACCGGTGTTCTCCCGGGCCGTGCAGTTGACCAGGGAGACCGGCGCGTCGGTGTCCACGCGGAAGCCGTCGCCCTCGCTGCGCAGCGACTCGCAGGAAGTGAAGGCGCCGCGCCCGCCGTCCTCCACGACCACACCGTGGCCGCCCGCGCCGGTCACCCGCAGTCTGCTGGCGGTGAGTTCGCCGCCCTTCTCCACCAGGACCCCGGGGTGTGCGCTGCCGCGGTCGCCGCGGATCTCGCAGTCCCGGAGGGTGACGCTGCCGTCCGGCCCGACCGACAGACCGGGTCCGCCCGCCACGTCGACGCTGCCGCCGCCGACGTACAGGTTGCCGTCGTCCTCCACCCGGACGCCCGCCCCGCCGGGACGTTCGACCACGCAGTCCTCCAACCGGCCGCGCCCGTCGGCCGAGACCTCCACGCCGTGGCCGCCGGGGGCCGTGACGAGCGCCCGCCGCAGCAGCGGGTTGGCCCCGGTCCGCACGGAGATGCCGACGCCGCCCGCATCGACCACCTCCAGCCGGTCCAGTTCGGCCACCGACTCCTCCTCCAGGAGCACACCGGCCGCCGAACTCCCCTGCACGGAAAGGCCGATGAGCACCGGCGAGGACGACCCGCCGACCCGCAGCGCCGGTGCCTGCGCCGCCTCCAGACGGCAGTCCTCGATGGTCCCGCGCGACCGCTCCAGTACGGCCATGCCGTGGCCCTCGGTCCGGGTCGTACGGCAGCGCCGCAGCCACGGATCGGTGCCGCCGGACAGCACGATCCCGGGGCCGGTGGTGCCGGTGACCGTCACGTCCTCCAGCGTGGTGCGGGCCGCGCTGCTCAGGTGGACGCCGGTGCTGGTGTCGTGCACGGCGGTGCGCACGACCCGGGTGGTGCAGTGGTCCTCCAGGGCGATCGCGGGCTTGTCGGTGGAGGAGATGTCGCAGTCCTCGACCGAGCCGCGCGCCTCGCCGTTCGCGAGGACGCCGTTGCCGCGCGCGTCGCGGACCGTGCAGCCGCGCAGGGTGACGCGGCCGCGTTCGCCGATCACCGCGCCCGAGGTGCCCAGGTGCTCCACCGTGCACGACTCGACCGAACTGTCCACCGGGGAGGTGACGACCAGGCCCGCGCCCTGCGGGTTGGTGACCCGGCAGTCGCGCATGGCGAGCGAGCCGGTGCCCCGGGCGAGCAGCGCGGTCCAGCCCGCGCCGGTCACGTCGCAGCCCTCCAGGGCGAGTTGGCCGCGCGCCACGTCGACCACCGGCAACTCCTCGTCCCGGCCGGTCAGGACGAGATCGGTGAGCATCACGGCGTCCGCCTTCAGGACCACCGCGCTGCCCCGCCGGGGTGCGATCTCCACGCTGCCGCGGGCCTGTTCGGCCACGATCGTCACCCGGGTGCCGATCACCAGGCCCTCCTGGTAACGGCCCGGACGGACACTGATCACGGCTCCGCCGCGCGCCCGCTCCAGTGCCTCGCCGATGGTCCGGAAGGAGTCCGCGGGGGAGTCCGGGGCGCCTTCCTGGCAGACGGTCAGTAGCTGGCGTGGCACGCCGGAGCCTCCAGTGAAGTGTGAGTGCCGTAGGGGGAGCCGGTCAGCGCAGGGCGGCCGGGGTGGCCGCGCCGAGCGAGGTGAGGGCGTGGCGCAGGGCCCGCAGGGCGTGGCTGCTGCGGGACTTGACCGTGCCCTGCGGGAGGTTCAGTTCGGCCGCGGTCTCCTCGATGCTGCGGTCGAGGCAGTAGCGGTGCACCAGCACCTCCCGGTGAGGGCGGTCGAGTTCGGCCAGCGCCCGGGTCAACACCTGTGACGTCAGGGTGCGTTCGCTGCAGTCGGAGACGACCTCGCGGTCCAGGGCGGTGGGGATGAGGTCCGCGGGACGGGCCCGGCGGCTGCGGTGGGCGTCGATGGCCAGCCGCCGTACGACGGTGAAGAGCCACGGACGGGTCAGTCCCGGTGTCGAGGTGAGCCGGTCGGCGTGGCGCCAGGCCCGGAGCACGGCCTCCTGGACGATGTCCTCGGCCCCGTGCACGTCCCCCAGGGTCAGTCCCTGGGCGAACTGGAGCAGGGCGGTGCCGTGCGTCTGGTAGATCACACGCGCGAAGGCCTGGCCCCCGTCCGGGCATTCTCTGTTCTCCTGCTGCTCGTTCGCGCTCACGCACCGATCGTCGGGGCCGCCGATCGGCAACCGATCGATTCCCGATTGCCGTTCGATGGTCGTCCACGGCCCTGTGCGCGCCGCCGGCCCCATCTCTCACTACGGAGCAGAGCCGCGTGGGGTTCTCGCCCCGGAAGGGAATCCGGCCCGCCGAGCCGAAAGGTAACGGTAAGGTAACGGTGATGGGGGAGGCGGAACCCGCGGCCCCACGGCCCCCGTAGTGCGGGTGAGCGTCCCGTCCGCCGGCACGAGGAGGTGCACCGATGCGGCGACCCTCACCCGCTCCGCGCCGCCCGGTCCCCGTCCGGCGTCAGCGCGGCCAGCTTCTCGCGCAGCGCTCCGGCGTCCGGATGCCCGAGCCGCTCCAGGATCCGCACCCCCTCCGCCAGCAGGGCGCGGGCCTGGTCCGGCTGCCCCAGACCCAGCCGGGAGTCGGCGAGCGAGGCCAGCGTGTGCGCCTCCGCCCAGGGGACGCCGCCCACGTGCCGGAAACGCGCCAGCGCCTCCTCGAACGCGGCGACGGCCTCGTCGTGGGCACCGAGATGGTGCCGGGCGTGCCCGATGCTGTTGAGGACGTGCCCGAGCGTGTAGTCGTCGTCGCGGGCACGGGCCAGCTCCAGCGCGGCGGCGCAGAACTCCAGCGCCTCGCGGTGCCGGCCCAGCAACGAGTGGTACCAGCCCAGCCCGTTGAGGATCCAGGACCGCAACCTGCCGTCGCCGTCCGGCCCGAGCAGCTCCAGGGCCTGCCGGTGGTGGTCGAGGGCACCCTCCAGATCGCCCTGCACCTCCAGGACGACGCTCAGCTGACGATGGCTCTCGGTCAGCGCCGGGACGTCGCCCACCTTCGCGAACAGCTCGATGGCCCGCTCGATGTGCGCCCGCGCGTCGCCGGTGCGCTTCGCGTACGACTCGGCCTGGGCCAGCCCCCGGTGGATGTGCGCGAGGGCGGTCGGGTCGCCGAGCCGGTCTGCGGACTCCAGCGCGGTGCGCAGGGTGACACCCAGCTCGTGCCACAGCCCCTGCCGGCCGAAGTGGTGCTCCACGCACCACGCCAGCTGCCAGGCGTGGACGTCGAAGCCGTGCGCCGAGGCCTCCCTCAACACCGCTACCAGCACGGCCCGTTCGGTGCCGAACCAGGCCATGGCCCGCTGCGGGGTGGTGTGCGACTCGCTGTGCACCCCCGGGGACGGTTCGGCCAGGACGATCCGGTCCCGGGTGAGGTCCATGACCCGGGCGGCGGCGTAGGCGCTGTGCAGATAGTGGTCGGCCATGCGACGTCGGGCGGCCCTGATCTCGTCGGCGCCGTCCGTCCCGGCGGAGAGCTCGGCGGCGTAGGCGCGCAGCAGGTCGTGCCAGGCGTAGCGGCCGGGCGCCGGCTCGTCCACGAGATGGGCGTGCACCAGTTCGCCCAGCAGACTCCGCGTGGCGGCCGTGCCGAGACCGGCCAGACTCGCGGCGGCGGGCAGCGAGACGTCAGGGCCGGGGTGCAGCACCAGCAGCCGGAAGAGCCGGGCCGCGGCGGGCGAGAGCGCGTGGTACGACCAGGACAGCACGGCCCGTACGTCGGCCGCCTGGTCGGCGTCCGTGAACGCGTCGAGACTGCCGTGTCCTTCGGCGAGTTCGTCCGCGAGCGCGGCGAGCGGGAAGGCGGTGCGGTCGGCCGCGCGGGCCGCCGCGACCGCCAGGGCCAGCGGCAGCCGCGCGCACAGCTCGACGATCTCGCGCACCGCCTCCGGTTCGGCGGCCACCCGCCCGGCGCCCAGGCGGCGCAGCAGCAGATCGCGGCCCTCGCGCGCGGTCAGCACGTCCAGGCGCAGCGGGCGGGCGCCGTCCACGGCCACCAGGCCGCCCAGCCGGTTCCGGCTGGTGACGATGACCAGGCACCCCGGCGCGCCGGGCAGCAGGGGCCGTATCTGACCGGCGTCCCGGGCGTTGTCCAGCAGGATCAGCACCCGGCGCCCGGTCAGCACGGTCCGCAGCCGCGCCGCCAACGCGTCCTGGTCCTCGGGGAGTTCACGCGGCGGGACGCCGAGCGCCTCCAGCAGGGTGCGCAGCGCCTGCGCGGGCGGCACGGGGGCGCCCACGGGGTCGAATCCGCGCAGGTTGAGGTAGAGCTGCCCGTCCGGGAAGCGGGGGGCGATCCGACGGGCCCAGTGGATGGCGAACGCGGTCTTGCCGACCCCCGCGGTACCGCCGATCACGACGGTCCCGGAGGGCGCGTCGCCCTCCGGGACCAGCGCGGAGGCCAGGCCGAGCTGAGCCTCCCGCCCGACGAAACCGGGCAGGTCGGAGGGGAGTTGGGCGGGGACGGGGCGGGAGGGCCCGTGCGGGGACGGCTGTCGCGGGGTCGCGGACGGGGCGGGCGCCACCGCGTCTGGGGCCACGGTGTACGAGGGCGCCGCGTCCGGGGCCAGCGCGTCCGACGGGACCGCGTCCGACGCCACCGCGTCCGGGGCCCCCACATTCGGGGTCACCACATTCGGGGTCACCGCGTCCGGTGTCGCACGGTGCCTGTTCGCGGTTGCCGGACCCCCGGCGCCCGGTACGGCGAGCAGGTCGCCGTCCCCGCGCAGGATCCGCTCGTAGAGGCGTTGCAGGGCGGGTGCCGGGTCGACGCCCAGCTCCTCCGCGAGCAGCGTCCGGGCCTCGGCGTACGTCTCCAGTGCCGCGGACTGCCGACCGCACCGGTAGAGCGCCAGCATCAGCATCTCGCGGAACCGCTCGTCCAGCGGATGCCCGGCGACCAGTACGGCCAACTCGGTGACGACTTGGGCGTGTTCACCCAGGTCGAGCCGTATCGCCAGCAGGGACTCCAGGGCGGACAGCCGGAGCGCCTCCAGTTGCTCGCGCCGGACCTGCGCGAACTCCCCGCGCACCCCGGACAGCGCGGGACCCCGCCACAGCGCGAGCGCGTCCCGCAGGTGTACGGCGGCCCCGTGCAAGTCCCCTTCACGCCTGGCCGGTTCGGCCCGGGCGGTCAGCTCCCGGAAGGCGGCGAGATCGAGGTCGCCGGGGAGCGAGCGCACGACATAGGCGTCCCCCACGGACCGGATCAGCGCGGCGTCCTCACCGAGGGCCCGCCGCAACCGGTGCACGTACGTCCGCACCGACCCCACCGCGGAGGCCGGTGGAGCGGCGCCCCACAACGCGTCGACCAACCGGTCCACCGGAACCCGGCCCCCCTCGGCCAGCAGCAGCACGGCCAGCACCGCCCGCTGCCGCGGCGGCCCGAGGTCCACCTCGCCCGCGCCGCGCCACGCGCCGACCGGCCCCAGCACCGCGAACCGAACCTGCTCCCGCACCTCAGAACTCTCCCCCGCCGACACAGACCCCCCGGCACGGACTCTTCACATCCCACTTGGAAGGGACTTGGAGCGGGCTTGGACGCGGTGCGCTGCCGCTGACCGCTTCCCGTGTTACGGCATCCGGGTGCTGTTCCGGTCGTAGAGTCACATCAACGGCTGACGGGTTGTCATACGGTCATGACGATCGACGTTCTGCACCAGCACCCCATGCCGTCCCACCCGCGCCGCAGCGACGGCAGAGCACCTCTGCCCGGGCCCGGCGAGCGCGCCCGGTTGCGCCGAGCGTGGCAGCTCACCCACGAACAGGTCGCCGCGGCGTTCGGGGTGACCGCGGTGACGGTGCGCTCCTGGGAGAGCGGCCGCACCACCCCCACCGGTCTGCGGCGGGCCGCCTATGCCGCGTTCCTGAGCGGCCTGGCTCAGGGACTGGCCCCGGCCGGCGCGGATTCCGAAGCACCCCGAGCCGCCGTGAGCGCTCCGCGCCGAGCGGCACGGCGTCGCCGCTGCGACCCTCCGGCGGAGGCCTCCCGGCCCGGCCCCCGGCCCCCGGCCGAGGACGCCCGCACGTGTCCGGAGCCCCGGCCCAGTGCCCCGGCGGCGTCCGTGGCGCCTGCGGAGGCGCCGTCGCGGACCCCCGTCCCGTCCGCCTTCCCGGTGGGGGCGGGCCCTGATCCGGTCACCCCCGCACGCCGCCGCGGATTCCGGCTGCTGGCGGCCGCGTCGGGAGCCTGGACCCTCTTCCTGCACCTCATGATCACGTCTCCGCCGCCGCACTTGTGACGCCCAGCTCGAGCCCGCTCGGCGATGTCCGGGACCCCAACGCCTGTGCCAGACAACGGCGGGCGCGGAAGACATGGGCGCGGACGTCCTCCCGGCTCATGCCGACAACCTCCGTGATGAACTCGACGGAGTGTCCGTCCAGTTCCCGCAGAATCCAGCAGACGCGCTGCTCCGCCGTGAGCAGGTCGAGGGCCCCACGCAGTCGCCGGACCGCGTCCGGGCCCTCGGCGATCCGGGCCGGGGCCGCGAGTCTGCGGGCTCGCAGCGCGTTCAGGCAGTGGTCGGTCGCGATCCGGCGGATCCACGTGCCGAAGGAGGAGTACCCCTGGAACTCGGGCAGCTCGGGCAGCAGTCGCCAGGCGTCGAGGAAGGCGTCCCGCACGACGTCCTCGGCCTCGGTGCGAGAGCCGAGCAGCCGGGTGGCGATCTCGACGAGCGACGCTGCGTGCCGGCGCACCATTCCGGCGAAGGCGTCCTCGTCCCCCTCCGCCGCACGGGCCGCCGCGAGGGCGTCATCCGCGGCACGCTCCGCGGTCAGCGGCGGGGCGTCGTGGCGAGCGCCGGGCACGGGGCGGCTCCGCGCGTACGGTCCTGGTGGTCTCGGCCCCTGCGGCGGCATGTAGGTCACGCACGGCTTCGGGAGCCGGGCGGTGAACGGATGCTCGGCGCCACGATCGACCGGCTCGCGGTCAGGCACAGCTTTCCCGGCCGTCGGCTTGCCGGCCGGAAAAATCTTCGACCGGGACCCATCCGCGCGGGCGGCGGCACCGGATTACCGGTGAGGGATACAGGAGCGGTGTCCTGGGCCGTCGTCCGTTCGTTTCTGGGACGCACCGTCGGACGACGGCCACCTCCCGCCCCGGCAGTCGCCGTGCGAAGAGGCCGTGCTCACTCCACGATCGCCATCCCTTGATCCGTCGAGTTCAACCGCCGCCCCCCCGTCCTCCGTGCACGTCACGATGTCCTCGATCCGCACCCCGAACCGCCCCGGCAGATACACCCCGGGCTCGATCGAGAAGCACATGGCGGGGACCAGCGGGGTCTCCTCAGCCGGTGATCCCGTCCTCCTACGACCGCACCCCGAGGCCTACCGGCTTCAGCAGGTTCACCGCGCCTGACGAGGACCCAGTGAGCGCTCGTTGACCCGCGCCAAGTGCTCCATGAAGACCTCCCGCGTGTCCGGAGTCAGGGTGCGCAGTGCCACCAGCGCGGTGATCACCACGTCGCACAACTCGGCCTCGACGTCCTCCCAGGTGTGGGTGACGCCCTTGCGCGGGTTCTGGCCGACCACCCCGATGACGGCCTCGGCGACCTCCCCGACCTCCTCGGACAGCTTCAGCATCCGCAACAGCAGCCCCTCCCGCCCCCGCACCGGCTGGTCCGCCTCCAGCCAGGCCCACAGGGCGTCGACGGACTTCCAGAGATCCGGAGAGGGCATGCCGTGATCACTCATGTGGAGCAGCCTGTCACGGCGAGAGCTTCCGACGGGGCACTCGCCGTACAACGCCTCCTACTCCTCGAACAGCGCCTCCTGCGTGTCGTCGGAGCGTCCCTCCTTCTCCCGGAGCCGGCGGCCGCGCATGCCGACGACCGCCGCCGTGGCCAGGCCGGTCACCGCGAGGGCCGCCGGGACCATCCAGCCGCGGTTGACCGTGTGGCCGAGGGCGTGGTCGAGGGAGAGGCGGCCGGGGCCCGTCACCGCGAGGCCCGCCGCCGTGAGGCCGAGCGTGGCCGCGTACTCGTAGCCGCCGCCCGTGTTGAAGAAGCCGTTCGGCGCGTGCACGGCGGACGCGCCGGCCATCGCGCCGGCCGCCGCAGCACCCGCGGCCGGGGTCGCCAGGCCCAGCGCGAGCAGCGTGCCGCCGCCCGCCTCGGCCAGCCCGGCCGCCGTCGCGCTCGCCCGGCCCGGCGCGTACCCGACCGACTCCATGAACTGCCCGGTCCCCTCGATACCACCCCCGCCGAACCAGCCGAGCAGTTTCTGCGCGCCGTGAGCGGCCAGCACACCCCCGGTCCCCAGCCGGAGCAGCAGCAGACCCAGATCACTTCGGTCGTAAGCGGTCACGATGACTCCCAGCACGAGATGCGGAACGGGACCCCCCTCGCGTTTCCACCGTCGCACCGCTCACACCTGCCCGGAAGACCCGCGCGGCCGTTCGGGTGGCGGCCCCGCACCAGCGGTGTGAGTCTGGCTGGCATGACGATTCAGACAGCCAAGCTCAGCGACCCGGCCGTCCGCGCCTTCGTCTCCGCCGTCAACGCCCATGACCGCGAGGCCTTCCTGGCGCTGCTCGCGCCCGGCGCGACCATGGCGGACGACGGCAGGGACCGCGACCTCGACGACTGGATCGACCGGGAGATCTTCTCCTCCCGCGGCCACATGGACGTCGACAACGAGTCCCGGGGCGGCCGCGACCTCATCGCCCGCTACAGCAACGACACCTGGGGCGAGATGCGCACCAAGTGGCACTTCGAGGTCGGCGAGGACGGCCGGATCTCGCGCTTCGAGACCGGCCAGGCGTAACGCTTGCCTTGGTGTGCGCTCCAACTCCTAGTCTCCGGCCATGGAGACCAACAGGACACTCGGCCGCAGCGGTATCGAAGTGAGCGCCCTCGGCTTCGGCTGCTGGGCCATCGGCGGTGAATGGCAGAACAGCGAGGGGCAGCCCCTCGGCTGGGGCAGGGTCGACGACGAGGAGTCCGTACGGGCGGTCCGGCGCGCCCTCGACCTCGGCGTCACCTTCTTCGACACGGCCGACGCCTACGGCACCGGGCACAGCGAACGGGTCCTCGGCCGTGCCCTCGGCAAGCGCCGCGACGACGTCGTCCTCGCCACCAAGTGGGGCAACGTCTTCGACGAGGAGACCCGCACCCTCCTCGGCGCGGACGACACCCCAGCCCACGCCCGCCGCGCCCTCACCGCCTCCCTGGACCGCCTCGGCACCGACCGTATCGACCTCTACCAGTTCCACATCTCCGACGCGGACCCCGAGCGTGCGGCCGAACTCCGCGACACCTGCGAGGAGTTCGTGCGCGAAGGACTGATCCGCGCCTACGCCTGGAGCACCGACGACCCGGCCCGCGCCGCCGTCTTCGCCGAGGGGGAGCACTGCGCCGCCGTCCAGCACGCGCTGAACGTGATGCAGGACGCCCCCGAACTGCTCGCCCTGTGCGAGAAGTCCGGCCTGGCGAGCATCAACCGCAGCCCCCTGGCCATGGGCCTGCTGGCCGGCAAGCGTCAGGGCCCCCAGGACACGGGCGACATCCGCAGCAACCCCCCGGCCTGGCTGCCGGGCTTCGGCGACGGTGCGAGTGCCGACCCGGAGTGGCTGCGGAGGATCGACGCGCTGAAGGACATCCTCACCAGCGAGGGCCGTACCCTCGCGCAGGGCGCCCTGGCCTGGATCTGGGCCCGCAGCCCCCGGACGATTCCCATCCCGGGCTTCCGCTCGGTGGCCCAGGCGGAGCAGAACGCGGGAGCGATCGCGAAGGGACCGCTCACCGCCGACCAGGTGACCGAGGTCGACCGGATCCTGGCACGGTGAGCGGTCCAAGTCCTACCGGGTGTACGACTGTTGCTGCTCGGTCAGCGTGATGTGCCCCGCCCTGATCGTGGCCAGCCGCGGTGCCCGCCGTGCGATCGACGAGTCATGCGTGACGAGGACGAACGTCAACCCGTACTCGTGCCAGAGCCCTTCGAGCAGCGCCATGATCTCGTCCCGCATGGACTCGTCGAGGTTGCCGGTGGGCTCGTCGGCCAGCAGCACCTTCGGCTTCTTCACCAACGCCCGTGCGATCGCGACCCGTTGCTGCTGTCCGCCGGACAACTCCGAGGGCGCGTGCGTGAGTCGCTCACCGAGCCCCACGGACCGCAGCGCCTCCGCCGCCCGTTCCCGGCGTTCGGCCGGTCTGACTCCCAGCGGGACCAGCGCGGTCTCGACGTTCTCCTGGGCGGTGAGCGTCGGGATGAGGTTGAACGACTGGAAGATGATGCCGATCTTCTCGGCCCGCAGCCGCGTCAGCCTGGCCTCGCCGATGCGCGCGAGGTCGACGCCGTCCAGCTCGACGCTGCCCGCGGTCGGCCGGTCGAGCCCGCCGATCATCTGGAGCAGCGTGGACTTGCCGCCGCCGGTGGGGCCCTGGACGACCAGCTGGTCGCCGTCCTCGATGGTGAGGTCGACACCGCGCAGGGCCTCCACGGTCTCCTTTCCGCGTGTGTAGCGCTTGGTGACGCCCGTGAGTCTGTACATGAGAGCTCCGTCGAGAAGTGCGTAGCGAGGAGGTGAGGGGGTGAGGGGGTGAGGGGGTGAGGGGGTGAGGGGGTTACGACACGCTGCGCAGCGCGTCCGCGGGCCGCATCCGGGACGCCCGCCACCCGCCCATCGCCCCGGCGATCAGACCTCCGGCGACCGCGAGACCCACCGCGAGCACGATGGTGGTCATCGAGACCGGCGCGGACAGCGCGATCTCCATGGTGTTCTGCGAGGCCTGCCGGCCGGGGCCGCCACCGCCCGGTCCGCCGCCCGTTCCACCCCCGCTGTTCCCGAGCTGCGCGGTCAGCTTGGGGCTGATCGCCGTGACCGCGTAGGCGGCCGCGAGGCCCAGGCCGATACCGAGGGCCCCGCCGAGCAGGCCGTTCACCATGGACTCGCCGACGACCTGCCGGGTCACCCGGCGGCTCGGCCAGCCGAGCGCCTTCAGCGTGCCGAACTCCCGGACCCGGCGCGAGACCGCCGAGGAGGTCAGGAGCGCGGCCACCAGGAACGCGGCCGCGAGGACGGCGATCGACAGCCACTTGCCCACGCTGGTTGCGAGGTCGGAGGCGGTGGACAGGGACCCGGAGACGGTCTCGGCGAGATCCGCGGAGGTCGTGACGGTCGTACCGGAGATGTTCTTCTGGATCGCCGACTTGACGGCGTCGATCTGCTTCGAGTCGCTCGCCTTGACGTAGATCGTGGTGACCTGGTTCTTGGCGTCCGCCAGCGTCTGCGCCTGCTTCAGGGGCAGGTAGACGTCGGTGGTGGACTCGCTGCTGTCGGGCGTCGCGATGCCGATGACCGAGTACTTGGTGCCGGAGATCGTCAGGGTCTTGCCGACCTTGAGGGAGTTCTCCTTGGCGTACGACGCGCTGACGACCGCGACCTTCGCGTTGCTCTGCGCGGCGGTGAAGGTCTTGCCGGTGGTGATCTTCGAGCCGGCCAGCGGGCCGAGGGTCTGGTCGCCGACGTCCACGCCGGTGACGGAGTAGGAGTTCACGTCGAAGTTCGCGCCACCGCCCCGGACCTGGGGAGGGGCGGTGCTGTCACCGCCGGAGCCGGGACCGCCCTGGCCGCCGCCGCTCCCGCTGTTTCCTCCGGAGCTCTGCGCCTTGCCCTGGGTGAAGGACCCGTCGACCTTGGTGACGTTCAGCGTCAGCGCGCCGACCGCGCCGGCCACGCCCTTCTGCTGCGTGACCTTGGTGACCACCGAGGACGCCAGGGCCTGACCGCCCTGGGTCATCACACGGTCGGAACTCTGCGTCGTGTCGCTGCCGTTGGAACTGGCGTCGAACTGGAAGTTCGGTCTGCCCGAACTCCCGGACGTCGGGGCCGACCTGGTCTTGGTGACGGTCATGTCGGTGCCGAGGCCGTAGAGCGACTTCAGGACCTTGCCCTGCGCCTGCGTCATACCGGCCGACACCGAGTTGACGGTGATGACCAGGGCGATACCGAGCGCCAGACCCAGTGCGATCACCAGGGCCGCCTTCTTGCGCCGGCCCAGCTCGCGCTTGAGATAGATGCCAAACATCCCGTTCCTCGAAGGTTCTTGGCGCCCGCTGCAGGCGCGCCCTCAAGGTAGGGACGGCGTATTGGGGGGTCCTGAGGAAGCGATAGGTGCAGGCTGAGAAGGGATGTGGGTGAGCTGAGAATGTGTGCGGCGGTCGTCCACGGCCCGGTGCGCACCTCGCGGTCCCACGCGAGATCCACCCCCACCCGGGCCATGGACGACCGCCGCCTCCCCCCTCGGGCGAGGTCTACGGAATGCCGCTCCCCAAGTGTGAAGCTCCTGTGGAGGGCGTGTGACGAGCATAAGCCTCCGACCAGTGCCGGTGGGCATGGAATGACACATTCCGCTTGTAGAAATCGACCGTCCCGCCCCCGCCCCGGGACGGCTCAGCCACGCCCCACGTACGGCATCGCCGTCGCCAGCACCGTCGCGAACTGCACGTTCGCCTCCAGCGGCAGCTCCGCCATGTGCCGGACCGTGCGGGCCACGTCGGCCACGTCCATCACGGGCTCCGGGACGACCTCCCCGTTGGCCTGGAGCGCCCCGGCGCCCATGCGCGCGGTCATGTCGGTCGCCGCGTTCCCGATGTCGATCTGCCCCACCGCGATGCCGTACGGCCGCCCGTCCAGCGACAGCGACTTGGTGAGGCCGGTGAGGGCGTGCTTGGTCGCGGTGTAGGCGACGGAGTGCGGCCGGGGCGTGTGCGCCGAGATCGACCCGTTGTTGATGATCCGGCCGCCCTGCGGATCCTGCTCCTTCATCTGCCGGTACGCGGTCTGCGCGCACAGGAACGCCCCGTTCAGGTTGGTGTCCACCACGTGCCGCCAGGCGTCGTACGGCAGTTCCTCCACCGGCACCCCGCCGGGCCCGAACGTCCCCGCGTTGTTGAACAGCAGGTCGACCCGCCCGAACCGCTCCACGACGGCGGCGAACAGCGCGGCCACGTCCCCGGGTTCCGAGACGTCCGTCCGTACGGCGAGCGCGGCGCCCTCCGGCACGAGGGATGCCGTCTCCTCCAGTGCCCCGCCCCGCCGCCCGGCCAGCGCCACCGCCCACCCCGCCCGCAACAGCTCCACGGCAACCGCCCGCCCGATCCCGGAACCCGCCCCGGTCACGACGGCGGTCTTCGCATTGTTGGTGTCCATGGCCCCGCAGCGTAGGACTCCGTCGGTGGGGCGGGTGGTGTGGGGGAGGGCGCGGGGGTGTTGCCGTGGGGGTCGGTCGGGGCGAGGTCGGCCGGGGTGGTGCTGCCGTCGGGAGGGCGGCGGGGCGGCCGGGGCGGTGGTGCCGTCGGGAGGTGGCGGCCGGAGTGCGGTGTGCCCGTCAGCCCCTCCCGGGCGGTCTTGCCGTCAGCCGTCGGAGTTCCCCCGGACGGTCCAGCCGTCGGCACTGGTCGTGAGAGCCCCGGTGGGCCCGGCCGGGGGATCGGTCCCTGAGATCTGCGGGGCAGGGCGGCCCCCGAGGCCGGTCGGTCAGGTCGGACGCGCGGTGGGTCGGCCCCCTCACACGCCCTCGCCGCACCGCCCCCACCCACTCACACCGACGTGACGCTCTCCCCAGCCCGCTCTCCCGGATACCGGACGCCGATCCGGTCCCGTACCGCGTCCAGGGTGCGCATCACCGCGATCGTGCCCTCCAGGGGGACCAGCGGGGACTCGGTCTCTCCGGCCCGCAGGGCTCGCATGACCTCACGGGCCTCGTGCTTGAGGCTGTTGCGCGGGCCGTCGGCCGGGTCGGCGGCGAACTCCTCCGGGTCGCGCCCGTCCCGGTGCAGCACGAAACGGTCCGGGTGGAAGAAGCCGTCCGGGATGTCGATCCGGCCCAGCGAGCCTGTGACCGAGGCGATCGTCGCGGTGCCGCCGGTCAGGGAGCAGTGCAGCGAGGCCAGCGCCCCGCCGTCGTAGGACAGCAGCGCGCCCGTCTGGAGGTCGACGCCCTCCTCGGACAGCACCGCCTTCGCCACGACGTCCGACGGCTCCCCGAGCAGCAGATGCGCGAACGACACCGGGTACACGCCGAGGTCCAGCAGCGCACCCCCGCCCTGCGCGGGATCCCGCAGCCGGTGCGCAGGCGGGAAGGGCCCGGCGAGCCCGAAGTCGGCCTGCACGGTACGCACCTCACCGATCGCGCCGTCGTCGACGAGGGCCTTGAGGCGCCGGATCAGCGGGTTGCAGTACATCCACATGGCCTCCATGAGGAAGCGCCCGCCGTCCTTCGCGAGCCCCACCAGCTCCTCGGCCTCCCGCACGTTCAGCGTGAACGCCTTCTCGCACAGGACGTTCCGGCCGGCGCTCAGACAGAGCCCGGCGGCCGCGCGATGCGCCGCGTGCGGGGTTGCCACGTACACGACATCGATGTCCGCGTCCTCGGCGAGGGCGCCCCACTCGCTGTACGCCCGCTCGATCCCGAACCGCTCCGCGAAAACCTTCGCCGACGCCTCGGAGCGCGAGGCCACCGCGACCACCTCCGCGTCCGGCAGATCCACCAGGTCCGCGGTGAACGCGGCCGCGATCCCGCCCGTCGCCAGAATCCCCCAGCGCACGCTCTGCTCCGTCATGCCCGGCTCCACCCTCGCTCACCTGACCGTCGCCACCTTGTACGAGCTGAGAGCATAGGTGGCCGGGGGTCCGCGGGGTCCCCCGGGACAACGCGGTACACGGAGAGGGAGGGGCACATGCCCGAGCGAGGGCACCTTGAGCAGCCGGACCGAGTCGAGGGGGCGGGACTGCCTGACATCGACGTGGCGGCCGCACCGAACACCGAGGGGACGGCCGTACCCGAGCCGACCGCGCCGACGACCGCCGTGCGCCGCACCGGCCTGCTCGTCACCCTGCTCCTCGGCGGGCTCACCGCCACCCCGCCGCTGGCGATGGACATGTACCTGCCGTCACTGCCGCAGGTCACCGAATCCCTGAGCGCCCCCGCCGCCACCGTCCAGCTCACCCTCACCGCCTGTCTGCTCGGCATGGCGCTCGGGCAGCTGGTGGTCGGCCCGATGAGCGACCGCTGGGGCCGCAGGCGTCCGCTGCTCGCCGGTCTCGCCGTGTACGTCGTCGCCACCGCGCTGTGCGCCGTCGCGCCGACCGTGGAGTTCCTGGTCGGCTTCCGGCTGCTCCAGGGCCTCGCGGGCGCTGCCGGCATAGTGATCGCCCGGGCCGTGGTCCGGGACCTCTACGACGGGGTCGCGATGGCCCGGTTCTTCTCCACCCTCATGCTGATCGGCGGGGTCGCGCCGGTCGTGGCGCCGCTGGTCGGCGGACAGATCCTGCGGGTGACGGACTGGCGGGGCGTGTTCGTGGTCCTGACCGGCGTGGGGGCGCTGCTCGCCGTCCTGGTGTGGGCCAGGCTCCCCGAGACCCTCCCCGCGGCCGACCGGCACACCGGCGGCGTCGGCGACGCCCTGCGCTCGATGCGCGGGCTCCTGGCCGACCTGCCCTTCACCGGCTACATGCTCACCGGCGGCTTCGCCTTCGCCGCCCTGTTCGCCTACATCTCGGCGTCCCCGTTCGTCATCCAGGAGATCTACGGCGCCTCCCCGCAGACCTTCAGCCTGCTGTTCGGCGTGAACTCGGTCGGGCTCGTCGTGGTCGGGCAGTTCAACGGCAAGGTGCTGGTGGGACGGGTCGGCCTGGACCGGGTCCTGGGCGTGGGCCTGCTGATCGTGACCGCGGCGGCCACGGCCCTGCTGCTGATGGCGACCGGCGTCTTCGGCGAGGTCGGGCTTGCGCCCGTGGCCGCCGCGCTCTTCGTCCTGATGTCCGCGATGGGCGTCACCCTGCCCAACGCCCAGTCCCTCGCCCTCCTGCGCACCCGGCACTCCGCGGGCTCCGCGTCCGCCCTGCTCGGCACGTCCTCCTTCCTCATCGGCGCGGTCGCCTCCCCGCTGGTCGGGATGGCCGGGGAGCGCACGGCCGTCCCGATGGCGGTCGTCCAAGTGGCGGCAGCACTGGTAGCGCTCCTGTGTTTCATGGCAATGTGCCGTCCCTGGAACAAGCGTGCGACTGAGGACCCGAGAACGGAGGCGAAGAGCTGAGCGCACCGAAACTGCGCACCGACACACCGGAGCGGGCCGGACTCGACCGCGAGGAGCTCCGGCACCTCGTCAGGGACTTCCGGATCCTCACCACCGGCCGGCGCCCCTGGGCCGCCGGAGCCGTCCTGGCCGCCGGGCGCGGCCCAGTGATCGCCGTGGAGGAGGCCTCCGGCTGGGCCGTCCGCTACGCGTCCTACGACCCCGAGGCCGACGCGGGCGTCGAACTGCCCCCGGAGCGCCGCGTCCCCGCCCGCGTGGACACCCCCTTCGACCTGGCCTCCCTCACCAAGCTGTTCACGGCGGTGGCGGCGGTGCAGCAGATCGAGCGGGGCACGCTGGGCATCGACGCCCGGGTGGGCGCGTACCTGCCCGACTTCACGGCCGCCGCGACCCACGGCATCACCGTCCGCGAGCTGCTCACCCACACCTCGGGCCTGCGCCCCGAGCTCCCGCTGTACGACTGCGCCGACGACGAGGAACGCCTCGCCCTGCTGCGGGCCGAGCCGCCCGTCGGCGTCCCGGGCACCTACACCTACTCCGACCTCAACCCGCTGCTCCTCCAGCACGTCCTCGAACGCATCACCGGCCGGCCGCTCGACGTGCTCGTCCACGACGGCATCACCCGGCCGCTCGGGATGACGTCCACCCGCTTCGGCCCCTGCCCGGAGGCCGCGGCCACGGAGGACCAGCGTCGGGCATGGGCCAAGGCCGACCGGGGCATGGTGCGGGGTGTGGTCCACGACGAGAACGCGTGGGCGCTGGGCGGAGTGGCGGGCCACGCGGGCCTCTTCTCGACCGCCCGGGACCTAGCGGTCTTCTGCCGGACCCTGCTCGCGGGCGGCTCGTACGGCCCGGCCCGCATCCTGGGCCCCGACTTCGTGGAGCTGCTGCTGACCCCGCCGGGCCTCGGCTTCGCGATCGACCAGAAGTGGTTCATGGGCGAGCTGGCGGGCCGGGGAGCGGCCGGCCACACGGGCTTCACCGGCACCTCCCTGGTCCTGGACCCGGCCACGGACACTTTCGTCGTGCTCCTGGCCAACACGGTCCACCCCCGAAGACGCCCACCGGACAACCGCCCGAGGGCGGAGATCGCGACGAGGGTCGCGCGGGCGGTGCGGGAGACGTGACGGGGAGGTGACCGGGGCCGGGGCGTGACCCGGGGCCGGGGGCTGACCGGGCCGGGGCGTGGCTGAGGCCGGGACGCGCTGGGCCCAGGAGGTGCCCGGGGACGGGACCGCTGACCGGGACCGGGAGGTGACCGGGGTCGCGCCGTCGCTGGGACCGGGGCGTGGCTGAGGCCGGGACGCGCTGGGCCCAGGAGGTGCCCCGGGACGGGACCGCTGACCGGGACCGGGAGGTGACCGGGGTGCGCCGTCACCGGGACCGGGGCGTGACGGGGAGCGGCAAGTGGCCGTGACCGAGCCATGACCGGGACGGGGACGCGACCGGGACGAGGGCTCGTACGTGACCGGGCCCCCGAGGCGGCCGGGAAGCCGTCGGATCCGCCCCGCGTCCGGCCGCCCATAGAATCTCCGGGTGACCGCCCCCGCACTCCCGTCCGAGACCCTCCGCGCCGCCCTCGCCGGCCTCCTCGACGGGCTTCCCCCGAAGCAGGCGGCCCAGGCGGTGGACCGGCTGATCGCCAACTACCGCGGAGCCACGCCCACGGACGCCCCGATCCTGCGCGACCGGGCGGACGTGGCCGCGTACGCCGCCTACCGCATGCCCGCGACCTTCGAGGCGGTCCACGCGGCGCTGGAGGCGTTCGCCGAGGCCACCCCGGGCTGGACCCCCGCGGGCCATCTCGACGTGGGCGGCGGCACCGGCGCGGCGACCTGGGCGGTGGCCGCGACCTGGTCCGGCGACCGCGAGGTCACCGTGCTCGACTGGTCCGAACCCGCCCTCGCCCTCGGCCGCGAGATCGCCGCCGCGCACCCGGCGCTGGGCGAGGTGCGCTGGCAGCGGGCGAGGATCGGCAAGGAGCTCACCCTGCCCGCCTCGGACCTGGTCACGGTCTCCTACGTCCTCAACGAGCTGACCCCGGCCGACCGGACCGCCCTCGTGGACGCCGCGGCGGCAGCGGCCCAGGCGGTCGTGATCGTCGAGGCCGGCACCCCGGCCGGCTACGCCCGTGTCATCGAGGCCCGCGACCGCCTGATCGCCGCCGGCTTCCGGATCGCCGCGCCCTGCCCGCACAGCGCGGCCTGCCCGATCGTGCCCGGCGAGGACTGGTGCCACTTCTCGGCGCGGGTCAGCCGCTCGTCCCTGCACCGCAAGGTCAAGGGCGGCTCCCTGCCGTACGAGGACGAGAAGTTCAGCTACGTCGCCGCGACCCGCCTCCCTGCCACCCCGGCCCCCGCCCGGATCATCCGCCGCCCCCAGATCCGCAAGGGCCAGGTCCTCCTCGACCTCTGCGAACCCGACGAACACCTGACCCGCCGCACGATCACCAAACGCCACGGCGACCTGTACAAGACGGCGAGAGACACCGCATGGGGCGCCCCATGGCCCCCACCGAACCACTAGCCCGGCGCGGACGAGGCCACTGGAGCCGTCCATTCTCCGCGAGACGCACCGTCTTGTCAGCTGGTAGGTTCGCCCCATGGCCACCCAGAAGTCCAAGCAGCCCGCCCCCGACGCCACCCGCCGCAGTGAGAAGTCCCGTCGTGCCATCTACGACGCCGCCCTCGACCTCGTCGCCGAGGTCGGCTACCCCCGGACCACCGTCGAGGGCATCGCCGCCCGCGCGGGCGTCGGCAAGCAGACCATCTACCGCTGGTGGTCCTCGAAGGCGGAGGTACTGCTGGAGGCCTTCCTCGACCTGAGCGAGCAGGCCGCACAGGAGGCCGCCCCCGGCGAGCCGTACGCCATCCCCGACACGGGAGACCTCGCCGCGGACCTCAAGGCCGTCCTGCGCATGACCGTCGACCAGCTCAAGGACCCCCGCTTCGAGGCCCCCTCCCGCGCCCTGGCCGCCGAAGGCGTCGTCAACGAGCAGGTCGGCCGCGTCTTCGTGGCCAAACTCCTCGAACCCTCGCTCCAGTTGTACGTCGACCGCGTGCGCGCCGCCCAGGAGGCCGGCCAGGTGCGCCCCGAGGTCGACCCCCGCATCGCCCTCGAACTCTGGGTCTCCCCGCTCGCCCAGCGCTGGCTCCAGTACACCGGCCCGATCTCCTACGACTACACCGACACCCTCGTCGACTACGCCCTGCACGGCCTCGCCCCCCGCTGAGCCCGCTGAGCCCCCGCACATATCCGCTCCGGGCCCCCCGAAGCGGAGGAAGATGGGACCATAAGGCATGCTGTTTGGACGACAGCGAGGCGAGGGCGATAGATGAGCGCGGAGTCGGGGGGCCGGACGGGCCTGCAGGGCAAACTCTCCCAGTGGCTGCGCGGACGCCGGCCCAAGGAGGCCGCCGCCGCGGACGACGGCGGCCGTGAGTCCCTGCTGCTGGCCGCCGCCTCCGCGGGACTTCCGCTCGCGCCCGCCGCGTATCCCACCGCCGACTACCGGTGTTCGTGCGACCGCGTCGGCTGTCCCACGCCCGCGCGGCACCCCGTGTCCTTCGCCTGGCAGACCCAGTCGACCACCGACCGGGCGCAGATCGAGCGCTGGTCCCGGAACCAGCCCCAGGCCAACTTCATCACCGCCACCGGCATGGTCCACGACGTCCTGGACGTCCCCCTGGAGGCCGGCCAGGAGGCCCTGGAGCGGCTGCACGCCGCCGGCGTCGAGGTCGGCCCGGTCGCCGAGAGCGACGACGGCCGGCTCCTCTTCTTCACCCTCACCCGCGGCACCCCCGAGGACGAGGACGAGTGGTGGCCGTGCGAGCTGGACTGCCACCCCGAGACGGCGGACGAACACCCCGGCCTGCGCTGGCACTGCCGCGGCTCCTACGTCCTCGTACCGCCCGCCCGGCTGCCCGGCGACCAGGCCGTGCACTGGGTCCGCGGCCCCGAGCACCCGCTGCCCGACCCGCTGAGCCTGCTGGAGTTCCTCACCGACGCCTGCGCCCGGCACGCCGGCCAGGAACCGGACCCCGCGAACACGGCCTGGCCCCTGCGCCGGTAGCGGCTCCTCAAGGCCCGCCAGGACCCTGCGCGCTACGAGCCGCTACGACCCCTCCGCGGACGTCAGCCCCTGGATCCGCCCGAGCACGGCGACCTTCCCGCCGTCCGCGCCCTTCGCCGGGTCGAGAGCCACCTCGTTGGAGACGAACTCCATCGTCAGCGACTGCTTGATCTCGCCCTTGGTCAGCGCGAGCGCGGCCTCGCCGGGGGAGGGGATCGCCGTACCGACGTGTGCCGTCTGCTTCACGTAGTGGTGCGTGGCGAAGAACACCAGCGCCCCGCCGTCCGCGGTGCGCAGCGCCAGCGGGGCGTAGGCGTCGTTCGTCAGCGGTTCGTCGATGTACTGGGTGGCCAGTCCCGGCCGGGTGGCGCCCTTCGCCCGGTCCGCCCGCCACCCGCTGGTGTGGGCGCCGTCCGCGAAGACGTCCCCGCCGTCCTTCAGATAGCCCGCGTAGTCCTTGCTCAGCTCCTCGGGCGCGGCGGCCAGGTCGGCCGAGTTCGCCGGAACCGCCTCGGCCCAGCCGTCGGCGTCCTTCTTGAACTCCGGCACCTTGCCCTCGGCCACCAGCGTCAGATACGCCACCTGGAACGGCTCGTTCACGCCGTTGCGGGTGAACACCAGCAGCCAGCGCGCGGTGCCGCCCTTGTTGCCGGCCGCGTCGGCGACGAACCAGCGCGGCCAGCCCGCCTTCTTCGGGATGGTGTACGTGACGTCCGACAGCTTCAGCGGGGTGTGCGTGGTGTTGCCGCCTGGGCTGGTCGTCTTCCCCGCCTTCAGCCGCGCCGCGTCGATGGCGCCGAGCGCGCCGGTGACATGCGCGGCGTCCAGCGAGCTGTCGTACGCCTTGTCCGCCGCGTTGTACGCGTTCGTGAACTGCTCCAGTGCCTTGGCGGCCTCCGCCTTGGTGGTGGCGGGCAGCACCTCCCGCTCGCCGTGCACCACCACGCATCCGCTCGCCGTCATCGACAAAGCGGTCACCGAGACTGCTGTCAGCGCGCTCCGGTCAAGCCTGCGGGGCCTTCGAGGGCCGCGATCCCTGCTCATCAGGTGCCTTCACCTTCCCCTTCCCGGAGGCGAACCCTACCGGGAGCAGGAACAGCACGAGCGTGGGGATCAAGTACAGCAGCCACACCGTGACCTGAAGCTTCGTCGGGTCCGGCTGGAAGTTGAACACGCCCTTGAGGAGGGTGCCGTACCAGCTGTCCGGCGGGATGGTGTCGCTGATGTCGAAGAGCTTGTCGTACAGGCCGGGAAGCCAGTTCGCCTCCTGGAGGTCGTGGAAGCCGTACGCCAGCACGCCCGCGGCCACCACGACCAGCATGCCGCCGGTCCAGGTGAAGAACGTGGAGAGGTTGATGCGCAGGGCGCCGCGGTAGAACAGCCAGCCCAGGACGACCGCCGTGAGGATGCCCAGGGCCGCCCCGATCAGCGGGCGCGGGGTGCCGTCGCCGGCCGCGTGCACGGACGTCCACACGAACAGGGAGGTCTCCAGGCCCTCGCGGCCGACGGCGAGGAACGCGGTGGCGACCAGCGCGCCCGTGCCCATCTGGAGGGCGACGTCCAGCTTGTCGTGCAGTTCGGACTTCAGGTGCCGGGCGGTCCGCTTCATCCAGAAGACCATCCACGTCACCAGGGCGACCGCGAGGACCGACAGGGAGCCGCCGAGCGCCTCCTGGGCCTCGAACGTCAGCTCCTGGGAGCCGAATTCGAGCGCGCAGCCGAAACCGAGGGCGAGCGCCACCGCGACCCCGATGCCGGTCCAGATGGGCCTGAGGGCGTCCCTGCGGCCCGTCTTCACCAGATAGGCGATGAGGATGCAGACGACGAGAGAGGCTTCCAGGCCCTCGCGCAGACCGATCAGGTAGTTGGAGAACACGGGTCAGGCCTCCTTGGAGAACAGCGTGCGGCCCCACCAGTCGTCCTTGTCGCGGACGCCGGGCGGGACGGCGAAGACCGCCGAACCCACGTGCTGGATGTACTCGTTGAGCGCGTCGGTGGCCAGATGGCGCTGAATGCGGATGAAGCCCTCGCGGACGTCCTTCATGTACGCCAGGAAGAACAGCCCCGCGTCCAGCCGGCCCAGACCGTCGGTGCCGTCGGTGAAGGAGTAGCCGCGGCGCAGGATCGTCGCCCCGCCGTTGGAGTCGGGGTGCGCGAGCCGGACGTGCGCGTCGGGCTTCATCGCCGGCAGGAACGGCTTGTCGCGCTCCTTGGCCTTGCCGACCGGGGCGCCCTCGCCCTTGTCGCGGCCGAAGACGTCCTCCTGCTCCTGGAGCGAGGTGCGGTCCCAGGTCTCGATGTGCATGCGGATCCGGCGGGCGACGAGATAGGAGCCGCCCTTCATCCAGCCGGGCCCCTCGGCCCAGACGAACTTCTCCAGCCGGTCCGTCTCGGTGCCCGCGATGTTGCGGGTGCCGTCCTTGAAGCCCATCAGGTTGCGCGGGGTCTGCGCGTCGGGCGTGGTCGAGGACGTCTTGCCGAAGCCGAGCTGCGACCACTTGATGACGACCTTGCCGAAGCCGATCCGGGCCAGGTTGCGGATCGCGTGCACCGCGACCTGCGGGTCGTCCGCACAGGCCTGCACGCACAGGTCGCCGCCGCTGCGGTTTTTGTCGAGGTTGTCCCCGGCGAACTGCGGGAGGTCCACGAGCGCCTCGGGCCGCTGCCCCGCCAGGTCGAACTTCTCGAACAGGGACGGGCCGAAGCCGAGGGTGAGCGTCAGCCGCGACGGCTTCAGCCCCAGGGCCTCCCCGGTGTCGTCCGGCGGCGCCTCGGCGAGACCGCCGTACGCCCCCTCGCCGACCGCCTTGCCCTCGGTCATCCGCCGGGCCGCGGCCGTCCAGTCCTTGAGCATCTGCACGAACTCGGCGCGGTCCTCGGTCGTCACGTCGAACGCGGCGAAGTGCAGCCGGTCCTGCACAGGCGTGGCAATACCGGCCTGGTGGGTGCCGTGGAAGTCGACGGCGGCGCCCGCCTCGGCGGCCGTCGGCTGGAGGTCGTCGCCGTCCCGGGTCAGCGCGACGGCGCCCCCGGCCGCGGCGGCACCGAGCGCGAGCCCGGCTCCGCCCCAGCCGATGAGCGCGCGGCGCGAGGGAGCCGGGGCCTTGTCTGCGTCGGTCATGGCCCCTGCCTCAGGAGGACTTGGTGACGACGGCGGCGGCGAGCTTGGACAGCGGCTCGGCGAGCGCGTTCACCCCGTCCGACAGCTGCTTGCGATCGGCGTCGCCGACCTTGTCGTACGAGGTGAAGTCGTACGACGTCTTGTCGGCGCGGTACTTGTCGAGCAGCGTGTTCAGGGCGGCGAACTGCTTGTCCAGCTCGGTGACCAGGGCCTTGTTGTTCTCCTGGGCGACCGGCTTCAGCAGCTCGTAGGACTTCTCGGCGCCCTCGACGTTGGCCTTGAAGTCGACGAGGTCGGTGTGGGAGTAGCGCTCCTCCTCGCCGGTGACCTTGCCGGTGGCGACCTCGTCGAGGAGTTCCTTGGCGCCGTTGGCCATGGAGGTCGGGGTGATGTCGGCCTTGCCGACCCGCTTCTGCCAGTCGGTGAGGTCGGTGATCAGCTGGTCCGCGAGGGTCTTGTCCGCGGCGGTGATCTTCTTGTCCTGCCAGAGGGACTTCTCGAGGCGGTGCCAGCCGGTCCACTTCTGGCCGTCCTCCAGGCCGTCCTCGCGGACATCGACCTTGGGGTCGATGTCACCGAAGGACTCCGCGACCGGCTCGGTGCGCTCCCAGCCGATGCGGGAGGGGGCGTAGGCCTTCTTGGCGGCTTCGAGGTTCCCGGCCTTGACGGCGGCGGCGAACGTCTTGGCCAGCGGCAGCGTGGCGTCGGCCTGCTCCTGCGCGTACTGGCGGTAGGCGGCGACGGCCGAGTCGAGCCGCGGGTCGCGCTTGGCGGCACTCCCGCCGGTGGCCTTCACGGCCTGGCGGATGCCGTCGCCCTTCATGCCGGGCTTGCAGGCGATCGTGTAGTCGCCGGCCTTCACCTCGGCGGTGACCTTGTGCTTGGTGCCGGGGCCGATGTTCTCGCGCTCGGTGACGATCCGGTCGTCCGGGAAGAGGACGTAGACCTCGGTGACCTTGGAGCCCTTGTTCTCGATGGCCAGCTCCACGTGGCCGGCCGGGAACTCCTTCTTGGAGACCTCGCACTTGCTGTCGGTGGCGGTCACGTCGATCACGCGGTCGCTCTCGCCGGAGCTTCCCTTCTCCGTGCACCCCGAGACGGCGGTGAGGGCCGCCACGGCGGTGGCGGTGACGAGGGACAGTCTGACGGCACGCATGCAAGCTCCTGAGGGTTGGTGAGGCTCGCCTAACTTATCTGAGCCTTACCTGAAAATGGCTTAAAATAATCGTCAAGGGCAAGTCAAGGGAGATTCAAAGGGGGTGGGTCGGGGATGCCGCGTGACCCTCGCGCCTGCATGACCGGCCTGGCGCGGGTGCTTCAATTCCCCCGTGAGTGACTACGACGTGCTGCGCGTCTTCTGCGCGCCGAACGGCGGCTACGGCAACGAGCTGGGCGTCGTCCGTGAGGGATCCGTACTGCCGGAGCGGGACGAGCGGCAGGAGTTCGCCGCCAAACTCGGCTTCAGCGAGACCGTGTTCGTGGACGACCCCGAGCGCGGTGTCATCGACATCTACACGCCCTCCGCGCGGCTCGCGTTCGCGGGTTACCCGTGCGTCGGCGTGGCCTGGCTGCTCGACGTGCCCGAACTCGTCACGGCCGCCGGGGTCGTGGGAGCGCGGCTCGACGGCGAGTTCAGCTGGATCGAGGCGCGGGCGGAGTGGGCGGCCCCGCGGACGTTCCGGCAGTACGGCTCCGCCGCCGAGGTCGACGACCTGGTCGTCCCTCCCGCCGGTGAGTGGATCTACGCCTGGGCGTGGGAGGACGAGGCCGCCGGCCGGATCCGGGCCAGGGGATTCCCCGGCCGGGGCGACGGGGTCGACGAGGACGAGGCGACCGGAGCGGCGGCCCTCCAGCTGACCGACGAACTGGGCCGGGCCCTGAACATCACCCAGGGCGCGGGCTCCCAGATCCTCACCGCCCCCCAGCCGTACGGCTGGGTCGAGATCGGAGGCCGCGTCGTCCTGGAACGCCAGCCGGAACGCTAGGCCTGTCCGGCGGAACATGCAGGCATCGGCACGGTTCCCCGCGGCCGGCCTGATCCGCCGCCGAGCCCTAGGCGCTGAGCGGGAACTCCTCGCCCAGAGCCCGGAAGACGGTCGTGTTCAGGGCGAACGCCTTCCTGCACTCGGCCACCACGCGCTGCTTCTCCAGGTCGTCCGCACGGACCGCGTCCAGCAGCTCGCGATAACCCCGCTTGAAGGCGGCGGGGTTGGGGATCTCCTCGAAGACGTAGAAGCGGACGCCGTCGCCCTTCTTCTCGAAGCCCCAGGTCCTCTCCGCCCTGTCCCGGATGATCTGGCCGCCGGAGAGATCGCCGAGGTAGCGCGTGTAGTGGTGGGCGATGTAACCCGCGGGCCAGGTCTCGGCGCACTCGCGCACCCGGTCCGCGTACGCCCGCGTGGCGGGCAGCGCCGACAGTCCCGCACGCCATCGCGGCCCGCGCAGGTGCGCCAGGTCCCGCTCCAGCGCCCGCAGCCGGAACAGCTCCGGCCGGATGAACGCGCCCGCCACCGGATCCGACGCCAGCCTGTCGGTGCCGGTCTCCAGCGCCTCGTAGACGAACCACAGCTGCTCGGTGTAGCGGGCGTACGCCTGCACGCCCAGCCGGCCGCCCAGCAGGTCGCTCATGAACGTCGAGGTCTCCGCCTCCACGTGCTGCTCGTGGGACGCGGTACGGATGAGTGTCGAGAACGAGTCCATACAGGACATCCTCTGAAGTTAGGCTTACCTAAGTCAATAGGTTTACCGACGCTCTGTCGGTAAAACCGTACAAGAAAAACCCGCCCCCGGCAGAGGGCGGGTCCGGTCCGGTCCCGGTCAGGGCAGCGTCAGGATCTCCGCCCCCGTCTCCGTCACCACCAGCGTGTGCTCGAACTGGGCCGTGCGCTTGCGGTCCTTCGTGACGACCGTCCAGCCGTCGTCCCACATGTCGTACTCGTGCGTGCCGAGCGTCAGCATCGGCTCGATCGTGAAGGTCATCCCGGGCCGCATCACCGTCGTCGCGTGCGGACTGTCGTAGTGCGGGATGATCAGCCCCGAGTGGAACGACGAGTTGATGCCGTGGCCCGTGAAGTCACGGACCACGCCGTAGCCGAAGCGCTTCGCGTACGACTCGATCACCCGGCCGATGATGTTGATCTGGCGGCCCGGCCTGACCGCCTTGATCGCGCGGCTCAGCGACTCCCGGGTGCGCTCGACCAGCAGCCGGCTCTCCTCGTCCACGTCCCCGACCAGGTACGTCGCGTTGTTGTCGCCGTGCACCCCGCCGATGTACGCCGTCACGTCGAGGTTGATGATGTCGCCGTCGCGCAGCACCGTGGAGTCCGGGATGCCGTGGCAGATCACCTCGTTGACGCTCGTGCACAGGGACTTCGGGAAGCCCCGGTAGCCGAGCGTCGACGGGTAGGCGCCGTGGTCGCACATGTACTCGTGCGCCACCTTGTCCAGTTCGTCGGTGGTCACCCCGGGCGCGATCAGCTTCGCCGCCTCCTCCATCGCCCGCGCCGCGATACGGCCGGCGACCCGCATCGCCTCTACGGTCTCCGGGGTCTGCACCTCGGGACCCGTGTACGGCCGCGGCGCGGGCTTGCCGACGTACTCGGGGCGACGGATGTTTCCGGGCACGGAACGGGTGGGGGACAGCGCCCCGGGCACGAGCAGTGACTGGCCAGACATGCCGACGAGTCTATCCAGCGCCGATGGGGGAACATGTCGGTGGCGAGAGGAGCGGGACATGCCCTTGTTCAAGAAGCGCACGGCCGGCAAGCCGGGCGAGTGGTACTACTGCCTCCAGCACAAGCGGGTCGAGGAGGGGCCGGACTGCCCGGCCAAGGACCGCTTCGGCCCCTACGCGAGCCGCGCGGAGGCCGAGCACGCGATGGAGACGGCACGCGAGCGCAACCTGGAGTGGGAGAACGACCCCAAGTGGCACGACGCCCCGGCGGGGGGCCGCGAGGACGACTGATCAGACCCGGGCGGCGGCCCGCTGTTCCCTGACCCGGGCCGCGTGCTCGTCCGTGCGGGCGTCGTACGTCATCAGCTTCGGCAGACACAGGGCCAGCAGGCCCACCGCCCCCGCGCACAGCACCCCGCCCGACCAGACCGAGGCCCGTACACCCCACCACGCGGCGAAACCACCGCTGCGCACCTGGCCGACGGTCGGGCCCACCGAGTACGACAGCAGTTCGATCCCGGCGAGCCGCCCCCGCAGCTCGTCCGGGATCGTCTGGTTCCACATGATCCCCCGGAAGATCCCGCTGACCATGTCGCAGCCGCCCGCCACGGTCAGGAACAGCAGGACCAGCCAGACGTTGCTCATCACCCCGGCCGCCGCGATCGCCAGACCCCACAGCGCCGCGGCCAGCACCACCATCCGCCCGTGCCGGTGGATCCGCCCGGTCCAGCCGCTGACCAGGCTCACCAGCAGCGCGCCCAGCGGGACGGACGCGTACATCAGGCCCAGCGACCACTCGGCGTCCAGCTCGTCCGCGAGGAACGGCAGCACGGCCAGCGGCATCGCCAGGAACATCGCCGCCAGGTCGACGGCGTAGGTGCCGAGCAGCTCCTTGCGGCTCCACGCGTACCGGGCACCCTCCGCGATGGCCCGCAGCGACGGCCTGGCCGCCTCGTGGGAGGCGGGGGCGGCCGCGATCCGCACCACCAGCGCGACCGAGACGAGAAACGTCAGCAGGTCGGCGCCGTACGCCCAGCCGAGCCCCGCGTAGGCCACCACCACACCCGCCAGGGCCGGTCCCGCGACCCCGCCGACCGTCCAGCGGAAGGAGTTCAGCGAGGCCGCCGCCGGCAGGTGGTCGTGCGCCACGATCCGCGGCCACAGCGAGTCCAGCGCCGGGCGCTGCACCGAGACCAGGCCGGAGGACAGCGCGGCGACGACGTACAGCGGCCACACGGCGGGCTCCGGCAGCAGCGCGTTCAGCAGCAGAACCGCGCTCAGCAGACCCTGGCCGACCTCCGTCCACACGATCAGCTTCCGCTTGTCCCAGGCATCGGCGAGCGCGCCGCCGTACAGACCGAACACGAGCAGCGGGACCAGCTCCACGGCACCGATCGCACCCACCGCCGCGGCCGAACCGGTGAGCTCCTTCAGCTGCACCGGCAGCGCGACGAAGGTCAGGAAGCTGCCGAAGTTCGAGATCAGCCCCGAGTACCAGAGCCGCCGGAAGTCCCGGGAGGCCCGCCAGGGGGCGAGGTCCGGGAGCAGCGCACGGAGGCCGGAAGGGGGTTCGGGGATGTCGTCGGTCACGAAGGGCCATGGTCCGGGCACGGACTCGGCACGGGCAACCGCTTTTCGGGCCGCCGGCCCCGGCCGCGGCCACGCTCACCGGCGGGTCGGCCGCGCCTGCTCACCAGCGGGTCGGCGGCGGGGCCGTCAGGTGGTCGGCCAGCCGGGAGAGGCGGTCCCACCAACGCCGTTGGCCCCGCGGGGCGGGCACCGCGTTCTCCCCGGCCGCCGCACTGACCAGGTGCTGCACGGTGTCCAGGTCCAGCTCCGTGCCCTCCGGCACGGCGAGCGACTCATGGGCCATCGCGGGGAGCTCACCCTCGTCCGGCCCCAGGGCGAGGATCGTCGCACCGGCCCGCCGGGCGTCGTGGACGTGCTCCAGCAGCGGGGCGTCCGGGTCGGCCGGGGAGACCACGAGGAGGGTCTCACCGCGCCGGGCCGCGGCCAGCCGGCCGGGACCGACGGACAGGTGCGCGGGGTCGGAGGGGCGCGCGTCGTGCCGTACGAGAGTCGGGGCCAGCTCCGGAGTTCCCGACCACGCCGCCTCGTCCACCAGATGGGCCGCCAGGTGCCACGGCTCGTACTCCGGGGTGCCGACCAGGAGCAGACCGCCCCCGTGCGAGACCACGGAACCGCGCAGCACACCCCCGAAACGGCGGGTGGCCCCCCACCACTCGGTCCCGGCGAGCACCTCGCGCAACAACGCGACCCGTACGGCGTCCATGGAGCCGCATACTGCCTCAACCGGTCCGTAGCGACCGGCGGTTCACCCCGGATTCCCCCGAACCGGGCAAGGCGGGCGGCGGGCGTTCCCATGTGTGTTCCGGTGGGCGTCCGTGACGCAGCCCACCTGGGCGGCCCGGGTCGGCGGGGCGCACGTAAGGTCGGCCCATGACCTCTAGCGACAGTGCACAGAAGGCTCCCGCCAAGGACCCGTGGGACCTCCCCGACGTCTCCGGGCTCGTCGTCGGCGTGCTCGGCGGAACCGGCCCTCAGGGCAAGGGCCTCGCCTACCGGCTCGCCAGGGCCGGACAGAAGGTGATCATCGGCTCCCGGGCCGCCGACCGCGCGCAGGCCGCCGCCGCCGAACTCGGCCACGGCGTCGAGGGCGCCGACAACGCCGAGACCGCGCGCCGCAGTGACATCGTGATCGTCGCCGTGCCCTGGGAGGGCCACGGCAAGACCCTGGAGTCCCTCCGCGCGGACCTCGCGGGCAAGCTCGTCGTCGACTGCGTCAACCCGCTCGGCTTCGACAAGAAGGGCGCGTACGCGCTGAAGCCGGAGGAGGGCAGTGCGGCGGAACAGGCGGCCGCCCTGCTTCCCGACTCCCGGGTCACCGCCGCCTTCCACCACCTGTCGGCGGTACTCCTCGAGGACCCGGCGATCGAGGAGATCGACACCGATGTGATGGTGCTGGGCGAGGAGCGCGCGGACGTCGAGATCGTCCAGGCGCTCGCCGGGCGCATCGCGGGGATGCGGGGCGTCTTCGCGGGCCGGCTGCGCAACGCCCACCAGGTCGAGGCGCTCGTCGCCAACCTGATCTCGGTGAACCGGCGGTACAAGGCGCATGCGGGGCTGCGGGTCACGGACGTGTGAGGGGACGCGAGGGGGACGCGAGGGGGACGCGAGGGGACGTGAGGGGACGTGACGGGATGGGGGACACTGGTCGTCGCAGTGCAGCAGTGTCCCCCTGACAGGAGCCCGTCGACATGCCCCGCCTCGCCCTCTACGCCCTCGCCGTCTGCCTCCTCGCCGTGGCCGCGGCGGTCGTCTCCTTCGTCCAGGGCAGCTGGCTCGGGATCGTGTGGGTCCTGCTGGCGGGGCTGTCGTCGAACATGTGCTGGTACTACCTGAAGCGGGGGCGGGGCGCTCAGCTCCAGAAGCGGTAGAGGCTCCAGCCGTACGACGCGTCGTACTCGCTGACGCCGAGACCGCGCAGGACCGCGTCGACCAGGTCGAAGAACACGGCGTTGACCTGGGGCACCCAGAGCAGGGCGAACACGAACAGCAGGCCGAAGGGCGCGAAGGGTTCGATCTGGCGCTTGACGCCGTGGGACAGCCAGGGCTCGATCACGCCGTAGCCGTCCAGGCCCGGGACCGGCAGGAAGTTCAGGATCGCGGCGGAGACCTGGAGCAGGGCGAGGAAGGCCAGCGCGACGCGGAACTCCCAGGGGACGCCGTCGAGGGCGTGCAGCCAGAACGGGGCCGTGCAGGCGATCGCGAACAGGACGTTGGTGAGGGGGCCGGCCGCGGAGATCAGGCTGTGCCGCCAGCGGCCGCGGATCCGGTCGCGCTCGATGAACACCGCGCCGCCGGGGAGGCCGATGCCGCCCATGATCACGAAGATGACGGGGAGCACGATGCTGAGCAGGGCGTGTGTGTATTTCAGAGGATTCAGCGTGAGGTAGCCCTTGGCGCCGATGGTGATGTCACCGCTGTGCAGCGCGGTGCGGGCGTGGGCGTACTCGTGCAGGCACAGGGAGACGATCCAGGCGCCGGTGACGAAGAGGAACACGGCGATACCGGGCTTCTCGGCGAAGCCGGTCCAGGTGGCCCAGCCGGTCACTGCCGTGACGGCGACGATCCCGAGGAACACGGGGCTGATCCGCCGGTCGCTGTGGCGGGTGGTGGCGGTGGTCATGGGGCTCCCTGTACTCGCGGGGGGACGGCCCGACGGTACCGGGCATGTGGGGGAACGTGTGGGGGTGGGGCGGGGGTTCCGGTTGTCGGTTGTCTGCGGGGTGGGTGGGGGCGGGCGTTTTGCGCAGTTCCCCGCGCCCCTGAATGCCTGCGGCGGCCCGCCCGGCTTCGGTGGGGGCGTGCGTAGCGCGTTCCGTCCGGTGGGTGGGTCGGTGCCGGGGTGGGGGGTGTCCGTCCTCGGTCCGGCGCCTCGGTCTCTTTCCCAGGGCCCGGTTCCGGACGCCGGCCGCTGCGGGCGGACACCCCCCACCCCGTCCCCTTCACGCCGTACGCGGCCAACCCTCCGGTGGGGGCGGACGCGCGCGGCGGAACGGTCCGGTGGGGGCGGGTGCGCGCGGCGGAAGGGTCCGGTGGGGGGCAGGCAGGGACGGCTGACGGTCCCCTCATGGCGCAGGCCGACTGCAACTCCCCAGGGGCGCGGGGAACTGCGCGACCAGCCACGACGGATCCGCACCCGCCGAACAACCGCACCCGGCACCCCCATAGGCGCCCGGCCCAAGCCCAGCGCAGCGGGGGCGCGACCAGCCACGACGGACCCGCACCCGCCCAACAACCGAACCCGGCACCCCCTCACCCCCCCCGACACCCCGTGCCAATAACTCCGTGACCGCCCCCGACCTCAACAGAGACAATGGGACCGTGCGCTATCGCATCCTCGGCACCACCCAGGCACTCCGCCCCGACGGCACCTCCGTTTCCGTCGGTGGTGCGCGGCTGCGTGCTCTTCTGACCGTGTTCGCGCTGCGGCCCGGCCGTACCGTCCCGGTGAGCGTTCTCGTGGACGAGGTGTGGGACGGGGAGCCGCCCGCCGACGCGACCGGCGCGGTGCAGGCGCTGGTGGGGCGGCTCAGGAGGGCGCTCGGGGCGGAGGCCGTGGGGTCGGTGGACGGCGGCTACCGGCTGGCCGCCGCCCCGGACGACATCGACCTGCACCGTTTCGAGCGGCTCGTCGGCGACGGCACGCGCGCCCTCGCCGACCACGACCCCGCGAAGGCCGCCGCGGTCCTGGACGACGCCCTCGCCCTGTGGCGCGGCCCGGCCCTGGCCGACCTGCCCGACCGCACGGCCCACGCGGCCCGGGCCGAGGCCAGGCGCCTGGACGCCCTGCGTGCCCGTCACGCCGCCGCGCTCGCCCTCGGTCAGGCCGAGCACTCGCTCCCGGAACTGACCGCCCTGTGCGACAGCCACCCCCTGGACGAGCCCCTCCAGGCCCTCCGGCTGCGCGCCCTGCGCGACACCGGCCGTACGGCGGAGGCGCTGGCCGCCTACGAGGACGTACGGCAGCTGCTCGCGGACCGCCTGGGAGCGGACCCGGGGCCCGAACTGCGCTCCCTGCACGGGGAGTTGCTGCAATCGGAGCCGGAACCCGAGCCGGAGCCGGTCCGTGCGCACCGCCCGCCGGCCGGCAACCTCCGCGCCCGTCTCACCTCCTTCGTCGGGCGGGAAGCCGATATCGAGGCCATCCGCGGGGACCTCGCGAGGGCGCGGCTCGTCACGCTGCTGGGGGCCGGCGGGGCCGGGAAGACCCGGTTGTCGCAGGAGGCCGGGGAGAGCGTGGGGGAGGCCGCCCGGGACGGGGTGTGGCTGGCCGAACTCGCTCCGGTGGACGATCCGGACGCCGTGCCCGAGGCGGTGCTGACCGCCGTGGGTGCCCGGGAGACCGTGCTGTACGGCGCCGGTGCCGAGGCGATACGAGCCGCCGGCAGCGAGCGGCACGACGATCCCGTGGAGCGGCTCGCCGAGCACTGCGGCAGGCGGCGGATGGTGCTGATCCTCGACAACTGCGAGCATGTCGTCGACGCGGCGGCCCGGCTGGTGGAGAAGCTCCTTGAGCACTGCCCGGGCCTGACCGTGCTGGCCACCAGCCGTGAACCCCTCGGTGTGCCGGGGGAGTTGCTGCGTCCCGTGGAGCCGCTGCCGCAGCCCGTCGCACTGCGGCTGCTCGCCGACCGGGGGGCCGCGGCCAGGCCCGGGTTCCGGGTGGAGGAGGATCCGGAGGCGTGCGCCGAGATCTGCCGGCGGCTCGACGGGCTGCCCCTCGGTATCGAGCTCGCCGCCGCCCGGCTGCGGATGCTGACGCCGCGCCAGATCGCGGACCGGCTCGACGACCGGTTCCGGCTGCTGACCTCCGGCAGCCGTACCGTCCTGCCCCGGCAGCAGACCCTGCGGGCCGTCGTCGACTGGTCCTGGGACCTGCTCGACG